>CALQIY020000027.1 GCA_943330755.2 Opitutus sp. GAS368
TACGCGTCGATATCCAGGATCTTGTCCATGCGCTGGAGGCGCTTGGCGGGATCCGGTTCGCCGAGCGCCCCGCACAACTCAAGCAGGCGGGATTTCTCCGCCGGGTCGCCCTTGTCGACTTCGAGGTTGGGGTTGATCTCGTTCACGAAGCCACCGTCGTAGAGGTGACCGCTGGTGTTCTTGAAGAAATAACTGAGGAGTTCGCCGTTGAAGCCTTCCTTGAGCACGTAGGTGCCGAGCACCTTGTTGTTCAGCGTGACGTAGGCGTGCGTGCAGCGCGAGGCGACGATGCCGGCCTTGCGGGACATCTCGCCCGCGATCTGCTCGTGCAGCATGGTGCCGTCCTGGGCGCAGTTATTGAGCTGGAATTTCGAGGAGCCCCGGAACTCTTGGCTCTTCTTGACCTTGTCGGTCCGGATGGAGAAGCCCGGCCGGTCTTCGTTGATCTGCCGGAAGCTGCCGGCGGAGCCTTTGAGTTTGAGCGAGCAGTTCTCGAGGGTTTGGCCGTTCGTTTCCTTGAGCGTGAACTTGACCAGCGCGCGGGGGTCCTTGGCCAGCGCCGCCATACTTTCCGGGGGGATGATCAACGTCAGGCGCGGCACGATGCCGGCGAAGAGCGCGTCGGGCGGCAGGTCGGGGGTTTTCGGCGCGATCACTGGCCCAGCGGGGACATCGGGCGCCCCGATGACCGGGGTCGCGGGCGCTGGGGCGGTTTGCGCGGAGGCTGCCGCCGTTAGGCATAGCCAAGCCAGCCACACGTTTCCGGAACGTGACAAGGCGGAAGGAATGGGGGCGAGCGGTTCCAAGCTGAGGTGGGCTGGGAGTCGTCAAAATGGCTTCGGCATTTCGGAGAGTCAACCCCTCGGACTGATTGGGAATAAGGTATATTTTATGAAAGCCTTTGAGGCCTTCTCCCTACTCGGCCGATTCAGGGGAGCCGCACCAATTGCACGCTGCCGCGGTCTAGCCAGAGTTCACCGGCGACGCCGGGCGGGAGTTCTACAATGACCGTTGGGTCGCCATCGGTGACCGTGAAATCGAGGGTCGTGGACTTCCAGGGGCTGTCGCCGAGGAAGCTCTGATTCGTGGCACCGGTCGGATTGCCGGATAGGCGGAGGCGCGCGCCTTTGGCGCCGTCGCCGGGGCCGGCCTTGATTCCCTTATGCTGAACTTTTGCCTCCAGTCGGTAACGTCCCGGGCCTAAGCAAAGCGGGAGCCGGAACTCCGCGCGGCCGCCGGCGCCGGCTTGCAGGTAGAAGCAATCCTTCCCCGCCAGGTTGGTTTCCTTGGCCTGGCCTTTGTCGGCCGACGGGACCCAGAGGTAATTGCCCAGGGAGGCCTTGCCGCCGCTCGGCGAGCGGAGCCGGTAGGCATCTTCGAACTGAGCCTTCACGAAATCCATGCGGGCGCGGACCTGCTTGGCGCCATCCTTGCCGCGCTGCTCAAACCGCTTGGCCTCGCCCGCATCGATGGTTTGGAGCTTGGCCTTCAGTTCCGCCGCCACTTGTTCGGTCCGGCGACCCCAATCGATGGGCCGGATGACTTTTTCGTAGACGAGGAAGCTTTGCTGGCGGAAACGTTCGCGGAGGGCGGGGGCATCCTTGGAGCTCCAGAGCGCCTGCGCGACCGCGGTCACGCTGGCGCCGGGGTAGAGGGGCGCGTTGACCGGCGAGGCGTGGATGTAGGCCCGTACGCTGCTTTGACCCCACGCATCGACGCCGAACACGTTGTCCATGCCGTGCATGATGAAAACGAACTTCCCGTCATCGACGTTTTCGTAGACGCGGTAGTTGTTGGCCCGGTAGGAATAGCCGTCCCCGTGCACCAGGATGTTCTCCATCACCAGATAGCGGAGGTAGGCGTCGATATCCAGGATCTTGCCGAGGCGCGGGGCGCGCTTGGCGGCATCGGGTTCGCCGAGGGCGGCCGCGAACTCGGTCAGGCGCGATTTTTCGGCGGGGTCGCCTTGGTCGCACTCGAGGTTCGGATGGATGTCCTGGTGGAGCCCACCGTCGTAGAGGTGCCCCGTGGTGTTCTTGAAGAAGTAGCGGAGGAACTCGGTGTTGAAGCCTTCCTTCAGGACGTACGTGCCTTGGGTTTTTCCGTTGAGGGTGACGAAGGCATGGGTGCAGCGCGACGCCGGGATCCCGGCCTTGCGGGCCATCTCCCCGGCGATCTGTTCGTGCAGGTAGGTGTTGTCCTGCGCGCAGTTGTTGAGCTGGAACTTGGCGATGCCCCGGAACTCCTGCGTCTTCTTGACCTTGTCGGTGCGGATCGAGAGCCCCGGCCGGTCTTCGTTGATTTGGCGGAGGCTCCCGACCGAACCTTTGATCTTCACCGAGCAGTTTTCGTACGTCGCGCCGCCGACTTCCTTCATCGTCAGGGGCACCAGCGTGCGCGGGTCCTTCATCAGCTTCGCGATGTTCTCCGGCGTGATGGTCAACTGGAGGTGCGGCACGAACCCGGCGAAGAGGGCGTCGTTCGGCAGGTCGGGGGCTTTCGGTCCCGGCGCGGGCGCTGCCGGAACGTCCGGCGCCCCGATGACCGGGGTATCCGCCGCATGCGTCGGAGCGCCGGCCCAAGCGGCGGCCAAGCCGAGGAGCAGGAGACGGGTGGAGGGCGAGGGCAACACGCGCAGGGGGGGCGGTGCATTCCATGCGGTCCGCTGGCGTAGTCAACCCAGCGGGTTTGGTGGGTGGGCGTCAGTGGCGTATTGCCTCCGGCGGGGGAGGTTACCATAAGACGGCATGCGTTCACTCTTCGCCCTTTCCGCTTTGACCTCGCTGAGCCTGCTTTCGGGGTGCACGGGTTCGCCCTATGCCCCGGCGGAGAAGGCGGCTTCGGGCCTCCATGACGGCTTGGTGCTCGTGGCACCCGCCAAAGGCACGGTCATCATGCGCAGCGCCACCAACAAGGTCGCCTTGCTGAAGAAGGCCTCCTACACGGAGCGCGGCACGACCCTCGAAACCCCCGCCGCCGCGAACGCTTCCTTCAGTCTCTTCAACGGCGTCTCGGGTACGCTCCAGGAAAACTCCGGCCTGCGTTTCCTCACCCTCCTCGGCGAGCCCGAGGGCCAAAGCAATCCGTACCGGGTCGAAACGGGCGACGGCAATTACGAGCGCGGCTACTCGCTCATCGAGATGGAACTGCAACGCGGCGGTCTCGACCTCGAGACCGGCTGGCTGAGCGCGCGCAGCGTCTGCGTGGTGCGTACGGACGTGGGGCTCGTGAAGTATGTGGCCGGCACGGTGGAGATCCGGTTGAGCCGCAACGAGGCCGGTGAGCCGGTCTTGACGGTGACCTGCCCGCGCGGCTCGGCGGAAGTTTCCTATGTGAATTTCACCCAAGACGCCGCGTACACCAAGGCCTTGGTCCGGGGTGGCTATGTGCAGATCACGCAGAACCAGGCCGCGGGTCGGACGACGGTGGTCGCCGGCGACGTTGCCCCGGCCAAGCCGGCGGCGGCGAAGGATACCCCGGCCGCGAAGTAAGGTTCAGCCCAAGCCAAGTCCCGCGACGCTTTCGGCGAGTCCGCCCGGGCGGGCGCGGGCCCGCCAAGCTTGCGCGAAGCGTTCCCGCAACTGCGTGGCGGCTTCCGTGGTGAGCGGTTGGCCGGCGGCACGGAGCAAGCCCGCGCGCGCGAGTTCCGCGCCCACGGTGAGTTCCGTGCGCACGCGCGGGTCGGCGATGGCGTCGACGAGCGCGGCGCTCGCTTCGAGGTAAGCGAGCGAGCGGGTGAGTTCGGCCGCGGTGACGCCGGCGACGAAGCCCGTGAGCGCCGCAGGTTGGGCGGTGAGGAAATCCCAGCTGAGGCTCTTGTTGCGGTTGGCCTTGGCGATTTGGTTGTCCAAGCGACCGAGGTGCGTGAGGGCCGCGGCGACGGCGGAGGCATCGGCCTCGGCAAGTCCGCCGAGCACGCGGCAGGCCGCGACGGCATCCAGTTCTTGGTTGGCGCGGAAGCTCCAGCCTTGGGCCAAGCCCGCGGCCATCGGGAGCCACGCGGTGGGCCAAGGTTGGTGCGTGCCGTTATCGCCCCAAGTGGTGACGAGCACGCCGCGCGCGCCATGCCGCAGGGCTTGGCCGACGGCCTCGGTCTGGTTGGTGAGCGCGTTGTCGAGCCGACCGGTGAAACTTTGCCAAGCGCTCGTGCCCGGTGCGACGAGGTAGGCGCGGCCGAGTTCCTGGAGCCGGCCGCATTGCGTGGCGAAGGGATGTCCGGCGTCGTAACCCCACACCACCGGCAACGCCTCCTGCGGGGCCTCTTGCGCCAAGGCCAGGTCCTCGAGGAGGATGTCGCCCCAGAAGTGCGGGGTCCGTCCCCGCTCCGTGACGAGGGCGCAGAGTTTGCGCAGGTGCTCGAGGTAGACGCGGTGTTTGCCGCGCGCCGCGACGGCTTCCTTGCTGAAGCCTTGGCCGAGCTCCCAAGGCTCATCGCCACCGATGTTCACCTGGCGGCTGCGGAAGGCGGGGAGGTAGCCATCGAGGAGTTCGGCCACGAACGCCAAGGAGGCGTCGTCGGGTTTCAGCGTGCCCGGGAATTCCTTGAACTGTCCGGTGAGCGGATGGATCCACCCCTGCGGGCATTCGGCGAGCGCGCGGTAGCGCGGGTGCCGGAGCCACCGCTCCATGTGCCCGAACGTATTGAGGTTCGGGACGAGTTCGATGCCGAGCGCCGCGCAGGCCGCGTCGAGTTCGCGGAGCTCCGCAGGCGTGAGCGGCGAAGCGTCGCGCCAGGCGTCTTCGTGGCCCGGGAACGCGAAGGTATGCTCGATGTAGAGCTGGAGTTGGTTCACGCGCAGTTGGCCGAGGGCGCGGATGAGGTCGAGGAGCTCGGCTTGCGTCGGCACCTTGCAGCGGGAGACGTCGAGCATGAACCCACGGACCGCGAGGTCGGGACCATCGACGATTTCAAGGCAGGGTAGGGCGGTTGGGTGCTGCGCGTGGACCTGCCGCAGGGTTTGGGCGCCGTAGAGCAACCCGGCGGCGGTGCCGGCCTGGAGGCGGATGCCGTCCGCGTGGATGGTGAGCGTGTAGCAGTCCGCTCCCAGATGGGGGGCGCGCTCGCAACGGCAGGCTCCGTTCGCGGCAGCGTCGAGCGCCCCCTGCGCATCGGCGATGGTCTGCGGGAGGCTGGCCAGGAACTGGGCGAGGGGATGCGTCGGGGCGGGCACCGGCAAGAAGCCCCCGCGCAGGCTCAATTCCCGAGGCCGGGGGAAAAGCGTGGGCAGGGCGGCTCGCATAATTCGAGGGTTAGGCCTGTTTAACCCTCGGGCAAGCCCTCCGTAGGCCTCTTTTGTCATTCCGTCTTGGAACAAGGAGCGAAACCCTTACATCTACACCTTCTACCCCCCGCATCCTATGGTACGCCCTACCCTGAGTCTCCTGTTCTTCGCCGCCGCGGCCGCCCACGCGGTCCCCGAAGGCTTCACCATCCGTGAGTTCGTCGGCACCGCTCAGGAGCCCGAGATCTACCCGACGGCCGTGGCGGCCGCCGCCAACGGCGACGTCTACATTTCCTCCGACAAGAACGGCTCGCTCGGCCACATCAAGGGCATGGGCCGCATCCTGCTCGCCCGCGACACCAAGGGCGCCGGCAAGGCCGACGTCATGATCGAGTACGCCAAGGTGGAGTCCCCGCGCGGCGGCCACTGGGTGGGCGGCGTGTTCTATCTGGTCAATCCCCCGTACCTCACGGCCTTCCGCGATAAGGATGGCGACGGCAAATCCGACGAGCAGGTCCTGCTGGTGGATGGCCTCGGTGGCGGCATCGAGCACCCGCGCGGCGCCGACCACACCACCAACGGTTGCCGCATGGGCATCGACGGTTGGCTCTACATCGCGGTCGGCGACTTCGGCGCCGGGAGCGAAAAGGACAAGGCCGGCGCCAAGGGCCGCGACGGCAAGCGCGTGACGCTCTACGGCGGCGGCGTGATGCGCGTCCGTCCCGATGGTTCCGAGCTCGAGATCTACACCGAGATGACCCGCAACATCTGCGACACCGCGATCTCGCCGACGCTCGACCTCTTCTCCCGCGACAACACCAACGACGGCAAGGGCTGGAACACGCGCTTCCACCACTTCACGGCCCTCGCCAACGCCGGCTACCCGCGCCTTTACAAGAACTTCGACGACGAAATCGCCCGCCCGCTCGCCGACTACGGCGGTGGTTCCGGCACCGGCGGTCTCTACCTGAGCGAGCCGGGCTTCCCGAAGGGCTGGGGCGAAACGCTCTTCACCTGCGACTGGACCACGGGCACGGTGCACAACCACCCGATCAAGCCTTTCGAAGCGACCTTCGTCGCCCAGCAGCAGACCTTCCATAAGGTCAAGAACGCGACGGACATCGACGTCGACGGCAGCTCCCGCCTCTACATCGCCGACTGGCGCGCCGGTGGCTTCAGCTACCTCGGCAAGGGCAAGCAGCAGGGCATGATCCAGCAGGTCGTCGCCACCGGCGTCACCCCGCACAAATACGTGGACGTGAACAAGGTCGGCGATGCCGAGCTCGTCCAGTTGCTCGCTTCCGACAGCGCCGTGCAGCGCCTCGAAGCCTCGCGCCGTTTGATCGACCTCAAGAAGGTCGCCCAGGCCCCCGCGGTCCTCGCCCTCGCTTCCGCCGGTAAGGCGCACCTCTACCACCGCGTCGCCGCGATCTTCACCTACAAGCAGATGCTCGGGAAGGATTCGACCCCTGGCCTCGTCGGCCTCACCAAGGACGACGTCGTCCGGGAGTTCGCCCTCCGCGCCCTCGCCGACCGCACCTCCGAACTCGCCGGCGTGCCGGTGCAGCCCTTCGTGGATGGCTTGAAGGATGCCAACCCGCGCGTCCGTCTGCAGGCCCTCGTCGGTCTCCAGCGCCTCGGCGCTAAGGAGGCGGTCGCCGCCATCGTCGACGCCGCTGCCACTTGGCCGGTCGATGAATCCAAGGTCGAGGAAGGGGCGCACTACCGCCTCCCGCACACCGCCATCGCCGCCCTCGGTCATCTCGGCAACGCTAAGCCCCTCATCGAAGCCGCCAAGGATCCGGCGAAGCGCTACATCGCGTTCCGCTCCCTGCAGCTGATCCACACCAACGACTCGGTCGACGGCCTCATCGCCCTCAGCACGACCGGTGACGCCGACCTCCGCGCGGGCGCCATCGGGGCCCTCGCTCGCCTCTACCACGTCGAGAAGCCTTGGAACTACAAGGATTGGTGGAGCACCCGTCCGGATGACCGCGGTCCTTACTTCATTCCCGCCGAGTGGGAAGCGACCCCGCGCATCAAGGCCGCCATCGAAGCCGCGTACGCCAAGCTCCCCGGCAATCTCCGCATGGCCGTCCTCGAAGTCCTCGCGAAAAACCGCATCGCGGTGACCTCGCTGAAGCTCGAAGGCCTGGACCCGATTCGCCTCGCCATGGCTTCGCAGACCTTGCGTCCGGCCGACGTCGCCCTCCTCGTCGACGCCGCGTTGTCCGCCAAGCGTCCGTGGAACGAACGCTTCGACTGCTATAAGGCGCTCTCCAAGCTCGAAGGCAACGACGCCATCGCCCCGCGCGTGCAGGTGCTCGCCGGCTGGTTGAAGGAAAAGGGCGCCCCCGCCGGCGTCGAGCAGGCCATCAACGATTTCGTCAACGACGGCCAGCGCGGTAACGAAGTGAAGCAGCTGCGCGCCCTCGCCAACAAGGCCGAAGACGCCAATTCCCGCATCCTCTGGCGCTCCCTCCTCACGGTGCTGAGCAGCCCGCTGACCAAGGAAGCGCAGAAGAAGGCCGTCCAGGCCGAGATCGACAAGAACCCGCGCGACATCGGGTTCTTCCTCGCCGTCGCCGACTTGGGCCTGAGTGGCTTCGACAAGGCCATCGACGCCGCCATCGGTGGCGACAACACGATCCTGATCAACGCCGCCAAGGCCGCCCGCGAAGCGGGCAAGGCCGCCGCGGAACACAAGGGCAAGCGCCTCGCCGAACTCTCCCTCGCCGACGCGACCGCCGCCGGCTTGAAGGGCAAGGGCAACTTGAAGCTCGGCCAGAAGCTCTTCACCCAGCAGGGCTGTGTGGCTTGCCACTCCGTCGACCCGAGCGCCGAGCAGAAGGGTCCGTACCTCGGTGCCGCCGGCGCCAAGTTCTCCCGCGAGTACCTCGTGGAGTCCGTGCTCCAGCCGCACAAGGTCGTGGCGCAAGGCTTCCAGACGTTCATCTTCCAGATGAAGGACGACTCCCAGCAGATGGGCTTCGTCACCGGGGAAGCCGACGGCATCATCACGCTCCGCAACGTCGCCGGCCAGGTGACCAAGCTGAAGCGCGCCGATATCCGCAACGAGCGCCATGACACCAAGTCGATGATGCCGGAAGGCCTCGCCGCCGGCCTCACCGCCGAGGAGTTCAGCGCCATGATCGACTACCTCTCCTCCCTCAAGGCGATCGGCGGCTAAGCGCGGGGCGGAACAACCCGAGGGACACGTGGGCAAGGGGACACGGTAACAAGGGGAGAGAGAGGGCGCCTGCGGGCGCCCTTTTTGTTTTAGGGGATAGGGGATGGGGGATAGGGAAAAGAGGGGATAGCGGGTAGGGGATAGCGGTTAGGGGATGGCCGGATGTTGGCCCGTCTGCTTTCCCAACCCCCAACCCCCAACCCCCAACCCCCATCCCCTAACCCCCATCCCCTACTTTTTTATCCCCCCATCCCCACGGCTGCCCATCGGGCAGCCATATGACGCATCTTCTTATCAAGATACTTAGATGCCCACTTGCCTTCAGGGCGTTCCCCGCTTTGTTTCCCTGACCTTATGGCACGCGCCGCTTCCTTCACGTTCTCGTCCGAATCCGTCGGTGAGGGTCACCCTGATAAGGTGGCTGACTCCATCTCCGACTCCGTCCTCGACGCCTGCTACGCGCAGGACCGTTTCTCCCGCGTCGCCTGCGAGACCTTGGTCAAGAGCGACCACGTGGTCATCGCCGGCGAACTCACCACCAAGGCGAAGGTCAACTTCGAGGAAGTGGTCCGCGCGGCCATCCGCGAGATCGGCTACGTGAACGACGACGACGTCTTCCACGCCGACAAGGTCTTCATCACCAACCTGCTCACGAAGCAGTCGCCCGACATCGCCCAAGGCGTCGACGAGCGTAAGGCCGAAGGCAAGAAGCACGCCAAGATGGGCGCCGGCGACCAAGGCATCATGTTCGGCTACGCCTCCACCGAGACGCCCGAGCTCATGCCCGCCCCGGTCATGTTCGCCCACCGCCTCAACCGCGAACTGGCCCGCCTGCGTAAATCCGGCGCCAAGGGGACCGAATGGCTCCGTCCGGACTGCAAGTCGCAGGTCGCCGTCCGCTACGAAGACGGCCGTCCGGTCGCCATCGAGAACGTCGTGATCTCGACCCAGCACACGGCCGACGTGTCGCACCGCCAGATCGAAAAATTCTGCATCGAGCAGGTCATCCAGAAGGTGCTTCCCAAGGCCCTCGTCGGCAAGAAGACCGAATACCTCATCAACCCCACGGGCCGCTTCGTCGTCGGTGGCCCCCAGGGCGACTGCGGCCTGACCGGCCGCAAGATCATCGTCGACTCCTACGGCGGCATGGGCCGTCACGGTGGTGGCGCCTTCTCGGGCAAGGATCCGACCAAGGTCGACCGTTCGGCCGCCTACATGGCCCGCTGGGTCGCCAAGCACATCGTCGCTTCCGGCGCCGCCGAGCGTTGCGAACTCCAGGCCGCCTACGCCATCGGCCACCCGGAGCCGACCAGCCTGCACCTCGACACCTTCGGCACGGGCACGCTGTCCGATGCGCAGATCCTCGCCGCGGTGAAGAAGGTCTTCCTCTTCAACCCCGCCGAGATCATCCGCCAGCTCGACCTCCGTCGTCCGATCTACCGCGCGTCGACCCACTACGGCCACTTCGGCAAGAAGGGCCTGCCTTGGGAAACGACCACGAAGCTCCCGGCCTTCATCAAGGCCCTCCATTCCGCCTAATTCCCAATCCCGAACTTCATGTCCTCCAAAAATTCCCGCGCGTCCAAGAAGGGCGCCGATTTCCAAGTCGCCGACCTCGGCCTCGCCGAGTGGGGCCGCAAGGAACTCCAAGTCGCCGAGCACGAGATGCCCGGCCTCATGGCCCTGCGCGCCAAGTACGGCAAGAAGCAGCCCCTCAAGGGCGTCCGCATCGCCGGCTCGCTGCACATGACCATCCAGACGGCCGTCCTCATCGAGACGCTCGTCGACCTCGGCGCCGACGTGCGCTGGGCGTCCTGCAACATCTTCTCCACGCAGGACCACGCGGCGGCCGCGATCGCCAAGGCCGGCGTGCCGGTCTTCGCCTGGAAGGGTGAGACGCTCGAGGAATACTGGGAGTGCACCATGCGCGCGCTCACCTGGCCCAACGGCGACGGTCCCGAGCTCATCGTCGACGACGGTGGCGACGCCACGCTCCTCATCCACAAGGGCTACGAACTCGAGAACGGCTCCAAGTGGGTCGACACGAAGTCCGGGTCCGAGGAAGAGCAGATCATCAAGAACCTCCTCAAGAAGGTGGCCAAGCAGAAGCCCGGCCACTGGCACAAGGTCGTGAAGAGCTGGAAGGGCGTCTCGGAAGAGACCACCACCGGCGTGAAGCGTCTCTACCGCATGCTGGAGGAAGGTTCGCTCCTCGTCCCGACCGTCAACGTGAACGACACCGCGACGAAGTCGAAGTTCGACAACCTCTACGGTTGCCGCGAATCGCTCGTCGACGGCATCAAGCGCGCGACCGACGTCATGGTCGCCGGTAAGGTGGCCCTCGTCATGGGCTACGGCGACGTCGGCAAAGGCTCGGCCCAGTCCCTCCGCGGCCTCGGCGCGACCGTCCAAATCGCCGAAATCGACCCCATCTGCGCGCTCCAGGCCGCGATGGAAGGTTACCGCGTCGTCACCGTCGAGGACACCCTCGGCACGACGGATATCTACGTCACCGCGACGGGCAACAAGGACATCATCACGCTCGAGCACCTGACCAAGATGAAGGACCAGGCCATCGTGTGTAACATCGGCCACTTCGACAACGAGATCCAGGTCACCCGCCTCAACGCCTTCAAGGGCGCGAAGAAGGATACCATCAAGCCGCAGGTCGACCGCTACACGTTCAAGGATGGTCGCCAGCTCTACATGCTCGCCGAAGGCCGCCTCGTGAACCTCGGTTGCGCCACCGGCCACCCGAGCTACGTGATGTCGACGTCGTTCACCAATCAGGTCCTCGCCCAGCTGCACCTCTGGGAGACGCGCGCCACGGCCAAGCCCGGCGTCGTCGTCCTCCCGAAGCACCTCGACGAAGAAGTCGCCCGCCTGCACCTCGCCAAGCTCGGTGCGAAGCTGACCAAGCTCTCGAAGGACCAGGCCGCCTACATCGGCGTGCAGCCGAACGGCCCGTTCAAGCCGGATAGCTATCGTTACTGAGCGCGGCGCTGAGTCGTCGGAAAAACTAAGGGCGCCTGCGGGCGCCCTTTTTGTTGGGGCGTAGGTCCAACGTCGTTGTCTTGCCCGTCTGGCGTGGAAGGCGCGGCAGACCATGCGCCTGCCTTGGGCTGAGGGCTAGGTCGGCACGCGGTGCCGACCCTACCAGTTTCCTCTGGTCCGTACGCTGGACTCGCTGCCCAACCCCCAACCCCCAACCCCCAACCCCCATCCCCTAACCCCTGCCCGCTACCCCCTTGCTCACCTCGCCAGCACCCACTTCATCGCGCTGAGTTCGCCGTCGCGGCGCATGCGCACGAAGTATTCCTTCGAGGTCGCTTCATCCATCTTCATGGAAAGCTCGGAGAAGGCCACCGAGGTGGTTTGGATGTCCGCCTTCTTCGCTTCGAGTTCCGCGAGCCGTTCACCCGCGGTCTGGCCGTTGGCGCCGGTGGTGGTGAGCGGGTCGAGTTGTTCGAGGAAGGTGCGTTCGATCGACATCCCGACGAGTTGATCGATGAGGTAGGGCGCTTGGCTTTGGATTTTCTGTCCGAGGTCGAGGCCGACGATCACGGTGGGGTGCGCCGCGTCGTAGTCTTCGGCCTTGATGAACTCGTCCTTGAGGCCGTCGAGGTGCCGCGAGACTTCGCGCAGCGGCGCGAGCGTCGGCCGGGTGAGCCCTGCCATCGCGGCCAGTTGCGCGGTCAGCGGGTCTTGGCCGGCGCTGAGGTAGGCCTGCTCCGTGCCCGCCATGATTTGTTCCGAAAAGTCGGCGAGCGTACCATGGTCGAGCGAGGCGAGGAGGCCGCTGGCGGCTTCGCCATAGTTGCCTTCGCTGAAGGAGAGGTGGGCGCTGAGGTAATCGCCGAGCGCGTTATCGGGGCTGACGGCCTTGAAGGCTTCGAGCGCGGCGCGGCGGTCTTCGGTCGAGGCGCTCGGACAGAGCGCCACCTCCAATTGGACGAGCGGATTCTCCGGGTAGAGCAGCGCGGCCTCCTGCAGGAAGGCGACGTCCCCCGAGAGCCGCGCGGCCACGATGAGGCTTTGGGCGTCGCGCCCGCAGGCGTCGGCGTAGTCGTTGAGCTGCGCGACGCTCAGTTTGGGTGCGCCGTTCTTCAGCAGTTCCGCCCAGGCTTCGGCGGCGGACTTACCGCTCGGCAGCGGGGCGGGGAGGCTCCGCGCCTTCGCCGGGCGCGGCGCAGCCTGCTTGCTGGCGGGCAGCGGCTGCGACTGCCACTTCTTGTCCAGGTGTCGGAACGAAAAGACCCAAGCCCCCACCGCCAAGGCGAGGGCTCCACCGACGATGAGGGCGCCGCGGCTCAAAGCGTTTCGAGCGACCAGGGCTTGCGCAGCTCGCGCGCGAGCAGGCCGGTGGCGGTGTCGTCGTTGAACTTGCCCGTGGCGGCGTCGAACTTGAGCTTGCGCCCGGTGAAGAGCGCGGCGTTGCCGAAGTGGCCGATGGCGGTCGCGTGGTGCGCGGCGAGGGCGTGCGAGATCGGCTTGCGGCGGGATTGGCAGCAATCGACGAATTCCTGGTAATGGTCGGTCGTGCCCGGGCAGCGCCAAGCGTCGGGCCCAAGGTCTTTTTCCCAGAGGCCCTTGATGCTGGTTTCCTGCCCGCCGCGTCGGACGAAGAGCGAGCCCTTCTCGCCCGTGAACTTCACGCCTTCGAACTTGCTGTTCACGTTGAGCTGCACGCCGTCGGCGTAGGTCAGCGTGTAGTCGTAGGTGCGATGCGTGTTCCACGGGGCCTCCCGGAGTTCGCCCGTGCCCTCGACGGCCACGGGGAATTCGGCGTCCTTGCCGATGGCCCACGCGGCGATGTCGCCATGGTGGCAGACCCAGTCGAGGACCATGCCGCCACCGAAGTTGGTGTGCCAGCGCCAGTGGAAGTGGAACACGCGCGGGTCGTATTCCATCCAGGCCGACGGGCCGACCCAAAGGTCGTAGTCCACGTCGACCGGGGGCTTCTCGCCGGGCTTGGGGGCGTCGGGTACCTTATGGTTGTTTGTGGTGGTCCCGGCCTCGACGCGCAGGATCTTGCCGAGTTCGCCGTTGCGGATGATTTCCACGGCGCGGCGGAAGTTGCCCGTGGAGCGCTGCCACATGCCGGTCTGCCAGACGCGGCCGTTGGCCTTCACGGTGTCGACGATCGCTTTGCCTTCCGCCCACGTCTTCGCGAGCGGCTTCTCGCCGTAGACGTCGATGCCCGCGCGCAGGAACGCGCAGCTCATCACGCCGTGCCAGTGGTCGGGCAGGCCCATGACCGCGGCATCGGGTTTTTCCTTCGCGAGGAGTTCGCGGAAATCCTGATACTGCTTCGGGGCGGCTTGGCCGGCCTTCACGACGGCGTCGGACGAAGACTTGAGCACGCGCTTATCGATATCGCAGACGGCGATGACTTGGACGCCCTTCTTCGACAGCAGGCTCCGCATGTCGCTGCCGCCTTGGCTCTTCAGGCCGATCCCTGCGAGCTGTAGGCGATTGGAAGGGGCCACGGTGCCGTCCTTGCCGAGCGCTGAGGCCGGGATGATCGAGGGAAAGCCGAGGGCGAAGCCAGCGAGGGCGGAGTTGCGCAGGAACGTGCGGCGATCGAGACGAGGGGAGGGCATGGAGGGGATAGGGGATGGGGGATAGCCGGGGAGGCCTAATGGGGTGAGGGGATTGAAGTTGATTTGCGGAAGGAGGGAAGAGCAGAGAGGGGACCAGCGAGGGGACAAGGTGACAAGGGGACATGGGGACAAGGGGTTGTGCGGCGGCCACAGGCCGCAGCCATTAACAGGTAGGGGCGATACAGACTAGGTCGGCACGCAGTGCCGACCCTACCATCGTTCCGGTTCCCGGTCCCCCTTTTCGGCCTACCAACATCCCGGTCCCCGGTTCCCCTTTTCAGCCCATCCCCCATCCCCGTTTCCGTTTTAAACGTTTGCACCTTTGCACAGGGCTTCGGCCGATTTGCACTTTTGCACTGTCTCTCTATTGCCTCTCCCTATAACCTATCTCCTATCCGCTACCCCCGACCCCCCGTTTCCATGCGTTCCTTCTTCGCCCTGCTAATCGCCACGTTGGTCGCTTCGGCCGCCGAGCCGACCCGCGCCTTGGTCTACTCCCGTACGGCGGGCTTCCGCCACGGTGATTCGATTCCGTTGGGCAACAAGATGCTCGCCGCCCAATACAAGGCCGCCGGCTTGGAGGTCGATATCTCGGAAGACCCCGCGGTCTTCACCGCCGAAAACCTCGCCCGTTACCGCTCGGTCGCGTTCATGAGCACCACGGGTGATGTGATGACCCCTCTCTTGGCTAAGGACGCGACGCCCGAGCAGAAGGCCGCTGCGGCCAAGCAGGGCGACGTGGCTCGCGCGGCCTTCCAGAAGTGGATGGAAAACGGCGGTTCGTTCGTCGGCATTCATGCCGCGACCGACGCGGGTAATGACGTCCTTAAGAAGTGGCCTTGGTATGCCAAGATGGTCGGCGGTCTCTTCGCGGGCCACCCCGCTCAACAGGTCGCCGTGCTCCATGTCGTCGACAAGGAACACCTCGCCACCAAGCACCTCCCGGCCGATTGGAAGCGCAAGGATGAATGGTATAACTTCAAGAACCTTGAAACCGAGAACCACGTTCTCCTCGTGATCGACGAGACGACCTACAAGGGCGGTAACACCAAGCCGGGCGACACGCACCCGATGTCCTGGTCGAAGGCCGTGGGTAAGGGCCGGATGTTCTACACCGCGCTCGGCCACACCAAGGAATCCTTCGCCGAGCCGGAGTTCATCCAGCACGTCAACGGCGGCCTCCTCTGGACGTTGGGGAAGTAAGTGGTAGGGACCGCACCACGGGCGGTCCCACAAGTGCAAACGTGCAAATCGGCCGAAGGCCTGTGCAAAAGTGCAAAGGTCTCTATGAAAGGTAGGGTCAGCACGCAGTGCTGACCCTACCAACATCCCGGTCCCCGGTCCCCTTTTCATTAATTGTATTGGGTAGGGGCAAGGCTTTGCCTTGCCCTCCATCGTAGGAGGGCGCGGCGAAGCCACGCCCCTACCTTTAGATGCCGCTAGGTCGGTCCTGCCTTCGTTTCGGTTTCCTACTTCACACCTTTGCACTTTCGCACGTTTGCACCTTTGCACGGTCTTCCTCTTTGCCCGCCTTCTTCCCATTCAGCAGCAACCCGACCCACGAGCGGCGGATGAGGAAGTGATGGGTCAGCAGGAGCACGCCAAAGGTCAGCGAACAGATGAGGCCGCATTTGGCGAGCGGCCAGAGCTTCCAGTCGACCATCCAGAGCTGTAAGGCGATGACGAGCGGCAGGTGCGCGATGTACATCCAGAGGGAGGCGTCGGCGAGGGTGCGTACCGCGGCGATGGGCTTCGCGAAATAGGCCGTGAAGAGGTCGAGCAAGGTGAAGGTCATGCCCCACGCCAAGCAGGCCTGGAGTCCGCAGCTCACGAAGTGCAGGATGGGATTGCTCGACCACGCCGAGAAGAACGCGAGTGGCAGGAGGATGAACGTCAGGAAGGGGAGCTGAATCCAGACGAGCCAAGGGTAACGTGCGGGTTCGGCGCCGCGGATTCGCAGGGCCGCTCCGAAGGCGAAGAAGAAGCCATAGAAGACGATGGTCGCCGGTTTCTCGAGGATGGACATCTCGCCATCCACCCCGAAGCCATAGTCGCGGCGCGCCCACCAGAAGAGCAGCGTCGTGACGGGCAGCAACCAGAGCAACCGCGTCCATTCGGCCAGCATCCAGCGCGGCACCGCCGGCAGGTTCCAGCGCTCGTTGCCCCATGCCCACACCCCGAAGCAGACCGTGAGGATGATGAGCACCCACATGAACCACAGGTGGCTGAGCCACGGGCGATGCAGGGCTTCGGTCAACCGATGCAGGCGGAGCGGCAGTTGCGCCGCGGGCTCGAGCAAGGCTTGCACGGCGTTGCGGCCTTGCTGGATCTGCGACTCGGGGTGCGGCACGCCGAGCAGCCAGGCGAGTTGCCGGGTCTCCCGCACGTCTTCCTTGGTGAGTTGGGCGGCCGTCAAGCCACCGTCGTTCTTGGCCTGCAGGACCTTGTCGGCCCAGGAACGCCCGCGCGCGAGGTCGAGGATGACCTGCGCGGTTTCCGGTTGGCCAAAGCGGGCGGCTGCGTGGAGCGCGTGTTCGCCATGCAGGCGTGCGAGCATCGTTTCCGCGGGGCGGCCGTTGTTCCGTTGGAGCAGGACGCGCAGGGCTTCGGTTTGGCCCAGCGCCGCGGCGAGGTATTGCGCGTTGCCCAGTTCGGGGTCGTCCGGCGCCACCTTCTTGATTTCCGCGAGGTCGCCGCGGCGCACGGCGTCGTAGAGGCCATCCGTCAGTTGCGTGCCGTCATGGCCGCGCCGGGCTTTCTGCTCCAGCCCGAGGTCCGAAACCCAATGCGTGAGCGGGAGGAAGGCGATCGCCGCCAAGGCGAACGGGATGAAGAGCCGACGGAGGCGGCGCTTCACCATGCCCGCGGCGCCGTCGCGGCGCAGCACCATCGCCGTGAAGTAACCCGCGATGACGAAGAAGAGTTCCATCCGCCAGCCATGGATGAAGGCCCACGCGGCCGTGAGGAGCGGGCTTTCGCCGCGGTCTTGGACGACCCAATACGGCCCCATGTACGCCATGCAGGCGTGCAGGATGATCCCAAGCAGCATCGCGAAGCCGCGGAGGGCGTCGTAATCGTGCCGACGTTCGTCGGGCAGGCTGGGCGGCAGCGAACTCACCCGCACTTATTTGTCGGAGGGCTTTTCCAGCTTCGCGATGAGCCGTTCCAGGGCGGCCTTCGTGGCGGCATTGGCGACTTTCGTCTGGGCGGCCTTCAGGGCGGGGATGTCTTCCGGTCGGGCGAGCTTGAGCAAGGCCTTCTGCGCTTCGAGCCGGAGCGCTTCGTCGGTGAGCGCGGTGCAGAGGCTGGGGCTCACGGCGCGGTTGTTCCGCATGATGGCGGCCTTGATCAGGGCCGTGCGGCCGGCGAGGTCGAGCTTCGCATCGAGGATCCCGGCGTTGAAGGCGTCGGTCACGCCTGGGCCGGCGGTCTTGGCGAGCGCGGCGACGATGTTCTCGTTGAGGGCTTCGTCCTTCGCGAGGTCGGCGAGGATCGGCACGGCTTTGGCTCCACCGATTTCCGCCAACGCCAAGGCGGCTTCGGCACGGAGCGGCGAGTCTTGCTGGGCCGCGAGCGCCGCCACTTGTGGGGCGGTGGTGGTCGCTTTCGCTTCCGCGAGGGCGGCGAGGAGGAGGCGGGCGGTTTCCCGGTCGACCTTGGCCAGCGCGGCGCCGACCTGGCCGGCCAACGGGGCTGCGGGTTCGTCCACCAAGCGCTCGCGGAGGTCATCGATGGCCGCCCGGCGAATTTCCACGACCGGGTCCATCAGCGCGGGGAGCGCGGAAGCCTTCCCTTGCCGGAAGGATTTCAAGGCTTCGGTGTACTTGGCGTGGTCAAGCGACGCGGTTTCGGCGGCACCGAGCAGGGCGGTGACGCTGAGCAGGACGGGAAGGAGACGCATGGGGATGAGGCTAGGGACCGAGGTCGGGGAGTAAAGGCTGGGCTCCGGCACGGTTTTCGCTTTCCCCGCCAATCACCCACTTTCATTGTATCCACGTGTCTAGTCCCTTTCATGCCACCCGCGAAAGCAAAGCCCCTCCGGCCATGGGTGAGCCCGAACCTTCCGAGGTACCTTTGAGCGGTCCCCGCCGTTGGTCACCGGCGATCTGGGGCGCATGCCTTTCCGTGGTGACGTGCCTGCCTGTCCTGCTGCTGGCTTTGGAGGCTTCATCGAGCGATGGCTGGCGTGAGCGCATCGCCTTGTTCTGCCTCTTTCCCACGGTCCTAACGGTCGCCCTCCATTGTCCCGATGTGTTGGTGCTTGGCTTGGTGGGGGCGCAGTTTCTCCTTTACGGCATCATCCTCTCTTTGCCTACCCGCGCGCGTGAGCGCCGGAGGGCGAGGTTCATCCTGCTCGGTATCCATCTCGCGATGGTCGCCATGCTTTTCTGGGTCGGTGGCGGCATCAGGAGGTAGCAGGCTAGGCTTGGGGCGCGCCTCCGGGCTTCTTTCGGGCTACTCCGCTATCCCCCGCCCTTAAGCCGGGGTACCCGCTCGCCACCTACTGAATAGGATGGCCAAGGCCAGGACGGTGTCCTTTTTGCCTTTCTCCACGCCCCAGACTAGGCACGATGCCCCCCATGGCCGACACGCTCCACACGCTTCGCGAAAGTAAATCCCTTCCGGTCGGTTCCCGTTTCCAGGCCATCTGCGCCATGGGCGAGGTGTCCACCAAGACGGCCAAGACGGGCACGTCCTACCATGAGGTGACGCTCGCCGATGCGACCGACGACTTCAAGGCCCGCGTCTTCGGCGATTCGCCCAACAAGCCGATCCTCCTCGCGCTCAAGCCGGGGTCGATCCTCCGCGTCATCGGCACCGTCGGCGAATACATGGGCCGACCCGACCTGAAATTGGAAGCCCTCGCCGCCATCACCGACGCCGAGAAGTCCGATCCGACCGTGATGGGTCGGCTGACGCCCGTCTCCCAGCACGACCCGCTCAAGATGCGCGCCGACTTGGCCGGCATCATCAGCCGCATCCCGCACGAGGGCCTCCGCGCCACGGTGGAGTCGGTCCTCGAGGAGCACGGCGAGCGCTTCTACGAAGCCGTCGCCGCGCTGGGCATGCACCACGCCTATCGCCACGGTCTGCTTGAGCACACGCTCCGCATGGCCAAGTGCGCCGAGGCCTTGCTCCCGCTCTACCCGAAGGTCGACCACGCCCTCGCCGTCGCCGGCACCATCCTGCACGACCTCGGCAAGGTCCAGGAGTACTCCCGCCTCGAGCCGGGCATGGCCAAGGCCAGCTTCACGCGCGCCGGCAATCTGCACGGCCACCTCGTCCTCGGCGCCTTCATCGTGCGCACGCATGGCACGAAGGTCGGCCTTGAGGCCTCGCTCCTGGAGCGGCTCGAGCACATCCTCCTTTCGCACCACACCATGCGCGAATACGGCGCCGCGGCCATCCCTTCGACGCCCGAAGCCGTCTTCGTGGCCCGCATCGATGACCTTGATGCGAAGCTCTCCGCCATCGAGGAAGAGCTCCGCAAGGCCCCGCCGGGCGTGGAGTTCACGCAGTTGCGCGCCATCGACGGCCAGCTCTTGATCACGCCGCCGAAGACCGGTCGCTGAGCGATGGATGTCGCGGAGCTGGATTTCGACCTGCCTCCGGAACGGATCGCCGCCGAGCCCGCCGTCCGGCGCGATGGGTCCCGTCTGCTGGTGGTGCGGCGCGCGACGCGCACCATCGAGCACCATCGCTTCGCGGACTTGGCGTCGCTCTTGCCGCCGGGGACGACCTTCTTTCGCAACAACGTCCGCGTGCTGAAGGCCCGCCTCGCCGGGGTCCGCCCGACCGGCGGCAAGGTGGAATGCCTCCTGCTCAATCCCACGGGCGAGCCGCACGAGTGGCGCTGCCTGTTGCGTCCGGGGAAGCGCGCGGCCGACCCCGCGGGTTTCTTCGTCGCCGGCCATCATGCCGTCGTCACGCGCACGGAGGAGGGCGGGGCTTATGTCGTGCGCTTCGCCTTGCCGCCCGGCCTGACCGTCCTGGAATTGGCCGATCGCGTCGGCGAACTGCCGTTGCCGCCCTACATCGTGGAAGCCCGCAAGGACCGTGGCCTCGCCCCGACGGACGATGCGGCGCGCTATCAGACGGTCTACGCGGATGCTTCCGCGACGCGCGCCGTGGCCGCCCCGACGGCAGGTCTGCACTTCACGCCCGAACTCCTCGCGCAGCTGCAGGCCGCCGGGCACGAGTCCTTTGACCTGACGCTCGACGTCGGCGCGGGGACGTTCCAGCCCATTCAGGTGCAGGACCTCACGCAGCACGTGATGCACCGCGAGACCTACGCGATCCCTGCCCGGACGCTGGCCGCCCTGGGCGCTCGCCGGCCCCGCTTGGCGGTCGGCACGACGACCATCCGCTCCGCCGAAGACTGTCTCCGGAAATGCGGGGACTTCGCCGCGGCTCCCGCCGGCGACTGGCAGTCCGAGTCGGGCCTCTTCCTGCGCCCGGGGGACACGATCGGTTGCGCCGAGATGCTCCTCACGAATTTCCACCTCCCGCGGTCGACCTTGCTTTGCTTGGTGGCCGCCTTCCTGACCCCGGGAAGTCCGGTGGGGCTCCCTTGGCTGAAGGAAATCTATGCCGAGGCCATCCGTGCCGAGTACCGCTTCTTCAGCTACGGCGACGCGATGCTCATACTCTAGGCGGGCGCGCGGCTCGCCCTTGCCCTTCGCGCGGAGTTCGCCACAGTTGCCGCCATGTCCAAGCTGCACGACGAACTCAAGGTCCGCCTCAATGGCTGGGATTGGGTCGTCTTCGCCGTGGCCCTGGGCGCCTTGCTCTTGGTCCTGCTCGAGACCTTCGTGGTCTTCTCGGCGTCGACCATGGCGGTCTTCCGCTGGATCGACAACGCCGCCTGCGCGATCTTCTTCATCGACGTGCTCGTCCGCTGGCGGCGCGCGGGTTGGTCGGCCGAGTTCTGGCGTTGGGGTTGGGTGGACCTCTTGGCGGCCATTCCCTTCGATGCCGCCTTCCGCACCCTGCAGATCATCCGCGTCTACCGGATCATCCGCGTCCTGCGCGTCCTTTATAAACTCCAGGAGCTCACCACGGGCACCACGCTGAACGAGCGCCTCCTCGCGCTCCCCGGCGTGGCGGTGGTCATGATCGTCTTCAGCACCGCCCTCATGGTCGAGGCCGAGCGGCACGCGCCCGGGGCTACCATCAAGTCGGGCGGGGACGCGCTCTGGTGGGCGCTCACCACCGTGACCACCGTCGGGTATGGGGATACCTATCCCGTCACCACCGAAGGCCGCATCATCGCCGCGGGCCTCATGCTCGTCGGCATCGCCCTCTTCGGTTCCATTTCCGCCATCGTCACCTCCAAGCTCATTCTTCCCAAAGAGACCAAGGACCACGAAGAACTCCGCCGCGAAGTCCGAGCCCTGCACGAGGACATCCGCGAGCTGCGGGA
>CALQIY020000028.1 GCA_943330755.2 Opitutus sp. GAS368
CCATACGCGAACGGACGCGACGCAGTCGCGACCCTACCCGAGGCATGAAATTCAAAGGTGGACTTGCAGCCGGCAGGAGGCGCCAGCCATGGGGAAGCGAGGGGGCCTAATCTTTGTTCCGGTTGACGACCTGAAGATGCGCGATGCTGTCCATCGGGGACTGACCGCGGGAGTGCGAAAGGATCGGGATGTAGACGATGAGGCCGATTCCGCTGCATCGAGCCAAGGCCTGCAACAGGGCCCAATTCCACGCCTGGCCTTTGGTCGGCGCTTCGCCTGTGCGGTCGTCCACGACCTCCAGGCCCGTCAGTCGTTGGCCCCAGGTGGCGTGTTTCTCCGAGGAAATCGTCAGTCCGAAATAAGTCGCGACCGTAGTGAAGGTGAGCTCGGCGAACAGTATCAGGAAGGAGAGGACAGGCGAAGCGTCGTCGGGCGACCTCGCCGGGTGGTTGCCTTCCAGTTGGGCCAACGCGAAGCCGGTGGAACCAACCACGACGACCACCATCACGAGCAGGAATAACTTGTCCAGCAAGGCTGCCCGTATGCGCAGCTTCACATCGGCAGGTGTACGTCCTGCGGCGTGGGGTGCTTGCGAGGGCAGTGGCGGAGGGGTGTCGGTCATTAGGGGGTATAGGTGTTTCGCGCGGTCTCCCACTGTCGAAGTCAGGTTAGTCTCACGCTTCTTCCCACTTACCCTTTTCCTTGATGAGGTCGACGAGGCGTTCGACGGCTTCTTCTTGGGGGACGTTGAATTTAATCGGGGTCTTGCCGACGTAGAGGTTGATCTTGCCCGGTGCGCCGCCGACGTAGCCGAAGTCCGCGTCGGCCATTTCGCCCGGACCGTTCACGATGCAGCCCATGACCGCGATGGTGACGGACTTCAGGTGGCCCGTGCGTTCCTTGATCTTCAGCGTCGTCGATTGGATGTCGAAGAGCGTGCGGCCACAGGAAGGGCAGGCCACGTATTCCGTCTTCGTCTGGCGCATGCGCGCGCCTTGCAGGATATCGTAGGCCAGCGTCAGGGACTTCGCCGTCGTCGCGGGCGTCTCGCACGAAAGGAAGTCGCCGTAGCCATCGACCAGCAGGCCACCGGCGAGGATGGATGCCTCGAGCAGGCGGGATTGGAAGCCCGGGTCGAGCCGGACCGCGTTGGCGGCGGTCGCGCGGATCCAGAGTGGGGCGGCGAGTTTGGCCACGGCGGCGCAGCGGGCCAGCTCGCGGTAGGTACCGGTCGCGTGCAGCCCGTTTTGCGGCTGGGAGGATGTCAGGATGAGTCGACCGGCGGGGATGGCGGCGAATTCCTTTGCCAGGGCCGTCACCGTCGGGCCCTCCACATCGGCCGCTAAGATGGTGTCATGGCGGACGCAGGCCTCGGCCCAGGCTTTGACCTCGGCGCTGTCTTTGGCGGCAAAGCCTTTCACCACGACCAGACGACTGCCCGTGCCCTCGAATGGGAATTCGGCGACTGGCAGGCTGGTTTCGACCCAAAGCGAAGGCACCGTCGGGCCGAGCGCCTTGCGGAGCGAGCGGAGTCCAGCGGCATGGCTGGGGTCGTCGAGTCGGAGCAGGAGGCCCTCGGCGCGCACCTCGCGTTGGGCGGCGTGGACATCGAGCAGCTCCTTCGCGACCGCTTGCCAGTCGGCGAGGCTTTGGTGGCTGCGCACGATGACGCGGGGCGTCTCGTTGGAGCCGGCCAGGCAGGAGGTCGAAAGCTCGATACGGTCCGTCGGGCGGCGCGTGAACGAGAACGCATCGGCTGGGTCGGCGGGCAGCTTGCTGGCCGAAGCTGCGCCCAGCGTGGCGAGGTCTGTCGCCCGGGAGGCGATCTCGCGGCAGACCGGGATTTCGAACCAAGGATCTTCCGTGAGGGAGACGCGGAGCGTGTCGCCCAGGCCGTCGGCGAGCAGCGAACCGATGCCGATGGCGGACTTGATGCGGGCGTCTTCGCCTTCGCCGGCCTCGGTCACCCCGAGGTGCAAAGGGTAGTCCATGCCCAGTTCGTCCATGCGGGCTGCCGCGAGACGGTAGGCTTGGACCATCACCTTGGGGTTGGACGACTTCATCGACAGGATCATGTCCTTGAAGCCGTGGGATTCCGCGATGCGGATGAATTCCAGGGCCGACTCCACCATCCCGTTGGGCGAGTCGCCGAAACGGTTCATGATGCGGTCGGACAGCGACCCGTGGTTGGTGCCGATGCGGAGGGAGCGACCGAGCGCCTTGGCGCGGAGGACCAGCGGCGTGAACGCCTCGTGCAGACGCTCCAGTTCCTCGGCGTAGGCCGCGTCGGTGTATTCCAGCACCGCGAACTTCTTCTTATCCGCGTAGTTGCCTGGATTCACGCGCACCTTCTCCACGTGTTCGACCGCTTCCATCGCGGCGACCGGCAGGAAGTGGATGTCGGCGACCAGCGGTTGGGCGAACCCGGCGGCCCGGAACTGCCGATGGATATCCTTGAGGGCGGCGGCGGCGGCCTTGTTGGGCGCCGTGATGCGGATGATTTCGCTGCCCGCTTCCGCCAAGCGGATGCATTGGGCCAACGTCGCCGCCACGTCCTCGGTGTCGGAGGTCGTCATCGACTGCAGACGGAGCGGGTTGGCGCCACCCACGCCCACGTTGCCCACCTGAACCACGCGGGTCAGGCGGCGCACCGTGCGGTGGCGGGAAGGGCAGTACTCCGAAGGCATGGGGCCATCTCAACCCCTTTGCCGCGGTTCGTCAACGCACCTCAGATATCCCAGCGCCAGCTCTCGGCGGACCAGAAGTAGCTATCCTTGCCCTTCGGCACGACCACGCCGAGACCCGGCCAGGGCAGGTGGAAGCCGTAGGCCCGTTCGCGGGTCGCGCCGATTTCGGCGAACACCTTGCGGCGGGTCGCCACGGCTTGGTCCGGGTGGTGGTCGAAGTCGATGAACCAGGACGGGTCGTGGAGCATGAGCACGTGGTTGTGGGCGATGTCCGACAGGTGGAGCAGCGAATCCTGGCCGTCCTTGATGCGGTAGATCGCATGGCCCGACGTGTGGCCCGGGGCGGCGATGATGGTGATGGCCCCGTTGAGGATCTGGTCGCCGTCCTTATGGATGACCAAGTTCGGCTGCAGCGTGTCGAAACCATTGCGGACCATCTTGATGAGCCCCGGGATGTCGTCGGTGCGGTGGGATTGGGAGAAGTCGGGCTTCGGCGTGCGCCAGAAGTCGATTTCGGACTGCAGCACGTGGATGGCCGCGTTGGGGAAGAGGATCTTGTTCCCCTGGAAGAAGCCGCCGATGTGGTCGACGTGCGAGTGGCTGAGCAGGCCATGCGTCACGTCCTCGGGCTTGATGCCGATCGTGTCGAGCGCGTCGGCGAGCCAGCCCCAATTCGCGTTCTTGTAGTAGGCGCCGAAGCCCGCGTCGACGATGACGACCTCCTTGCCGAGGCGGAGCACCAGGATGTTGATGTAAAGCGTCACGTCATCGGGACGTTCCCCGAGGTCCGTGAGCGCCTTGGTCATTTCGGGACGTTGGGCCGGTGGCCACATCTTCTTGGAGACGCATTTACCGAAGGTGCCCCAGCCGTCGCTGATGGACCACGCCTCGATCTTGCCGATATGGAAGGCGTAGATGTAGGCCTTCTTCTTGTTGTTCTTGCCGGACCCGGACTTGGGCGCCTCTTGGGCGGCCAAGGAGCCAGGCAGGGCGAAGCCGGCGAGCGCCGCGGCGGCGGCGCCAAGGAACGAGCGGCGGGAGGGGACGATCTCTTCGGGGTTGGGCATGGCCTTACCCTAGGGAAAGACCCCTGCCCATCAAGCCCAGCCTCGCTTGCGCGAACTTTTTACCTATTCGCGGGAACCTTTGGTCCGCTCAGCGCTTTTCCGCGAAATCCACCTGACGGTAGACGTGGCGCTCGAGCACCTGCTGCTTGAGCTGACGCTCGCTGTCGCCCGAACAACGCCGGACGTCGTTCAGGATGATGTAGCCCATCAGCGAAAGGATCAGGGCCATGCACGTGAACTGCACGATGGTGACCGCCTTGGCGTTGAGGGCGTTGTTGGTCAGCTTGGAGATCGTCGCGATGAGCATGTGGCCGCCATCGAGGACCGGGATCGGCATCAAGTTGAGGATCGCGAGGTTCAGGTTGATCAGGACCGTGAACCAGAGCACGCGGCGGATGTCTTCGGAAATGTTGTAGTACGTCTTGCTGATGGAGATGACGGAGGCCAGTTGGTTGACCTTGATGTCCGAGTCACGGTCGAAGAGCCGGCCCAGGGTCGTGAACGTCTGCTTGATGATGTGCGTGCACGTCTCGATGGGGTTGTTGTGGGCGATTTCTGGCTTCGAGAGGAATGGGGCGCCGATGAGGGCGCGTTCGACGGGCGTGCCGCGCTTCACTTCCGCCTCCTTGAGGGAGAAGTTGCCCGCGTCCCCGTTGGCGCGCTTCCAGTAGAACGTCAGCGTGTGGCGGCCGGCCCCGCTGGCTTTCTCGAGGTCGTCGAGGGAGCGCAGGACGGAGAGGTCTTTGCCGTCGACCTTGTCGAGGATGGTGCCGATGCGGAGCTGCTCGGTGTGCACGGGGTCTTCGGGGGAGACTCCGAGCACCATGAGCTGGTCGCGGTTGGCCTTGGGGTCGTTGGAGAGCAGCTCACGCGTGACCGGCACCACCACGATGGAGTGGCGCTTGTCGCCTTCGCCGTAGGTGATGAGTCCGACCGGGTTGGTGCGGGCGCTGATCTTGGGCGTGACCTTGAGCGTGATCAGTTGGCTTTTGCCGTCGGCTTCGACGCGGGAGACTTGGAACGTGCGTTCGCCCGGGCCGGCGAGGCGGAGACGTTCGAGCAGTTCCGTCGGGTTGTTCACCGGCCGGCCGTCGATCGCGATGATGCGGTCTTCGCGGATCAGGCCGGCCTTTTCGGCGGGCGAGCCGGGCATGGGCGTGCTCAGGATGATGTCGGAGCGGGGCATCAGGCCGGCCACGCGGACCTTGTCGCCGCTGCGGGCGTTCAGCTCCACGCGGGCGGGCAAGACCGTGAGGTCCAGTTTCTCCTCGCCGCGCTTGACCGTGAACGTCGCGACGGGTTGCTTCTGCGAATTCATCCCGTTGCCGAGCATGACGGCCTCGGTGATCTGCGTGAACGATTTCACCTCGACCCCGTCGACGGCGAGGACCTCGTCGCCGGAGCGGAGACCGGCGGTGAAGGCGGGGCCGGGGACCGTTTGGCCGAGACCGAGTTCCGAAAGTTGGCCGGAGCTGGTGACCACCTGTTCGGGTACGTAGCCGACGATGGTGCTCCCGCTGCCTTCGGGGACGGGCATCCCGGTGAACCAGAGGATCGTGGCGAGCGCGAAGGCGAAGATCACGTTGAAGACCGCGCCCATGACCGCGACGATCATCTTGTCGGCGTAGGAGATGGCGGGGAGCTTCTCGGCGTCGCTTTCCGTGGCTCCTTCGATGGCTTCCGAGTCGCCCATCTGGGGGAGCGCGACGTAGCCACCGAGCGGAATCCACGAAACGCGGTAATCGACCCCATCCTTGCCGGTCCAGCCGAAGATTTTCGGGCCAAAGCCGATGGAGAACCGCTCGATCTTCAGCCCGCGCCAGCGGGCGGCGAGGAAGTGGCCGAGCTCGTGGACGAAGATCGAGCCACCGAAGAAGAGGGCGAGCAGCACGATGCCGCGGACGGAAGTGGCGAGGTCGCCAAGGAACGTGTTATCCATTAGGAAAAGCTAGGAAGGTTATGTGTCAGCGGGCGAGGCTGGGGGCGAGCCTGGAAGCGGTCCGGCGGGCTTCGCCATCGGCGGCGAGGACCTCGTCGAGCGCGTTCGGTTCGCGGGCGCCGAGCGCGGCGAGCGTTTGGCGGACCAATTCGGGGATGCCGGTGAAGGGCAAGCGACCGGCCACGAACGCCTCGACGGCGACTTCATTGGCGGCGTTGAAGATGGCTGGGGCGGTGCCACCGGCGACGGCTGCGGCGCGGGCCAACGTGAGGCAAGGGTAGCGGGCGGGGTCGGGCGGCGACATCGTCAGGGCGAGCGCCTCGGCGAGGTTGAGTTGCGGGGCGGGGCAGGGCAGGCGACGAGGGAACAGCAGGCAATCCTGGATCGGGTAGGCCATGTTCGGGGGCGACAGCTGCGCCTGCAGGCTGCCGTCGGTGAGCGTCACCAGGGAATGGATGATGCTTTGCGGGTGCACGACCACATCGATGCGGCTCTCGGGCAGGTCGAACAACCAACGCGCCTCGATGACCTCGAGCCCCTTGTTGGCCATGGTCGCCGAGTCGATGGTCACCTTCGGGCCCATGTTCCAGTTGGGGTGTTGGAGCGCTTGGGCGACCGTGACGCGGGCGAGTTCGGCCAAGGGCATGTCCCGGAAGGCGCCGCCGGACGCCGTGAGCACGAGGCGCGCGATCTCGGAGCGTTCCTTGCCGCGGAGCAATTGGTGGATCGCGTTATGTTCGCTGTCGACGGGCAGCAACGTCGTGCCGCCGGCGCGGGCGGCGGCCGTGACGAACTTGCCGGCCAGCACGAGCAGTTCCTTGCTGGCCAGCGCCACATGCTTGCGGGCGTGCAGGGCGGCGAGCGTCGGTGCGAGGCCGGCGGTGCCGACCACGGCGGAGACCACCGTATGGACCTCCGGGAGGCAGGCGATTTCGGTCAGGCCGGCCGTCCCTTCAAGAATACGGACGCCAGGGAAATCCCCCGAGGCGCGCGCGGCCGCCGCGGCGGCGGGATCCGCCAAGGCGATCGTCTTGACCTGGAACTCCTTGACCGGCCCGATCAGGTCGCGCCAGCGCGAGTGCGCCGCCAGCCCGGCGACCCGCAGCAACGTCGGGTGGGCCCGGACAACCGCCAAGGTGGTCGTGCCGATGGAGCCGGTGGCCCCGAGGATGGCGATAGCCCTAGGTTCCATGCACGCGTGGGTAAGGTTGAGGCAACCGCACCCGCCCGCCTAGGCAAGCCGGTTTCGCCCCCTTCGGGTCTCTTTCCTGCTTCTCCGCTGGACACCGGGGCGGGCTCTGCTTCCCTTGAGGCTCATGGCCACGCAGCCTCAAGACCTCACCGGGCTCTCCCACCTCGGGAACACCCAAAACAAGCCCCAGCAGACGTTGGAGACCTTCCCGAACCGCAATGCGGGCCGGAACTACACCGTCGAGCTCTCGACGGAAGAGTTCACCTGCCTTTGCCCGGCGACGGGCCAGCCGGACTTCGCCAAGATCACGATCCGCTACGTGCCGGGTCCGCGCATCGTCGAGTCCAAGTCGCTCAAACTTTATTATTGGAGCTACCGCCAGCAGGGCATGTTCCACGAGCACCTCACGAACAAGATCCTCGACGACCTCGTGGCGGCCCTTGATCCCGTCTGGTGCGAAGTCACCGGCGCCTTCGGCGTCCGCGGTGGCATCGGCATCACGGTGCGGGCCGAGCACGGCAAGAAGCCCCAGGCGTGAAGTTTCGCCCCGTCCAGTCTGACGACGACGGGGATCCGACCGATTGGCCGGGCTTCAAGGAAGTCTCCGACTACTTGACCCGGCAGCTGGCCAGCCGCCGGCTTGCTCCCCGCACGTGCCTGACCTATGGCCGTTCGCTCAAGGGCTTTGCGCTCTGGATGCGGTCCAATGGCGGTTGGGATGGCGACTGGTCGCGACTGACGGCCCGCAACCTCCGCGACTTCGTCATCGAGCGGCAGCAGACCCACCAACGCACCTCGGTGCATAATCAGGTCTCGGCCTTGCGTGCCTTCTTGGCGGACCTCCGCGAACGTGGCGGCATCACGTCCACGCCGGCGGCCGGGCTGGTTTTGCCGAAGTTGCCGCGTGCTTTGCCGAAGTTCCTCACGGAGCCGCAGACCGAGGCTTTGTTGGAGGCGACATCGTCGGAAGAACGTACACCGCGGGCGGAGGCGTGCGACCAAGCCGTCTTGGAGCTCCTCTATGGAGGTGGCCTCCGCGTGTCCGAACTCTGCGGCATCAACGGGGGGGACCTCGACCTGTCGACCGGCCTCGTGCGGCTGATGGGCAAGGGTTCGAAGGAACGCGTCGTCCCGGTCGGCGAAACCGCGTTGGCGGCGGTGCGCGCTTATTTGGCTTTGCGGGGGCAGCCTGCGCGGGGTGAACCGCTCCTCTTGGCCCCGCGGGGCGGGCCCATGCATCCGCGCGCGGTGCAGCTCATGTTGAAGCGCAAGTTGGCGGCGGCGGGGTTGCCGGCCGATCTGACCCCGCACAAGCTCCGCCACGCCTGCGCCACGCATCTTTTGGCGAACGGGGCGGATCTCCGGTTGGTCCAGGAACAACTGGGCCACGCCTCGCTTTCCACCACGCAGATCTACACGCACCTCACCGTCGCCAAACTCCGCGACGTGCACCGCAAGGCCCATCCCCGCGCCTGAACCCATGCTGACTGAAATCGCCCCGGCCAAACTCAACCTCTCGCTCGCCGTCACCGGTCGCCGGGCGGATGGCTTCCACGAGCTCATCAGTCTGGTCGCCTCCCTGGAACTCGCGGACACCTTGGAATTCACCCCCGGCGGTGCATGGCGTTTGACCTGCGATGACCCTGGTTTGCCCGTCGACGGGTCGAACCTCGTGCTCAAAGCGGCGGAAGCCTATCGTCGGCACCATCCGGAAGTCGCGGCCGGCCATTTCCATCTCCGTAAGAAAATCCCCAGCGGCGCAGGCTTGGGCGGCGGCAGTTCGGATGCCGCGGCCGCGTTACGCCTCCTGGATCGCAGCGTTGCGCGACCCGTGGGCCTCGGCGCGCTCGAAGTCATCGCGGCGGAAGTCGGTTCGGACTGCCCGTATTTCGTGCGCGGCCAACCTGCGGTCATGCGGGGCAGGGGAGAACGCTTGGAACTGATTCCCGCCTTGGCGCGGGAAGCCTTGGCGGGTCGGCGGGTCTTGGTGGCCAAGCCCCCCTTTGGCGTCCCGACCCCAGAAGCCTATGGACTCTTGGTGAAGACCGGTGCGTACGTGGATGGCGTCGCGGCGGAAGCGGCGCTGGCCGGGTGGCTGGCGCAGCCCGTGCGCGACCCTTCTTCGCTCGGGAATACCTTGGCCGAGCCCGTTTTCGGGAAATACCTCGCCTTGCCGACCGCTTTAGAAGCCCTTTCGCAGACCATGGGCGTGGTCTTCCGGATGACCGGCAGCGGGAGTGCCTGTTTTGCGTTTTACACCGATGGGGCCGAGTCGGAATCCATCAGGCAGGCCTTAAGCCGACACTGGGGGGCTGGGACCTGGTTTTGCGATACCCGCATTTCGGCGTAGTTTCGGCTTTACTGCGGGCTAACCCCTCGCCTAGATGCCAGCCACCAACCAAACTATGGGAAGCCTCAAGAAAAAGCGTCGTCTGAAGATGAACAAGCACAAGCGCCGTAAGCGCTCCAAGGATTCCCGCCATAAGAAGCGTTTGTGGGGTTGATCTGACCCCGCAAGGTCCCAAACCCAAGCACGGGCGGCCAATTTGGCCGCCCGACTTGTTTTCGGGCTTGCTCCACCCCCTTTCACCCCCCAAGTCTGACCCCTCACAACACCTAAAACCATGGCCCGCGAAACCATTATCATCGAGTGCACCGAAGCCCGTAAGGAAGGTAAGAACCCCTCCCGTTACATGACCACTCGCAACAAGAAGCTGACCCAGGAGAAGGTTGAACTCAAGAAGTACAACCCCTCCCTCCGTCGCCACACCCTGCATAAGGAAATCAAGGGTTAAGCCCTTCCTTTCCCAGGAAAGACAGAAGGCCGATGCATCCGCATCGGCCTTCTGCTTTTAAGCCCTGAGGGACGGCTCAGTTCCCTTGACCGACGCGGCGTTCGGAACGCCAGCGAGCCCGGTGGTGGCGCTTCCAGTCGATCATCGCGCGTTCGAAGCCGATGTCCTTGCCGGCCTTTTCCGACTCGATCCACTTGTGCCGGAGGATTTCTTCACGCTCGGCCAAGAACTCGGCGTAGAGCGACGACCGGGCCGCCAAATCGGCGTCTTCGTGCGGTGTCGGCTCTTCCTTCATTCTTATTTCAGTTAAGACCGTTGCGGGCCGTTTGGCAAGCCGGTCGTCACGGACCCGTCACGAAGCGGTGGCAAGTTTCCGCAAGACGGTGAGCGCGACCGACTTGAAGACGCGGGCGGCGTTGCTGTCGGGGTGGCTGACGACGACGGGGATGCCATGGTCGCCCCCTTGGCGGACGGCAGGGTCGAGCGGGACTTCCCCGAGCAACTCGGTGCGCAGGGCGGTGGCGACTTTCAGCCCGCCGCCTTGACCGAAGAGGTATTGGCGCTGGCCATCGGGGCCCTCGAAGTGGCTCATGTTTTCGGCGACACCTAGGATGGGGACGCCCACCTTCTCGAACATCGCCGCACCGCGGAGGGCCACGGAGACCGCGGCCGTCTGCGGGGTCGTCACGATGACCGCTCCGCTCAAGGCCATCGCTTGGGCGATCGACAGCTGGGCGTCGCCGGTGCCGGGCGGGAGGTCGATGAGGAGCACGTCCAGTTCGCCCCAGCGGACATTGGTCGCGAACTGGGAAATCGTCTTCATGATCATCGGCCCGCGCCAGACCACTGGGGCATCGGCGTCGATCAGCAGTCCCATGGACATGACCTTGACCCCGAAATTCTCGAGCGGGAGGAGGACATCGCCCTCCATTTCGGGGCGAGCGCTCAGGCCGATCATGAGGGGGACCGACGGCCCGTAGATGTCGCAATCCATCAGCCCGACGCGGTTCGGGCGGCCCTGTTCGGTCAAGGAGCGGGCCAGGGCACAGGCCAGGTTGACGGCGAAGGTCGACTTGCCGACCCCGCCTTTGCCGCTGGCGATGGCGACGATGTGTTTGACCTGACCCACGCCGGCGTTGGCGGGCAGTTTGATTTCGGCGGCGGCGGCCCCGGGGGCGGCCTTGGGGACCGTGACCGTGATGGCGATTTCCGGGTCGATGGCGCCGATGGCTTTGAGCACGGCCTCGATCTCATCGTAGAGCTGCTTGGGGACTTTGGGGTCGGCCGTCGTCACGGCGAGGCCGACCGTCACCTTACCCTCGCCGGTGACCTCGATCCCGCGCAGGAGCCCGAAGGAGACGATATCACGGCTGAAGCCGGGGTAGCGGACTTGGCCGAGGGCCTTTTGGACGGAATCCTTATCGAGTGGCATGAGCAGGATTGAAGTCCCGCCCCACCTTAGGTCAAACTGCTATCGCTCTTACCATCCATGAAGTTCATCCGTCTCTCGCTGGGGCTCCTTTCACTTGCGGCCTTTGGCCTGGTTCCAGTCCACGCGCAGAATCGCGTCGTCGTGAACGACAGCATCGATGCCCTCATGAAGCAGGGCATCATGCCGGTGACCATCGTGAGCGATGACGCCGCCGTGGGCAGCTTGGTTTCCTTCGCCTTGAGCGCGCACGGCGCCTTCAGCGTCCGGACGAACTCCTCGGTGCGCGTCACCATCGGTCGCACGGGGACCACCGCCGTCGTGGCCTGCGATCACCCCAGCTTCGCGTTCCAGACCACCGTCGAGGCGCGCGACCAGGATGACTTGGCCTTGCGTGTCGCCGATGCCGCCGTCGTGGGCCTCGGTCGGGCGTGGAAGCTGAAGCCGCTCTTCGCGGCGACGAAGGTCGCCTTCGTTTCGAAGTACACCGGCAATCAGGAAATCTACACCACGAACCTTGTGCATTCAAAGACCTCTCGCATCACGAACTTCCGCAACACCAGCCACTCGCCGCGCTGGAATCCGGACGGCACGCGCCTCACCTTCATCACCTCGGCGATGACCGGCTTCCCCGAAGTCTTCTCCACGAACGGCATCGGCAATCCGCGCGGCGTCATCACGAACGTCCGCGGGGCCTTGGGTGCCGCGAGCGCGGGTCCCGATGGCCGCTTGGCGTTCGCCTCCTCGAATCGCGGCAACATGGACATCTACGTGGCCAACGCGGATGGTTCGGGCGCGCGCGTGATCGTGGCGACCCCGGACGTCGACGCCGACCCCTCGTGGTCGCCGGATGGGGCGCGTTTGGTGCTGACCAGCGGGCCGACGGGCCGTCCGGGCATCTACGTCAGTTCGGCGGCCGGTGGCGGCCTCTCGCGTCTGTCCACTGGCTATGGCTACAGCGCCGAACCGCGCTGGAATCCGGTCGAACCTGGCCTCATCGTTTTCACGTTCCAGTCGGGCGGCTTGCGCTTGGCGGTCGCCGACCTCCAGTCGGGCGCCATCACGCCGGTACCGGTGACCTCGGCGATGGGCTTTTCCCATAGCTCTTGGTGCGCGGACGGACGCCACGTCGTCGCCACGCAGTCGCTCAACTCGCAATCTTGGATCGCCATCGTCGACACGAAGACGGGCAAGGCGACGCGCCTCACCGACAGCAAGCTCGGCGAGTGTTCCCAGCCGGACTGCTACGTGCGTCGCAACTGAGCGTCCGCGCGCGGCTTATTCGGCCGCGAGGAGCGGGGCCGGCGCCGGGGATTCCGTCAGGCGCGGGAAGGCCTCGCACTTTTCCAGGATCTCGGTCGGGACCACGCCGCCCACGGGGAATTTACCGTGCGTTTCCGCATCGACCATCACGATGAGCGGGTCGGTGTCCTTGTCGCGGGCGACCACGAAGAAGTGCCATTTCGGCGAGAAGCGATTGGCGGAGATTTCCTTGTCGCCCACGCGGTAGCGGACGTAGTGCCGGCGGTTGCCCGTCACGGGCTTATCGAGGACCTTGTACTGTTCGCGGGTCAGGAACGTGTCCTTGGGGATCTCTTCGGAGCGAAGGTCGCGGCAAGCGAGGAACTTCGAGCCCCAGGAGAGGTAGACCGTGTCGCCGTTGATTTGGGCCGTCACCAAGATGCGGGTGGGGGCGACGTCGGCTTCGAGTTTGCCGGTTTCAGGGATGAGGAAGTTGCCGTTTTGGTCGACCTGGATTTCCTTGGCGTTGGAGGCGAGCACCCACGCGCCGAGTTCGGCGCCGAGGCCCGAATTGAATTCGCTCCAGACCTTCTTGCGGGCGTTCGGGTCGACGTTGATGCGGATGCGGTTCTGGAGGTCGCGCAGTTTGCTGGTGAAGGTGCGGAGCTCGCCGGCCCACTTGGTATTGCCGACCTTCTCCGCTTCGCGGGCGCGGAACTCGACGCGATCGATCGCGGGCTTCAGTTCCACCAACTTCATCTGTTCCATTTCGCCCTTCAGGCGGGCTGATTCCGGGGCGGCATCGACGGGGAAGCTGGCGACGACTTCGGCGCGCAGCTTGTCGAAGGACGCATCATCCAGCATGGGCGAAAGCACGGTGTCGAGCACGGTGGCCTGCTCGGCCACCTTCTGCTGGATGTCCGCGGGGATCGGCGCGCTCAAGACGTAGACCTTGAGGCCGTCGTCGAGTTTGATGTTCCACTTCGTGAGGAGGTTTCCGAGCGGGGAAGTGTCCACGGCGCCGGAAACCTTGAAGCCTTGGTTTTCGGGGATGCGGAGGCGATTGAGCAGGGTCGGGCGGAGGAGTTGGCCTCCCGTCGGGCGCTGGAAAGTGGCGAGCTGGGCTTGGGCTTGGATCTCTTCGAAGCGCTTCACATCGGAGTCGAAACGCTTCAGGTTATCCGTGGCCTTCGGGTCATCCTTGGCGAATTTGGCGGCACCCTTGCCGAGGAGGCTTCCTCCGATGTCCGTGAACGAACCGACATAGGCGGCGAGGGCTAGGGCGACGAAGAAGGCCGACAGGCCAACGGTGCGGTGCGTGCTGATCTTGGAGCGCAGGTCGGCTTCGTGGCCGCCGAGGACGATTTCAGCTTGGGCTTGGGAGATTTGGTCCACCGTGGCCGAGTCGGCCAAGCCGTACATCAGGAGCTTGCGGCGCACATCGACGTCGAGGCGGCTCGCATCGACTTCCGTTTCCGCTTCGCTCTTCTCCGCTTTCTTGGTCAGCTTGATGCTGCTGCCAAAAGTGAAGTGGTTGCCCAAGGGCTCCCACTCGGTCGACCCGGAGGGGGCGCATTGCGTGTCGGCATGAACGGTGCCAGCGTTGATGAGGTCTTGGATCTCGTACTCGCTGAGCGGACCGCGGACCTCGTTGTCGATAAATAGGGCAAAATGACGCATAAGGGCGTTGTGGCCAAGGGGTTTAGGGCCTTTGCTAGGGTAAGCTCTGAGGGGTCGGAGGCAAGCCGATAGGGGGATTGCTTACCCTTTGCAAATTACCCGAAGTTCCCTTTGCTCAAAGGGGTTAATGGCCAATCAAGGTGTCAATCAATCGCAGAAGCAGGTGCAGGGGCTCGTCCTGACGCCCCAGCTCCGCCAGTCCTTGCGTATTTTACAGGTCCCGGCCGCTGAGTTATTGCGTGAAATCGCCGATGAAATGGCGGCCAACCCGTTGCTCGAAGAGGTGGAACCCAGCTCCAGCGAGCCGATGGAAGCGGCCCCGTCCGAGGAGCCTGAAGAGGACGGTCCCCGCGAACTCAGTTTGGGGGATGAGGACTTCGATGCCTTGCGCCGGATGAAGGAGGATTGGGACGAGAGCTATTACGAAGAGATCCGTTCCCAGGGGTATACGCAGGACGACGAGGAACGTCGCCGGCACATGATGGAATCGGTCACGGGCGAGTCCTCGCTCTCCGAGCATCTCGCCGAGCAAGCCCGGACGGCCTCCGATGACCCGCAGGTCCAGGAAGCCCTCAAGCTCCTGATCGCCTCCTTGGATGACCGCGGCTTCCTGGATGAAGACCTTTCCTCGATCGCCTTGCGTTCGGGGCAGAGCTACGAAGCCGTCGTCACGGCCCATACCTTGCTGCTCGGTTTCGATCCCGTCGGCATCGGCGCGCGCGACCTCCGTGAGTGTTTCCTGGCCCAGCTCCGGCAGCGGGGCCGGGGCCTGTCCTTCGCGGCCCGCTTGGTGCAGGACGCCTGGGAACCGTTGATGGCCCGCCGCCTCGATGAGTGCGGGCGCATCTGCGAGCTCACGCCGGATGAAGTCCGCGAAGGCCTGACGGAGATGGCCAAACTCGAGACCGCGCCCGCGCGGCCCTTCATGCGCGACGACAACCGCGTCGTGACCCCCGATGCCACCGTGGAAAAGGACGAAGACGGCGCTTGGAAGGTCAGCATGGACGATCGGCATATCCCCAAGCTGAAGTTGGCTTCCGCCTATAAGGATATGTTGGCGGGACAGGCCTTGGGCGAGAAGGAGCGGACCTATATTTTGGAGCGGATGCGGCAGGGCAAGTTCCTCATCGGTGCGATCGAGGAGCGTCAGCGCACCGTGGAGCGCCTCGCGCACATCATCGTGGAAAGACAGGGCGATTTCTTCGAGCACGGCCCGTCGCAATTGCGGCCGTTGACCATGACGGACGTCGCCAAGGAGATGGGCGTGCATGAGACCACCGTCGGCCGCGCCGCCGCGAACAAGTGGATGCTCACCCCGCATGGCCTGAAGGAATTTCGCTGGTTCTTCACCTCCGGCGTCGCCACCGAAGGCGGCGGTACGGTCGCCCAAGAAGGCGTGCAGGAGCTCATCGCCGACATCTTGGCGCGCGAGAATCCCGCGGCCCCGTTGGCGGATGAGGCCATCACGGCCGAACTCCGGAAGCGTGGCATCCAGATCGCCCGTCGCACCGTGGCGAAGTACCGTGAAGCCTTGGGGCAGCCCCCGGCGCACATGCGGCGGCGGCGGCTCTGATCAGCGGAGCCGTTCGAGCACCGAGCGCCAACCGAAATTGGCCATGTCGGGGAAAAGGATCTGAATCCCTGCCGTCAGCCCGTCGGCGAGTTTCACCGGCGCCGCGACGGCGGGTAGGCCGGCGAGCGAAGCCGGCGCATTCAGCGCCAGGAGGCGCCGACGATGGTGGTCGTCGCAAGCGGCTTTCGGCACGGCCGGACCGTACGTCGCGGGGAGGATGACGTAATGGTGGCGCGTGAAAATCGCCTGGAACGCTTCGCTCACCCGGCGGCGAACCACTTCCGCCGCGCGCAGTTCTTCCGCGGTGCGGTTACGCCCGGCATCCAGGCGGGCCCAGACGGCGGGGTCGTAAGCCGCGCGGCGACGATCGAGCCAAGGCGCGTGGACGCGGGCGGCCGCGGCGCCACCGAGGATGGGATAAGCCGTGGCCGCTTCGGTGCAGGCGAGCCGCAGCAGTTCGGCCGCGGCGGGGTCTTCCTTGGCCCCGCACTTGAGCGCCAAAGCGCGCATCGGCGCAAGCACGGTGGGGTCGATGCCCAAGCCCAAGTCGCCGGCCCAGAGACCTGCTCCGGCCGGCGGGGCTTCGCCGAGGACGGCCGTGGAAACCTCGAGCAAGTCGTTGGCGGAACGCGCGAGCCAGCCTTGCGTGTCGTAGCCCGGCGACAAGGGGAAGCTATCGCCGACGGGCGCGATGTCGGGAGATAGGCGCAAGCCCCACACACCGCAATAGGCGGCGGGCACGCGGATGGAGCCGGCGGTATCGGTGGCGAGCGCGAAGGGCACGAGGCCGCGAGCGACGGCGAAGGCGGAGCCGGAACTGGAGCCTCCGGCGAGCCGGGTGGCGTCGCTCGGATGGGGACAATCGCCGAAGTGCGGGTTTTCGCCGGAGAGCCCGAAGGCGAACTCGTTGAGTTGCGTGCGGCCGCATTCCACTGCGCCGGCGTCATGTTGGAACGCGGCGGGCAGGGAGGAGTTGGTGCGGGGTAAGCCGATTTCTTCGGCCAGGAAAGTCGACCCGGCGTTGGTCGGGTGACCCATGCGGAAATACAGGTCCTTCGTCAGGAACGGGACGCCCCCCAGCGCCGCCTCCCGCTGTGCCCAGGCATTCTCGAAGCGCTGCGTCAGGCTGCGCGTATCGGGTAAACCGCACAGCACGGCCCGCTGTTCGCTGGGGCTGAGCTCGGCCAGTTTGAGCAGAAAAGCTTCGGCGGCCATCCGGGGGCCGCGGGTCAAATAGAACTCCCGCCAGTCTTCGACTGAGAGGGGAGCGAGGTTCACAGGTCGAGGGGGACGCCCGGTTCGGGGTCGTGGATGCGGGTGCCCGGCAGTTCCTTCGACAAGGTTTCCTTCATCCAGGCGCGGGCGGGCGGATCGCCGTGCGTGAGCACGAGATCCTTGGGCGCGAGCGACTTGGCGAAATCGACCAGCTCTTCGCGGTCGGCGTGGCCGGATAAGTGGAAGCGTTCGACCTCGGCGCGGAGGATCGACGTGTGGTCGAGCCCGGTGAACTTGAACTCACCGCCGGGCGCCATGCCGATCAATTCGCCCCCGGGTGTTTCCGGGTCGCAGTAGCCCACGAAGAACACGGCGTTTTCCTTGTGGTCGAGGACGTTGGCGGCGATGCGCCAGGCCGGCGTCTTTTCGACCAGCATGCCGCTGGAGAGCAGGTAGATGCCGCGTTCGGGGAGGTTTTTGCCGGGCTGCACGTAGCGACGGGAAAGCGGGAGCACGTTGAGGTCGCGCAGCACCTGCCGGTTGAATTTGACCTGCTTTGTCTTCTTGGTGGCGGCGTCGAGGTAATCGCAGAGATCCATGCCGAGGCCCGAAGCGATGATGGGTACGTCGGCGAGGTTGCCGGCGGCGGCCGCTTCATCGAGCAGCATCAGGATTTCCTGCATGCGACCGAAGGCGAAAGCGGGGAGCAGCACCGTGCCACCGGCGTCGCAGACGCGGTTGATGGCCTTGATGAGGCGCTTCTCTTCCATCGCGCGCGTGTGGTTCGGGTGGGAGGCGGTCGCCCCGCGCGTGCATTCCATGACCAACGTATCGACCGGCTGGCGGGGGAAGTCGGCGCCGCCGACCGTGCGTTGGGCTTGGAAATTGACGTCGCCCGTGAAGAAGTGGCGCTTGCGGCGGTGCTCGATCATACAGCCCACGGCGCCGGCGACGTGGCCCGCGAGGTGGAAGCTCAATTGGATCTCTTCGCCGCCGCGGCCGATCTTACGCGGGTTGGCGAGCGGGACGGCGGACAGCGCGTTTTCGACCCGTTCCACATCTTGGTCGACGTACAGCGGGAGGTCGACGTTCCCCGTCTCTTCCCGTTGGCGCTTCATCACCTGGATCGAATTGGAGAGCAGGCGGCGGGCGAAGAGCGTGGTCGCGGCCGAGGCGAAGACCCGGGCGCCAGGGTGGGCCCGGACCAGCAAGGGCAGGGAGCCGAGGTGATCGAGGTGGCAATGCGTGAGGATCACGCCGTCGACGGACCCCTCGATCTTGTTGATCTGGGGCAGGGCGTCTTTGCCCGCGTGTTTGGGATGCATGCCGCAGTCGATCACCATGCGCAGGCCCCCGAATTCGAGGAGCATGCAGCTGGCGCCGATTTCGCGGCCAGAGTTAAGGTCGGTAATTCTCATTCAAGGGTGTCGGCAGGAGGAATCATCTCGAAGGCGGGGATGCGCACGAAAATGCGTTGCCCCTCCTCGGTGGTGCCATGGAAGGCGCCTTCCGCGGTCACGGGGTGGCCGGTGAGATGATAGCTGTTATAGGAAAACGTTTCGCCCGACGGGATCCGCGGGGTCTGGCCGACGATGCCATCGCCCTCGATGACCTCAACCGTGCCGTCCGGGGAGCGGATGATCCATTTACGGCCGAGGAGGCGGACGGTGGACTGGGAAAGATTGGAAACGGTCAGAAAGTACACGAAGGCGTGGGGGGTCTCGGGAGGAAAATTGGCGTCACGGTGGTGGACCACCTTGTCGACGGTGACCCTGAGGCCTGGAAGTTCCTGTCCGGTGGCTTGCACTGGGTGGGAGACAAGAGGGGATGGGGTCCCTTAGGAAGCCATAAATCAGTCACTGACACAATATTGTGAACCTTACCGCCTTGCGCCCCTCGGAGGCGGTCATTTGACTGCGGGTGATGTCGACCCCGACACAGATGAAGCAGAACCTAGGGCGTGTCCCTGGGAAGTGGTGGGGCATGGTCATCTACTTGGGTTTATTGGTCCTCTCGGCCTTCTTCCCGTTTTTCAGTTCCATCGAGCGGATGGCGAAGGCCCCGCCCGTCATGGTGCCCGCTTTTGATTACCAAGGCGACCAAGTCGTCCCGCTGGCGACGAAGATTCCGGTGCACGCCAAGCTGCACGGCTTCGATGACCAACAGTCGCCGGGTGGTAAGCCCGTCTTGGTCTATCTGCATCGCGCCCCTTGGGATCGACGCGGGACCCGTTTTTGCGAAGAGCTGGCCAAGACCGGCAAGGTGGCGGTCATCGAGCCCTTCCTGCCCGGGTTTGGCCCGACGCCTGGCAACGTACCCAGCCACTCCATGGAAGCCAACGCGGAGGTGGTGGCGGCCTTGGTTGAGCATTACGGCGTGAAAGAATACCACGTCCTCGGGCAAGGCTTGGGGGGCGTGGCTGCCTTGGAACTCGCCTCGGCCCATCCTGACCGCGTTCGCTCGCTCACGATGCTTTCAGCCCCCGGTGCGCAGGAGTTCGAGCTCTTGGGCAATCCGCTCGTCAACAAGATCGTCTATGGTTTCCAGGGCGCGTTCTTCTGGGGTGTCTCGCGACTGACGCCCAACTTTGGGGCGGCGGATCTTTTGCCATGGGACCGCGATTACGCCAAGACCATCTTCGAAACCGATCTCGCCGAGTCCAAGTCCATCCTCTTCGGATGGCGCAAGCCCCTCTTGATCGTCCATGGTGAGGACGATTGGCTGACCCCAGTGCAGGCGGCGACTTACAGCGCGCAGTTGGCGCCGCAGGCGAAACTCGTCGTCCTGCCCGGCGGACGAAACATCGTCTTCAAGGAGCAGGCCAAGGTTGTGTCGGAGATCGTCGGTTTCGTCGCCACGTCGCCGGTGGATGCGGTGGCCGCCACGCGCGAGTATCCGCCCCTGCCTTCGGCGGTGGGCGCCCATTTCTGGATTCTCCTCGTCATCATCGTCATTTGCACCTTTGTCGCCGAGGATCCCACGTGTTTGGCGACGGGTCTCATGGTGTCCGTGGGCATCATCGATTTCTGGTCGGGGGCGGCGGCTTGTACCGTCGGCATCTTCATCGGTGACCTCGTCCTTTATTCAATAGGGCGGTTCTATGGGCGCCAGGCGATCGCCAAGGCCCCGTTCAAGTGGTTCATCAAGGAAAGCAAGGTCAACCAATGGGCCGGCTGGTTTTCCACGCCGCAGGGCTTGCTGGTGGTCGTCAGCTCGCGCTTCGTGCCGGCCAGTCGTGTGCCGACGTTTGTGACCGCTGGGATCATGAAGCTGAACATCGCGCGGCTGGGCGGCTTGTTGCTGGTGGCGGCGTTGATTTGGACCCCGCCGCTCATGTGGCTGGGGTACAAGTTCGGCTCTCATGGCATGGAGCTGCTCGCGCGGTTCAAGAGTCAGGCCCTGTGGATCATCATTGGTTTCGTCTTTGCCCTGCACTTCGTCACGCACTGGATCGTGCCGGCCCTCACGTGGCGGGGTCGTCGCCAGATCGTGATGAAAGTCCGTAACCTGCTGCAGGCTTCCTTGTGGCCCTCGTGGTTGCTCTATTTCCCGATTCGGGTCGGCATCTTGGTGCTGTGCCTGCGGCACCGTCGCTTGACCGCGTTTGCCTCGGCGAACCCTTCGTTTGGTCGCATTGGGGGCTTCACGGGCGATGCCAAGTCGCTGCTCCTGCGCCCCTTCCAGCGTGATTCCCGCTGCTGTCCCTTGCTGGCGCTTTCGATGGAAGACTCCGTGGAAGAGCGGCTCAAGGAAGCCCGGGCGTTTGCCGCCTGCCATGGTTATCCCTTGGTCTTCAAACCCGAAGTCGGCGAGGATGGCGCGGGCATGCGTTTCCTCCGGGATGAAGCGCAGCTGGAGCGCCGGGTCGCGGGCGCGAAGGAAGACTTCATGCTGCAGAAGAAGATCGACGGACTGGAGTTCGAGGTCGTTTGGCATCGTAATCCCGGCAAGGACGATGGGCGGGTCTTGGTCGTCGTGCAGAAGGTAGACGTCGTCGTCATGGGCGATGGCGAGGAAACCCTGGAAGAACTCATCTGGCTCGACGAAGTCGCGGTCTCGCGCGGCGAACTCTATTTGGAATGCCACGACCGCGACCTCAATCGCATCGTGCCAGCCGGTGAGAAGGTCGTCCTGAACCTTTCAGGTAGCTATGGCCACGGCGCGCGTTGCGTCCATCGCCATGACCTGAATACCGATGCGTTGAGTGCGGCCGTGACCACATTCGCCAAGCGTTTCCCGGGGCTGCACTTTGGGCGCTTCGATCTCCGTGCCGCGAGTGAGGAAGAATTCAAGGCCGGGCGTTTCATCGTCACCGAAGTCGGCGGCTGTTGCCATGTTTCGAGTTTGGTGCGCGATGAGTCGCTGCGGTTCAGCCGTGCGTATGGTGCCGTCTGGACGCAGCTCAAGGTCTGCATTGATGCCGGAGCTTACAACCTCGCGCAGAAGGTCCGCCCCGTGCCGCTCGATGAATGCTTGGC
>CALQIY020000029.1 GCA_943330755.2 Opitutus sp. GAS368
CGCCCAGCAGCAAGCGCTGGCCGAGCTGTTGGTGGCCGAAGGGTTTCCGTCCCGACCCGAGGAGTTGAGCGATCAGGACATCGCCAAGCTCGTGGCCCAGTATGGGTCGGTCGACAAGATCACGCCCGCCGAGTGGGAGGCGTTGGAGAAACAGTGCTTAGACCTGAGCCTCTCCCTGCTGTGGTACGACCTCGAGAACCGCCTCGGCCTCGTCCAGCTCGGCCTGAGCGACGAAGACCCTGCCGCACTCCGCGCCAAGCAGATACGGATCGAGGAATACCTGCTGGGCGGTAGCGCGGGTAGTGTTGTACGCCAGACGAGTGGGCAGGCCAAGTTGAAGGAGATCGCCGCGTCTCCCGAGCAGACATTTGTCGAGAAGGCCGTGGCGGCTACCAAGGTTGAACCCGAGGCCCGCGACAATTGGAGGACCGCAGCGTCGGCGTTTAGCAAGGCCTTGGTCGTCGGGGTGGCGGTAGGGGCTTTGGTCATCGTGGCGGCGCCGGTCGTGATTGCGACCGGGACGGCCGTTTTGGCCGCTGCGGGGATGGGCGCCGCTTCACTCACCATCGCCGGGGGGGCGATCGAAGGCGGCCTGCTCGCTTACGCCGCCTACGATGTCGGCAAGACGGCGGTGGAGGTCAAAGCGGACCTCGATGCCGGCCGCTTAGATGCCGCGGCCAGTAAGGTCGGTGGAATGACGGGCACGATTATCGGAGGCGTCGGCGCCAGTAAGGTCGTCGGCAAAGGTGTGGCTGGGGTTTCCGAGAAGGCCGCGGAGCAGGCATCTGTAAGTACAATTGGCAAGCCTCAGGCGTCCCTTGGAGGCTTGGAAACAAGTGAAGGAGAGGCAGTAATCCACTTTGGACGAAACGAAAATCAGTTTAGGCATACATTTAGGCATACCGACGATTTAGGACTAGACCGTATGGCAATCCAGAAGGCCATTGAAGAAAGCTTGGCTGAGAATGCTTCACGCGTAGTAGATGGGGTCCCCTACAATGCGGTAGTTGAAGTCGCCGGAAAACGTCTTCAGTATACTGCTTTCAGACTAAGTGATAAAACGCTTAACGTCGGAAGAATACATGAAATCAAATAAAATGCACCATTTTCACTTGGCATTGTTACACAGGCTGCTGGCAGCTTGCGGACAAGCAGTGCCGCGCAAAATCAACCCAGCAAATGTAAGGTTCACTTACTTACAAGATGGTGGTATGGGAAGTGTCCGAGTGGCTGAGGAAGGAATTGAAGACAACGGGCGACGCTTTGGAGCAAAAGTGTCTGAACTGATATTTGTGGATCAAGATGGGGTGCGCGTGAGCGTGTCGTTGCATGTTGATCAGTTTGGCAATCCGCTAGAGATTGACGTTTTTAAGGCGGACTTCAGTCCAGTCGTGAAATTGCAGGAACTTTGCTAGCTAAAGGAGTGGGATAATTCCGTTTTTCCATCATTGCGCAGTTCCAACTAGCCAAGGTGTAACGGCTTTTCGGAGCGCCGCTGCGCTACCATCGCCGGGGGGGGGGGGGCGATCGATGGCGGCCTGCTCGCTTACGCCGCCTACGATGTCGGCAAGCCGGCGGTGGAGGTCAAAGCGGACCTCGATGCCGGCCGCCTGGATGCCGCGGCCAGTAAGGTCGGTGGAATGACGGGCACGATTATCGGTGGTGTCGGCGCCAGTAAGGTGCTGGGCAAGGGTGTGACTAGGGACGCGGGGGAGGTAGTGGGAGAGTCAGCCGAAGCGAAGGCGTCGGGCAAGGTCGTTGGAAAGACGGAACGACCTGTAGAGGAATTTTTCATAGGGACGAAAGGTGTTAGTGAGTGGAGTGGACCAATTGAGAGTTACGTTGTGAAAGAAAACATGATAATGTATCGGGTGTATGGTGGCGAAAGCGCTAGGTTTGGTGCATGGCTGACACCAGTTAAGCCCGACTCAGCGGATAGTGCGCGTGCACTACTTTCATTGCCATCTACCAATACTGCGGTATATGTTTCCGAGGTTGTCGTCCCGGCTGGGATTCGTATTCAAGTAGGCAAGGCTGCACCTGCGTTTGGACAGCCAGGTGGTGGCCAGCAGGTTAAGCTACTCGAAGGTATTTCCGAAAGTTGTTTCCAATCAGGAGTTCCACTAAAATAAAATGAGCTATACTTACATCGTAAACAAAGACGGGGACTTAATCATCGCACAGGAACCAGAAAACCCTTCTTATTGGAAGGGGAAAGTGCAGGGAAGGAAGGTCATCGATTGCGCGGCAGTTCCTAAGTCCGAAGAAGCCGTTCTTTTGCTCGAGGGCGCATGTAAGAACCTCGTGCGTATTAATTGCCTTGGGCAAGTTCGCTGGCAGTCGTCGATGAGTGGAAGTAGCGATTTCTTTATCTCAATTCAGTTAGTTGAATCGAGGTTGTTTGCGAACTCCTATAACGGGTGGAGATGTGAATTGGATTTCCTTACTGGTGCAATACTCTCCGAGTCATTCGTAAAATAGCAGATTATGCGGGCTTAGGGATGCCCAGACTCTGGCTGCCGCGTCGATCCAGACTTTCCTGCAGGGGTAAGAGTTCAATTAGTTAAGGTTGAGTATTGCTGGCCGGGGGAGCGATCTAAGGCGGCCTGCTCGCTTACGCCGCCTACGATGTCGGTAAGACAGCGGTAGAGGTAAAAGCGGACCTCGATGCCGGTCGCCTGGATGCCGCGGCCAGTCGTAGAGGCTTCTTAAACGCGCTTTGCGAGGTACTCGACGATGTCGGCGGCCAGCTTCACGCTGACGCCGGACACGGTCGTGATCTCCTCGGCGGTGGCCTTGCGGAGCTTCTGGATGCTGCCGAACGCCTCCAAGAGGGCGTCGCGGCGCTTCGGTCCGAGGCCCGGCATTTCGTCGAGGATTGACTCGCGCAGTTTGCGGCTGCGGAGGTCGGCGTTGAAATCGTTGGCGAAGCGGTGCGCCTCGTCGCGGACGCGCATGAGCAAGGCGAGCCCGACGTCATGGCGCGGCAACTTCAGTTCGCGGCCGTCGGGGAAGACGATGGTCTCCTCGCGTTTGGCGAGGCCGATGAGCGGCGGTGGCGCCAGGTCGTGTTCCTTGAAGGCTGCCAGCGCGGCGCCGACCTGGCCGAGGCCGCCATCGATGATGACGAGTTCCGGGAAGGCCCGGTGTTCTTCGTGGAGCCGCGTGTAGCGGCGGCCGACCACTTCCTGCATGGAGCGGAAGTCGTCGTTGCCTTCGAAGGTCTTGATCTTGAAGCGGCGGTAACCGTTCTTCTCCGCACGCCCATCGACGAAGCGCACCATCGACGCCACGGCGAGCGTGCCGGAGATGTGCGAAATGTCGAAGCACTCAATCGTGTTAGGCGGTCCCACCAGTTCGAGATGCGCGGCCAGTTCGGTCAGCGCACTGGACTCATCGCGCCGGGGGAGGGGGTTGTCGCGTAGGAAGCGCCGCGACTTCTCGCTCGTCCGCGTGAGCGCATCGAGCAGGTCGCGCATCTTCGCCGCCGTCTCGTAATCGCGCTCCTCCGCGGCCTTGCGCATGTCGGCTTCGACTTGCGTCGTCCAGTCCTGGACTTTCCCTTCCAGGAACTCGCAGGCCAGGCGCACCCGTTCGGCGTACTCCTCGACGGTGACCTCGTTGGGGAACTTCTGGATTTCGGCGCGGGCGTCGTCGAAGAGCCGCCAGCGGCCATCGGGCAGGAGGGAAGGGGAAGCTTCGGCGAGGATGATCCCGAACTGCTTGCGCATCTCGGTCAGCGTCCGGCGGACGGCTTGCTGGTGCGGAAAGGGCCCAAAATAGCGGCAGGACTCCGTCGTGCGGGCGCGGACGATGCGGAAGCGGGGGATGGGGTCGGCGAGGTCGACCCGGATCTGGGGGAACTGCTTGTCGTCGCGGAAGAGGATATTCCACTTCGGCCGCCAGCGTTTGATGAGCTTCCCTTCCAGCAAGAGGGCCTCCGTTTCGGTCCGGACTTCGTGCCATTCGAGGTCCCGGACCCGTTCCATCATCGCGGCGACCTTGGGGGCGAGCCGGCTGGCGGTGACGAAATACGAGTCCAAGCGGCGGCGGAGGTCCTTGGCCTTGCCGACATAGACCACCAGCCCGGCGGCGTCCTTCATCAGGTACACGCCGGGGGTGCGGGGGGCGCGTCGCGCCTTCGCTTTGGGCGAAAGTTCTTCCCGGTCGGTTTGCATTTCCAAAAGACCCTCTTAACCCTGCTGTCCTGCCCCCGCACCGCAAATGGAAACCTGCAATAATCGCCCTCGCCAGGTCTTGGTCCTCAACATCGGGGACGAATTGCTGGATGGCCTGCGGGAGAATGGTCACCTCGTTTGGTTGGGTGAGCAGCTGGCCCGCCGCGGCCTCCCCATCACGCGTTCGCTCGTCGTGCGGGATAAGGCCGAGGAAATTGCTTCCGCTCTGGCGAGCGCCTGGGGCCAGTACGACCTCATCGTGACGACGGGTGGCATTGGACCGACCTCGGACGATCATACGCGGGCTTCGGTGGCCGCCGCCCTCGGGGTCTCCCTCCTGCATGTTCCGGAGGCCGAAGCGGCCTTGCGCGAGCGCTTCAGCTTGATCGGACGCAAGGTGGCTTCCGCGGACCTGAGCCAATGCGCGGTGCCTGCCGGCGGCGAAAGCCTCCCGAATGCCCGCGGGACCGCCCCGGGCGTCTTCTTCCATCGCGGCCGCACGGCCTTGGTCATGCTCCCGGGTCCTTCCATGGAGCTCCGCCCGATGTTCGAGGCCGAGGTCGTCCCGCGTTTGCGTTCCATCGGTTGCGCCTGTCAGGGCGAGGCCTACGTGCAGGTGCGCACCTTCGGTATCGGGGCGGTTCCGTTGGAGGAAAAAGTTCGTCCGCTCCTCGCCCCCGGCATGGTGCTCACCTTTGGGACGCACACCGGTGTCGTCGATGCGCGCATCTCTTCCGGTGGCAGCGGCGCCACCGCGGATGACCTCTGTGGGGTCGCCCGCAAGGTCCGCGACGTCGTCGGCAACGATTTCGTCTGCACCGGCCATTCCTGCCTGGCGACCATCGTCGTCGAGCACCTGCGCTCGCTGGAGAAGACCGTCGCGCTGGCCGAGTCCTGCACGGGCGGCCTGTTGGCGGATGCCTTCACGGATGTCCCCGGGGCCTCCAAGGTCTTCGCCGGTTCGGCGGTCTGCTACAGCAACGACGCGAAGATGAACATCTTGGGCATCCCGGAGTCGATCCTCGCCCAGCATGGCGCCGTTTCGGCGGAATGCGCCGCGGCCATGGCGACCGCGGCGGCGGAGAAATTCGGTTCCGATTATGCGTTGGCGGTGACGGGTTATGCGGGTCCCGACGGCGGTACCGACGCCGACCCGGTCGGCACCGTCTACCTGGGTTATGCTTCGCCGACGGGCGTGTGGTCGCGGCGGGTGCACCTCCCCGGAGACCGCGCCCAGGTCAAGCTGCGTGCGGTCAATACCGCCCTCGACCTCATGCGCCGCAAACTGAACAAGTATTGCGTCGAAGACCTCCTGCACGGCGCCTAACCATTGGGGGATTGAGCCCGTCGAAGGCTCGGTGCCTGCGGGGTTCGCCGCCTGGGTGCTGTGGATAGACTAGGATTGCCACGCAGGGGGAGGAAGGGGACATTGGCGGCGGATGCCCGTTTCCCTCGCCATCGTCGCCGGCAAAGACGAATACCTCGTCGAGCGGGACGCCCGTGCCCTGTACAATCAAGCGGTCCAGAAGGCGGGCCCCGAGGCGGACAAGGAAATCATCTCCGGCCTCATCAATCGCGTGGACGATGCCCAGGGCATCGAGATCCAGTTCCTGGAATCGGTGAACACGCTTTCCATGTTCGGCGGCGCCAAGGTCGTCTGGTTGCGCAACATCAATTGGATCGCCGACAACGTCCCCTCGCGGTCGGACGAAGTGAAGCTCGCCATGACCAACGTGCTCGCCGGGGCGGCCGCCTGCGAGGGACCCGTCACGGTCATCCTTTCGTTCACGCCGTACGACGGTCGCCGCAAGGACCTCGCCGCCTATAAGGATAAGGCCACCGAGTTCATCATCCATGCCTCGGCCGCCAAGAGCCCCTTCTCCAAGGAAGACCCGCAGGGCGAACTGCAGCTCGGCCTGATCGAAAAAACCTTCCGCGACGCGGGCGTGAAGTTCGCGCGCGGCGTGCCGGAAGTGATCGTCGGGCGCGTCGGCCAGTCGACCCGCATGGTGCTCATGGAGAGCGAGAAGCTCGCCATCTACGCGGGCCCCGGCGGTACCCTCAAGGAGTCGGACGTCCATCTCCTCGTGCCCACCTTCGGGGAGGGCGATTTCTTCGAACCCATCGAGGCCTTCGCCGAGCGCGACCTCGCTTGGTCGCTGGCGGCCTTGGACCGTTACTTCTTCAATGAAGACTCGTGCCGCCCGCTCCTGAGCGCCCTGCAGAACCGCCTCCGCCTCCTCATCCAGATCCGCAGCCTCGCCGACTCGGGGGATCTCCGCGTGTCCGAGGCCGGTTTGCCCAAGGGGTCCTTTGAGACCGCTTCGATGCGCCACGGTTCCACCTTCGGCTCGGCCGCGAAGTCCTCCGCCAACGTCTTCTCGCAGAACGCCTGGTACATCAGCAATAAGGTCGCCCCCGCGGCCGCCCGCTACTCCTTGGCCGAATTGGTCGACGCCCAACTCGGCTGCGCCGAATGCTTCGACGTCTCGAACTCCGGCGGCGACGAGGAAGTCGCCGTCCGCGCCTTGTTCCTGCGAGCGCTTGCCGTCCGCCGTTAACCCTGCTATAACCCTTTTTTCCGATGGATCACGATTCCGTTCCCAACGTCCTTGCCGACCGCTACGCCTCCCCGGCGATGAAGGCGATCTGGTCCACCCGCGGCCGCGTCGTGCTCGAGCGCGAGTACTGGATCGCGGTCATGAAGGCCCAGCGCGACCTCGGCCTCGACATCCCCGCCGAAGCCATCGCCGCGTACGAGCGCGTCAAGGACCAGGTCGACTTCGAGTCGATCCGCGTCCGTGAGGAGACCACCCGGCACGACGTCAAGGCGCGCATCGACGAGTTCTGCGCCTTGGCCGGTCATCAGCACGTCCATAAAGGCCTCACGAGTCGCGACCTCACCGAATCGGTGGAGCAGCTCCAGGTTTACCGCTCGTTGCAGTTGATCCGCGCGAAGTCCGTGGCCGCCCTGGCCGGTTTGGCGCGCCGGGCCGAAGCCGACCGCGACCTCTTGATCGCCGCGCGCACGCACAATGTCGCCGCGCAGCCCACCACCGTCGGCAAGCGCTGGGCCATGTTCGGCGAAGAATGCCTGCGCGGCGTTGCGCAGGTCGATGCGGCCCTTGGCGCGTTCGCGGCCCGCGGCCTCAAGGGCGCCGTCGGCACCCAACTCGATCAGCTCACGCTCTTCTCGGGCGACATCGCCAAGGTCGGTCAGCTCGAGGAGCGCGTCCTCAAGCACCTCGGCATCCCGCACGTCCTGGGCGCCGTCGGCCAAGTCTACCCGCGCTCCATGGACATGGAAGTCGTCGCGGCGCTTTTGTCGGCGGCCTCGGGCCCATCCTCCTTCGCCAAGACCCTGCGCCTGATGGCCGGACACGAGCTCGCCAGCGAAGGCTTCCTGCCCGGTCAGGTCGGTTCGTCCGCCATGCCCCACAAGATGAACGCGCGCACCTGCGAGCGCATCAACGGCTTCCATGTCATCCTCCGCGGCTACCTGGCGATGGCCGCTTCGCTGTCCGGTGAACAGTGGAATGAAGGCGACGTCTCCTGCTCGGTCGTCCGCCGCGTGCTCCTGCCGGACAGCTTCTTGGCGACCGATGGCCTCTTCGAAGCCTTCCTGACGGTCCTCGGCCAGATGGAAGTCAACGCCCCCGTCGTTTCCCGCGAGTCCCGCCACTACCTCCCGTTCCTTTTGACCACGACTTTCCTGATGGAAGCGGTCAAGGCAGGGGCGGGCCGGGAAGAGGCCCATGAGGCCATCAAGGAACATGCCGTCGCCGTCGCCAAGGACCTCCGGACCGGCAAAGTCGACCGCAACGACCTCGTCGACCGCCTGGCGGCCGATACGCGCCTCCGTCTGCCTAAGTCCGTCCTGATGGATGCCGTCACCAAGGCCGGGGAACTGACTGGTTCGGCCCAGGCTCAGGTCGGGGCTTTCTCCTTGGCGGTACAGGCTTGGACGAAAAAAGTGCCCGAGTCCCAGCAAATCAAGGCCGGACGCATCCTTTAAGGGACGGCGGGCCGGGAGGGTGGGGTGGGTCGGGGTTTTCCGTATTGCCAAGGGGCGGGGGGCTTCCCAAAACCCACCTTTCACCTGTTCCCTCCCATGTCTTCCTTCTCTGGTAACCTTCTCGTCGCGCAAAGCGGCGGTCCCACCCCCGTCATCAACGCCAGCCTCGCTGGGGTCATTGCCGAGGCCCTGAACCACGAAGACGAAATCGTCGAGATCCTGGGTGGCCTCAATGGCATCCAGGGCATCCTCCACGAGCAGCTGATCGACCTCGCCGAAGAGTCCCAGCAGACCTTGCGCAACCTCGAGCACACCCCGGGCGCCGCCCTTGGTACCTGCCGCTACAAGGTCAAGAAGCAGGAAGACTTCGACCGCATCCTCCAGGTCTTCGAAGCGCACAACATCCGTTACTTCCACTACATCGGCGGCAACGATTCCCAGGACACCGCCGCGAAGATCGACGCCCTCGCCAAGGAGCGCGGCTACGAACTCCGCGTCATCGGCGTGCCCAAGACCATCGACAACGACCTCCCGCTCACCGACCACTGCCCTGGCTACGGTTCCGTCGCCAAGCACATCGCCCTGACCGTGCGCGAAATGTCGCTCGATAACGCCGCCATGGGCCGCAACGACTTCGTTTCCGTCCTTGAAGTCATGGGTCGCAACGCCGGTTGGCTCGCCGCCGCTTCCGTCCTCGCCCAGCGCCAGGACAAGCGCGACGACTCCAAGAACGCCGCCAAGAACACCCACTACAGCTGCTCGGCCCCGCACATCGTGCTCCTGCCGGAAGTCCCCTTCAACGCCGACAACTTCATCCGCCGCGTCGAAGAAGTCCTGAAGACCAACCTCCACTGCTTCGTCGTCGTTTCCGAAGGCGTGCAGGACGAGGCCGGAAACTTCCTCGGCGCTGACACGACCAACACCGATGCCTTCGGTCACGCCGTCCTCGGCGGTGCCGGTGAATACCTCCGCACCCTCGTCGAAGAGCGTTTCTCCGGCGTCAAGGCCCGCGCTTCCAAGCTGGGCATCGCCCAGCGCGCCGCTTCCCACAGCGCCTCCAAGACCGACGTCGAAGAAGCCAAGCTCTGTGGCCGCGAAGCCGTGAAGGCCGCCGTCAAGGGTGAGTCCGGCAAGATGGTCATCATGAGCCGCACCGGTAAGGAGCAGTATGGGGTCGAAACCCTCCTCGCCCCCCTGGCGGACATCGCCAATGGCGTGAAGGCTTTCCCTGAAAAGTGGATCGGCGAAGACAAGATGTCCATCCACCCGGACTTCGCCCGTTACGCCCTTCCCCTGATCCAAGGCGAGTTGCAACTCCCTTACGAACAGGGACTTCCGCGTTACGCCGAGCTCTCCAAGAAGCGCGTCCAGCGTAAGCTCGAAGCCTACCCGACGGCCTAAAACCGCCTATTCGGCTGAGTTTACGAAAGGCCTCCCGGGTGACTGGGAGGCCTTTCTATTGGGTGTTATTACGGATTGCCCCGTGAGGTTTTGGCCCTAGTGTTTCTTCTTCAACCCCTCTGCAATGAATACCCTATTCCGTAGCCTTTTGCTCGCGGTCGTCGCCCTGCTCCCGACGCTCGCGTCCGCCGCTCTTCAAAATGGCAAGGTTCAAGTCGGCATGGTGAAAGGCACCGCGACGCTCTTCGATCCCGCCTCCAAGCAGAGCGCCCTCGCTTCGGGTCGCGTGTTCGAGCAAGGCTACCGCGTCGAGACTTCGGCCTCTTCCACGGCCGAGTTGATCCTCTCCAACGGCTCCACCCTCATCGTCAATCCGGAGTCGCTGGTTGAAGTGCGCACTTTCCGCCAGGTTGTTTCGGAACTCATCGTCGACGGCGAGTACCAGAAGCTCGACAAGGAACCCAGCCCGTCCGTGACCGAAATCGTCGTCACCCGCGGCAAGGTCATCGGCGAAGTCCGCAAACTTAACCCCCAGTCCTCCTACGTCATCAAGACGCCGGTGGGCGTGGCCCGCATCCGTGGCACCATCTACACGGTGCAGTATTCCACCGTCGGCGCCAACGCCGGCAAGCTCGTCGTCGGTTGCGTGAAGGGTTCGGTCGAGGCCACCGTCTACGCCGCCAACTCCGGCCCCGTTTCCGTTGAGCCCGGCAAACAGATCAGCGCCACCGCTCCGGCCCAATCCACCGCCGCTGCCGGCGAAACCCCGGCTCCGGGCGCGACCACGCAACCGGGCACGGAAACCACGCAGCCTGGCGTCGCCGAAACGGCCCCGGCTGGTTCCGTCGCCATCTCGATGGCCGACATGGACAAGGCCACCATCAGCGCCGTGGGTGCGACCATCGCCGCTTCGACTTCCTTGCCCGCGGCCATCTCCCAGGGCGTTGAAGCCCAGGCGCAGTTGGCTCCGTCCGCCGACCAGATCACGCCCGTCAACGTGAGCACCCCGAAGACGAGCTCTTCCGATCCGGTCGCCACCAAGGCCGACGGCACGCCGGCGGACGCCCCGAAGCCCACAACGGCGCCGACGGCTCCGGCCTCCACTTCCACCGGTGGCGGCAACGCCCTCGACGCGACCATCAGCAAGATCACGGACACCGTGCAGCAGGTCGTGGAGAAGCAGCAGCAGCCCAACCCGTCGCCGACGAACTAAGCGGGGCGCTCGCTCCCTCGGAAAGGCCCGACCCAGTCGGGCCTTTTTCATGGGCGGTGTCCGTCGTTTTCTCCTCTCGCTTTGACCTACGCGAACCGTAACAATTCTTCCCATGTCGTCCGTCGGTAAGTTCATCACGTTCGAGGGAGGCGAAGGAGCCGGGAAGTCCACGCAGGTCGGTCTCTTGGCCGCTCGCTTGGAGGCGCATGGCCGTCGCGCCCTCAAACTCCGTGAGCCCGGTGGCACCGCCCTCGGGGAACAGTTGCGCGACCTCCTGAAGAGCCGCGAGACGCTCGACTTGGCGGTGTCGGCCGAGGCGCTTTTGTTCGCGGCCTGCCGAGCGCAGCTCGTCGGCGAGGTCATCCGTCCCCAATTGCAGCAGGGCACCTTCGTCCTGTGCGATCGCTTCATCGATTCCACCGTGGCCTACCAGTCCGGCGGTCGCGGGCTCGACCGCGCGCTCATCGTCGCGGCCAATCGGCTCGCGTGTGGGACCGTGCAGCCGGACCTGACCGTGCTGCTCGACCTCGACCCGGCCCATGGCTTGGGCCGCGCTTCCATCCGCGACCACGGCAAGCACGATCGCTTCGAGGCGTTGGGCGAAGGTTTCCACCGCCAGGTGCGGGCGGTCTACCACGAACTCGCGGCGGCCGAACCCCAACGCTTCCTCGTCCTCGACGCGACCCGCGACCCCCAAACCCTTTCCGAGGAGATCTGGCATGAAGTCAGCCGCCGCTTCCTCTGACCTCGAGTCGCTGCCGGCGCTCAAGGTCCTGCTGCGCGCCCGGGCCGAAGGCCGGATGCCGCATGCCGTGCTGCTCACTGGGCCGAACCCGGAATTGCTGCAGCGGGTCGCCGATCGGTTGGCCTCGATCCATCTCGAGGTGGTCGACCCGATCGCGCACGCCGATTGCCGCGTCCTGCGTCCGTCCAAGAAATCGCGCCGCATCAACGTCGAGAACACCTTGGAAGTCGTGACGGACCTGCGGTTGACTTCCGTCTCCGCCCGTCGCGTGGTCATCGTCCATGAACCCGACCGTTTCGAGTCGGTCGCGGCGAACGCTTTCCTGAAGACGCTCGAAGAGCCGCCGGCGGGGACGTTGATCATCCTGCAGACGACCAACTACTACCGCGTCTTGCCCACCATCCTGAGCCGTTGCCTGCGCTTCCATGTGGGCGGCGCGACCCCTGAATTGACGGATGCGGCCTGGGCGGATTGGCTGCGTGAGTTCGACAAACTGATGGGTCGGCTCGCGGGTGCGGGGACGTCCACGGGGCGTTCGACCGAGGTCGTGATTCCGCTCTATGCGCTGTGCGCGCGTTTCGAAGTCCTGCTCGAACTCTTCGTCGAGGAAGCCCTGAAGGCCGCCCCGCCGCCCCCGCCGACGGATCAGGACGAGGATGATGCGGAAATCGCCTACGAGGAGTCGATCCGCCGTGGCATCCGCACGCGCATGCTGGCGGCCTTGGAGGAACGCCTGCGTTTGGTGGGCCGGGCGCATCCCTCGTGCGGTCTGCAGGTGGCCGAGGCGGTGGATCTGCTGGAGCAGGCCCGGATCCGCCTCGAACTGAATTACCAGATCATCTCCGCGCTCGAAGGTTTCTTCCTCCGCACCCTCCGCGTCTTCGCGGCCCGTCCCCTGAATCCCACTTCCTGACATGCGTTTCCTTACCCTGTTGTTCTGTGCGGCGGCCCTGTTGGCCGGCCCGGAGGATGCCCAGCGTCGCCGACCCGAGGTCGAGCGCGCCATCGCCAAGATGACGCCCACCATCGTCCGCATCGAGGTGATCTCCGAGGACGGTGCCGATGGCCGCATGCTGCGCCAACACTCCGTCGGTTCCGGCGCCATCATCGACGCCGCAGGCCACGTGGTGACCAATTACCACGTCGCGGGCCGCGGGGCCACGTTCCTCTGTCGCTTGGCCGATCGCGAGGAGTTGCCGGCCACGCTGGTGGGCGCCGATGCCATGACCGACGTCGCGGTCATCAAGCTCGACCTGAGCCGCCGCCGTTCCCAGACCCCCTTGCCGATCGCGGAGTTCGCGGATTCCGACCGCGTGCGCGTCGGCGACACCGTCCTCTCGATGGGTTGCCCCGCCGGCCTGACGCAGTCCGTCACGCTCGGCATCATCGCCAACGATGCCATGGTCATGACCCGTTTCGTCGGTGGCATGAGCCTCGATGGTGAATCCGTCGGGGAACTCGTTCGCTGGTTCGGCCATGACGCCGTCATCTTCGGCGGCAATTCCGGCGGGCCGCTGGTCGACACGGAGGGACGCATCGCCGGGATCAATGAAATCGGCGTGGGTAGCCTCGGGGGTGCCATTCCCGCCAACACGGCCAAGGCCGTGGCCGCGGAACTGATCAAGCAGGGTCGGATTGTCCGCGGTTGGACGGGGGTCGAAGTCCAGCCCCTCTTGCGCTCGCTCTCGGTCAAGGACGTCCGCGGCGTGCTCGTCCGCGGGGCGCTGGAAGGTTCGCCGGCCGCCGCCGCCGGTTTCCGTCAAGGTGACATCATCACCGCGGTGAACGGCCAAGAAGTCTCGGCGGATTGCGACGAGCTCATGCCCGCTTTCCACCGGCTCGTCGCGGGGCTCCGCCCCGGCCTCGACGTCCCCTTCATGGTGCGCCGGGGCGATCAAGTCCTCACGCTCACCGTGAAGCCGCTCACCCGTGAAGCCAACGAAGCGCGTGAACTGGAGCTGACCGCTTGGGGGCTGACGGCCCGCAACCTGACGCGCATGAGCGCGCTCTATACCAAGCGCCCCAACACCCAAGGCGTCATGGTCGATTCCTTGCGGCCAGGGGGCCCGGCGGCCGAAGCCAAGCCGGCCCTCATGGAGGGCGACATCCTCCTGACGGTTGCGGGTCGGTCGATCGCCGATGCCGCGGCTTTGCGGCAAGTGTCGCGGGAACTGCTCCAGGATAAGACCGAGCCCGAGCCGGTGCTCGTGGGGTTTGCGCGGGGTAGTTCGCAGATGCTTTCCGTGGTGCGCGTCGGACCCGAAGTGGATCCCGCCATCGCACCCCGTGCGCCGAAGCCTTGGGCTGGCGTCTCCACGCAAGTGCTCACCGCGGAAATCGCCAAGGCCCTCAACGTGAAGGGCAAGGCCGGTGTCCGCGTCACCCAAGTCCTGCCGAATTCCAACGCCGAGAAGGCTGGCCTGAAGGTCGGCGACCTTTTGGTGAAGCTCGACGGCAAGGTCATCCCGGCCCGTCGGCCCGAGGACGCGGAGGTCTTCGCCGCCTTGCTCCGCGACTACCCGGTGGGCACGGATGTCGCCCTCGACGTGCTCCGCGATGGTCAGCCGCTCTTGGTCACGTTGCACCTGGCGGAATTACCCGCCCCGCCTTCCGAACTCCCTACGGTCAAGGACGTCCGTTTCGGTTTCTCGGCCCGGCAGCTGGGCTATGACGACAAAGTCCAGCGCAAGGTGGCCACGGAGACGCAAGGGGTGATCGTCACCAAGGTCGAACGTTCGGGTTGGGCGGACCTTTCCGGTCTCCGGGCAGGGGATATCGTCTTCACGATCAACGGCATCCCGGTCACGGATAACCTCACCCTGCGGGCGGCCTTGGCTCAGCTCGCCACCACGAAGCCGCGGCACGTCGTTTTCCAGGTCCGTCGTTCCATCTCGGGTGCCTACCTCGAGTTCGAGCCCGATTGGGCAGCCTTTGAATCCACCAAATAAATCACCATGCGTTCCCTTCCTCTCGCCTTCGCGGCCCTCCTTGTCCTCGGTTCCTTCTCGTCGGTGGCGGCGGCGGAACCGGCGCCCAAGATCGAAGTGACGGCCCGTCGGCTCTTCCAGGCCCACGCCGATTCCGTCATCACCGTGCGCGCGACCGTCGCCCTGACCATGTCGGCGGGCGACAGCCCCTCGCAGAGCCGCGACCAGACCGTCGAAGAGTTCGGGACCGTCGTCACCGCCGATGGCCTCGTCGTGGTGGCGGCTTCCGCCATCGACCCGGCGACGGCGGCCGATGGCCGCACCGTGAACATGCGCGGCAATCAGGTGAAGCTCTCCGTGACGAGCGAAGTGAAGGAAGCCCGTTTCATCATGCCGGACGGTACGGAAATCCCGGCGGTCGTCGTTTACAAGGACCGCGACCTCAACCTGGCCTACCTCCGCCCGGAGGCTGGCGCCGAGGAGGCCAAGGACGCCAAGTTCGTCCCGATCGTGCTCGCGGCGACCCAGAAGCTGGGGATCTTGGACGAAGTCGTGGTTCTCTCGCGCCTGGATAAGGCGATGGGCCGCACGGCCAGCGTCGAATGCGACTACGTGCGCGCCGTGCTCGAGAAGCCCCGCGCTTATTATTCCATCCACATCAGCACGACCGGGCTGCCGATCTTCGGTAACGCCGGTCACTTCGCCGGCCTCATCACGACCCGTTTCGGCAGTGCCGGCGACAACGGCGGCATCTCGATGTCCCCGGTCGTCCTGCCGGCCTCCGAAGTCGTCAAGTCCATCGAGCAAGCCAAGGCCAAGCCGGTTGTGGCGCCCGTCGCCAAACCAGCGGAAGCGCAGAAGTAAGTTTTGACCGCCCTTTCCTTAACTTTCCCGCCTTTGGGCGGTTTAAACCCTTAGATGCCTGCGGAGAACCCAGCGCTACCTGAGGACGAGGACGACAAGCGGCTCATGTCGCTGGTCGCGTTGGGCGATGATGAGGCGTTGCGCAAGCTGGTCGACCGGCACCACCCCCGCTTGGTGGGCTATCTGCGGGCCGAGGTGGGTTCCCAGACGACCGCCGAGGAATTGGCGATGGAGGTCTTTGTCCGGCTGCATCGGGCGGCCGCCCGGTGGCGCCCAGAAGCCAAGCTCAGCACCTACCTCATCCATATCGCCCATAACCTCGTCCTCAACGAGTGGCGCCGGAAGTCGCGCAAACCGACCAGCACCTTGGAGTCGGCCCCCGAACCCGGGGACGCCAGCCACGAATCCGCCCGCAAGGTGGTCGAACTCGAGGAATCCTTCCAACGGGCCGTCGCTCAACTCCCCCCCGAGCAGCGGACCGCCATCCTTTTGCTGGTCCAACAGGACCTGCCCTACGAGGAAATCGCCGTGGCCATGGCCGCCCCCGTTTCCTCGGTGAAAACCTGGATCCACCGCGCCCGCACCCGTTTACGAGAACTTTTGAAGGACTATTATGAAAAAACCTAACCCTTGCAACCTGCCGCTCTTGGCGGGGTTTCATCCCTTGAACTGACCCATGGAAAAGCCTTCCAACAGTAACTTCGACCGCGACCTCGCCGCCGCCTTGGCGCCCGGCCAGCGTGCTTTCGTCCCCGGGTTCGGCGACCGCGTCGTGGGCGCCGTCCGCACCGATCGGTTCCGCCGCAAGGTCATTCGCTGGAGTTCGGTCGCCTCCACCTTGGCGGCCTGCTTCGTCGCCGCCTTCGTCCTCACGAATCCGTCTTCCGACGACGCCTTGGTGCAGCAGACCCATGCGCTGCTTGCCAGCGATGAGTCCGCCAAGTTCAACGCCATCCTCGGCGTGGCCGATGATTTGGTCATCCTGACCCCGGTCGTCGACCAGCCCTCCGCGGTGGTCGATGCCCTCGCCTTCACCGAGTTCTAAGCATATGCGTCTCCGCCATCTGCTGCCGGTCCTGCTCGGAACCCTTGCCTGGGCCGCCGACACCCCGACGCCCCCGGCGAATCGTCCGTCCGCCAGCGAGCCCTCGGCCGAGGAGATCAAGACGATCCGCAAGATCATGGAGCTCACGCCCGAGCGCATCCGTGGGATGCGCGAAGCGATCGAGCACATCGAACATATGACCGGCGATGACCGGCGGGAATTCGCCAAGAAGCTCGCCGTGCTCGAAGACGCCAGTCCCGAAGACCGCCGCAAAGCCTTCAAGGAGCTGCGGGAGCGCAGCGGCTCCAATAGTTTCGGCTTCGCCACGCGCGTGTTGGAGTATCACCTCAAGCAGATGCCGGCCGAGCAGGCGAAGGAAGAGCGCGAAAGATTCCTCAAGCTATCCCGTGACGAGCGTTTCGCCTACATCCGGAAACTGATGGAAAAATATGGCCCCGAATTGATGAAGGAGGCCAAGGCCAAGGGTGGCTCCGCGGGTAAGGATGGGGACGGCAAGCGCCGGACACCGCCGGAACGTCCGGCTGAGGCGACCCCTGCGCCCGTGGCGCAGTAAGCCCTTAGGCTTGCAATGGCTTGATGCCCGGCGCCTGTCCGTGCTTCCAGCGATCGTGGGCCCAGAGCCAATCGGCGCACGCGTCGTCGCTCGAGCGGAGACGCGCCTCGAGCCAGGCGTTGGATTCCAAGGTCAAGCCGACGGAGTCCGTGGCCGTCAGGGCTTGGCTGCGGAGCCGGCAACGCCAGAAGCCCGTCCGTTCCGCCCAGAAGATGCGCGCCGGGGCCTTGAAGCGTTGGGCAATGATGCCCGGGAGGTCGGTGGTCGCCACCGGTCGGCCCAGGAATTCCATCTGCGCCCCGAGGTGCGTGCTTTGATCGAAGAGAACTGCGGCGAACTGGCCGCTGCGGACCGCCTGCATCGTCTGGCCAAACCCATCGCGTCGTGAAACGAGGCGCATGCCGAAACGTTCACGGGAAGCTTTGACCCAGACCTCGGCGGCCGCGAGGTCGAGCGGACGATAGAGCGTGACCCAATCCCGGCGGCCAAGGTCGGCGTCGAGGAACTTCACGGCCGTCATCATCTCCATCAGGGTGAAGTGCGGGACGAAGAGGACTTGGCCCGCAGGCCCACGCAGGCTGTTGGGGCCTTCGAGGAGCTCGGGGTGGATCTGGATGCGCGTACGGATTTCCGCTTCGCTTAGCCGCGGGGAGGCGATGGCGTAGAGCCCCATCTCGGCGGTCCGTCGGCAAGACAGGCGCCCCAAGCGCCGGACCCAGGCGCCATCCTTTTCGGGAAAACTCGCCGCGAGGTTGCGCCGGATGATTTTCCGCCGCAGTCCCCAGAGCACCCAGCTGAGCGCCCAGGCGTTGGCCCGGGCGAAGGCTTCCGGGAGGTTGGCCAGCGACCAGGCGTAGGTGGCGATGAGGAAGCGCATCGCCGCGGTACTAACGTCCTTCGACGCGCAGCGTTTCCGCGATGTCGGGCACCGAGATCAGGCGGCGGCCATAATCGTCGCGGGCGAAGTATTTATCCGGCTGCCGGACCAAGTCGAAGGGCTCGTCCGGGAGGTTGTCCTCGTCGAACTCCATTTCGTCCACCGCGTCGATCTCATCGAAGATGTGCGACATGCGGAGCGGTTCGCCTTCGATGACCTCGGCGGGATTGGCCAAACTGCCGTTCTTGAGCAGGTTGACGAAGAGGCAGGGATAGAACGCGTCCGTGTAGGTGGCGAGGTACTTGCTCAGCCACTGGCCCGGGACTTCCCAGCGGCGCGTCACGATGACGGCGTCGGCGAAGTGAACGGCGGCGCCATACCATTCGGCCACGACCTCGTGACGATGGGCGAGCGTGCAGTCGAGGACCGTCACGATGCGCTGCACCTGCCATTGCGTGGAGCCATGCAGGACCCGGTGCAGGGCTTCCATCTGATCGACCACGGAGCGACGGCCGTCGGTCACGAGGATGGCGGCGTCTTCCGACCCGGGCGCGGGCAGGACGGCTTGGCCATCGGTCAAGGTCCAGCAGTCGCCGGGGGGATGGTCCGTCGGCGCGTCGCCGCTGACGCGGATCGTCCGGACCAGTTTGCCGGTCGGCCAGGCGTTTTCGATGAGCTCCTTGAGGAGGATGCTGCGACCGGAACCGGCCGGACCGAGGACGATGATGAGAGGGGTCATGCTTTGCGCCCGCAGCGGCCGAAGGGAGCGTTCTGTCCGCGATCGCGGATCCAATGATCCACGGCCACCAAGGCGGCCATGGCTTCGACGATGGGGACCGCGCGGGGGAGGACGCAGGGGTCGTGGCGGCCGCGCGCGCTGAGCGAAGTGGCCTTGCCGTCGGGGCCGACGGTCTGCTGGGGCTTCAGCACGGTCGCCGTGGGCTTGAAGGCCACGCGGAAGACGACGTCTTCGCCGTTGGTGATGCCGCCCTGCGTGCCACCCGAACGGTTCGTCAAGGTGCGGATGCGGCCGCCCTTCTTCACGAAGACATCGTTGTGCTCGCTGCCCTTGAGCAACGTGCCGGCGAAACCGCTGCCGAGTTCGAAGCCCTTGGTCGCCGGGAGGGAAAGCATGGCTTTGGCGAGTTCGGCTTCGAAGCGATCGAAGACCGGAGAGCCCAAGCCGGCGGGGAGGCCGGAGATGACGCAGCAGATGACGCCCCCGACGGAATCACCGTCCGCGCGGGCCGCATGGATGCGGGCCTCGATGCGTTGGGCGGTGGCCGGGTGCGGGCAGCGGGTCGGGGAGGCTTCGACCTGCTTCAGCGAAGGCGTCTTGGTCGCCGCCGGCATGCGGATGTCGGCGACGCTTTCGACCCACGCGGTGATGGTCGCCCCACACGCATGCTTCAGGACGGTCTTGGCGAGGGCGCCGGCGGCGACGCGCGCGGCGGTCTCGCGGGCGGAGGAGCGGCCGCCCCCTTCGACGGCGCGGATGCCGTATTTCGCGTCGTAAGTGAAATCCGCATGCGAAGGACGGTAGGCGCTCTTCATCTCCGTGTAGGCGGAGGAGCGTTGGTCGACGTTGCGGATGACGATGGCGATCGGCGAGCCGAGCGTGAGCCCGTCGGGCGAAAGGCCGGAGAGGATTTCCGGCGCATCGCCTTCCTGGCGCTGCGTCGTCAACTTGCTTTGGCCGGGCCGGCGGCGGGCCAACTCGCTGCGGAGGAAGGCGAGGTCGAACGGGACGCGCGGCGGGCAGCCGTCGATGACGACGCCGAGCGCCGGGCCGTGGCTTTCGCCGAAGGTCGCGATGCGGAAACTATGTCCGTGGATGTTGCCCATGTCTTGGTAAATGCTGGTGTAAAAAAAGAACGCCGCCGAGCCGAAAGGCCAGGCGGCGTCCGATGGCGGTTCCGCCCGACGCGCTTAGCGGCGGAGGTTCTGCGTGATGCGGGAGACGATCTGCTGGCTCTGTTCGCAATTGCCGAAGAAGCCATACTTCACGGTCACCTGGGTGAAGACCTCCTTGGTCACCGGGTCTTCGACCTTCTCGACTTCGATCTTGATTTCGAGGTCGCCGATGGCGCGGGCGAACACGGTCACTTCCTGGAGCTCGTTGTTCACGCGCTTGTCGGACTCGCCCATGCGCTTCATGGTGTCGCTCTGCGAGTCGACGGCCCGCTTGACGGCGTTGAAGACCGTTTCGGTCGAAGCCTTGTAGCGGGTGACCAGGGCGCCGGTCGCGTTGGAGTACGTCGAGCTGGGCTGGTCGGGATTGTCGACGCCGACGTAGGTGTTGCAGCCGGTGAAGGCGAGCGTGGCGGCGAGGAGAGCGAAGGGAACGGCGTGCTTCATGAGAGGTGGGATGCGGTAGGCACAACGAAACACAGCGGACGCTGGTTGGCAACCGATTTCGAGGCCTTCCGGGGGCCTGGCCCCGTGAAATGTATGTGAATAGTAAATACAGAAGCCATCGGCCAGGGGAGGTCGCCAGCCCGCGGTGATCGCCCCGGCCGGAGGGGGGAGGGGGCGCTGGGGGCGCAACTGAGGTAGTTTTTATACATAACTTGTTATTCCACATAGATTTGTGTATTTTATAGTCCGATTTCAGTCATTAAATGGGTCCGGGCGGCCAGATCGCGCGTGTGGATAACAAAATGGGGCATATTTCTTGACGAGTGGGGGAGAGTGGGGAAAAGTGGGTGAAATGGGGGTGCTCCCCCAGCCTATGTCTATTGGTTCCACCACCAGTCTCTTCACCGGCATCCATCACGGAAAATTGGATGAGAAGAATCGTGTCACGATTCCGGCGGCCTGGCGTTTCGAGAGCGCGGTGGAGTCGGGTTTTCTCGCGATGTACCACCCGGCGCTCGGTGCGATCGTCGTCTTCCCGCCATTGATGGTGAAACGCATTTCGGACGCGGCCCAACAGGTCACGGTCAGCGATCCGGATAAGATGAACGCGCTGAGCTTGCTCGCGTCGAACAGCATCCAGGTCGCCTGCGACAAGGCCGGCCGCATCACCCTCAACGAGCACGTCGTCAAGGAAGCGCAGCTCGGTCGCGACGTCGTCTTCAAGGGGGGCTTCACCACGTTCCAGATCATCTCGAAGAATCCGCCGGCCGTCGACCGCACGTCCGCGCACACCCAGACCATCCTGCGGGCCCTCGGGGCGCTCGGGCTCTGAACGGGTATCCAGAAGTTACTTACACAACTCACACGTTATTCACAGCCCCACCGCCATGACCAACCACGTCCCCGTCCTGCTGGAGGAGTGCCTCGCGCTCCTCGCCCCGCAGGACGGCCGTGCCTACATGGATTGCACGTTCGGCGGCGGTGGCCATACGGCGGCCTTGCTGGACCGCGCGCCGGGCGCCACCGTCGACGCGCTCGACCGCG
>CALQIY020000030.1 GCA_943330755.2 Opitutus sp. GAS368
ACTTCGAGGTGTCGACGGCCGGAGCGGCGGGCGCATCCTTCTTGGCTGGCGACGCGGTGGTGGTCGCGGCGATCGCGAGGGAAGTGCAAACGGCGACGAGAGCGAAGAGGCGGAGGAGGGTTTTCATGGTGAAACCATTTATGAGCTCCCTCGTTGGGGTATCAAGGAGATTAGGCCTACCTGGCGCTGAACAAACCAATGACGGCCCCCACCCCTACCAACGCCGGTACGGAAAGCTTCTGCTGGTAGAACATCCAGCCGGCGCCGACGGAAACGAGCAGGAACAGCGGCGTCGAGAACTGCGACCAACACAGGGCAAAACCCAGGTAGACGATCGCACCTGCGGCGACGGCCGAGACCATCCCGAGCGCATCGTGGAAGCGGCGATCACCCACGCCTTCTTCCGCCAAAGGAGCGCAGGCCAAGAGGACCAACGTCGAGGGCACGAACGTGAAGACCGCCGCGGTGAAGAGACCAAGGACACCCAGTCCGACGCCACCATACCCGGCGAAGAGAGCGCCGTTGAACCCCGCCAAGAAGCCGATGAAACTCCCTGCCAACAGCAAGGGCCCGGGGGTGGCCTCACCGATGACCAAGGCATCGCCAAACCGCGCCTCCCCCAACCAACCGAGGCCATCGGCACGCACGCGCCAAATCCCCAGCGCGGCATAGGCGCCACCAAAAGAAGTGAGGACGGCGAAGAGCGAGACTTCCACGAGCTGCACGTAACCATGGCTATGCTTGAGCCCTAACCATAAGGCCAAATAGACGAGCAACACCGGCAAGAGGTAACGCCCCAGGCGCATCCCCGCCAAACGTAGCTGGTCGCTCACGGGCGGGGGCGCTTCCTCATCCTCGGGGCGCACGTACCAACCATGTAAACCGGCAGCCATAGCGATGAAGACAAACGGCGCCCCGAAGCAAAGGCCGCCGAACGACAAGCCCGCCGCCCACCGTCGGGGCAACGCCTCGCAGGTCCGCATCAATAGCTTCACCCCGACGACCAAAATCACGCCTGCCACCGCGGCGCGGGCACCCGCCAAGACGCCCGGCAAGAGTTCCCAACCACTTCCCACGGCGTAAAGCCACGCCAGCACGCCGCAAGCGATCAAGCCCGGCAAGACGAAGCCCAAGGTGGCGGCGGCGGCTCCACGCCAGCCGTGCGTCCGCCAAGCGATCCAAGCCACCAATTGCTGCGCCTCCGGACCCGGCAGAAATAGACACAACCCCAGGGCCCGCGTGAAAGCTTCTGCCGTGAGCCAGCCTCGCTTCTGGACGCATTCCTGCTCGAGGAGCGCGATCTGCGCCCCTGGCCCACCCCAAGACAGCAAGCCCATGCGCAACCAGAAGAGAAACGGGAAAGACGCCATGCGGAGGACCGAAGCAAAGCCTACCCGTTCCGAATCGCACTAACAAAAAAGCCGGACCTTGGGTCCGGCTTTCCGTGTGGCGCTTAGCCCCGAGTTACTTCTTCTTGCAGACAGGGGCGGCGGACTTGATCGGCGCCGGCTTGGGCGCTGCCTTCTTCTCGTCGCACTTCTTTTCAAGCGGCTTGGCGGCCGACGTTCCCTCAGGCTTCTGACAGCTACCGGTAGCAGGCTTAGGGGTCACGACCGGCGTGGTCGGGGTGGTCGGAGTCGTCGGGGTGGTCGGAGTCGTCGGGGTACCCGTGCCACCACCAGTGACAACGGCGGCGGATAGGCTAGCGGCGGCCAAGAGACCGAGGGTGTAGGCGAAGAACGACTTCATAGTATTAACAACCTATCGATACCGACGCCGGAGGCAAACGATAAATTAATGATAAATAGCCAAGAAAACCCCGCGGGGGCTTGCCGAAGCGACTCCGCTACACTATAAAAATTATCACTTTGCCGCGTCCAACGCCACAGCCCCCAGCCCGGCCCGACGGAAGTCGAACGGGCTTCAGCCTCCTCCTCTCGCTGGTGGTGTTGAGCATCATGATCCTGTCCGTGATCATGGTGGCGGCCTTCCTTTCGGTCGAAACCCGTTTGGCGAGCCATGCTCAACTCTCCCTGCGGGCGCGCCTCAACGGGGTTGTCGCCCTGCGGCTGGCCCTGGCCCACACCCAACAGGAAGCGGGGCCGGATCGACGCGTCACGGCCCGCGCCGACCTCGCCCAACCCGACGTCGCCGTGGGCGATTTGCTCAACCCGATGTGGACGGGCGTCTGGAACACCCAACGTCCGAACCAACCTCCGCACTGGCTCGTGAGTGGACGTGATGACCTCGAGCCCGGCGTCCAGATGGTCTCGCTGTCAGGAGAAATCGACTACCCCGCCCCCCTCTGGCTGCCTTGGCAGAAAGACTATACGCCGACGCCGACGAACCTGATCACGTTGGTCGGCCTGGGGAGCGCCAGTGGTGCGGAGGCCAACAAGCCCAGCGGGCTGGTCGCTTTGCCGCGCTTGACCTTACCCGACGACACCTCGGGCAAGTACGCCTACTGGGTCGGCGACGAAGGCATCAAAGCGCGCTTCAACCTCTTCGACGCCCGGACCCCCGGCACGGCGAATTCGTTGGGCAACCTCCTCGCGCTCCGCAACCCAGTCACGCCCGGACTCGCGCTCCTCACCGGCTTCGAAAACCACACCCCCAACGATGGGCTCGCCCGCGGCCAGACGTTTGGCGATATCCGCAACCTCACGGGCTTCAGCGAAGGAACGGGGGTTACGCCCAACTCCAACCGGCTCTTCCACGACCTCTCGGCCTCCGCGGCCGGAGTCCTGGCGGACCCTTATCACGGCGGCCTGAAGCGTGACCTTTCCTTGGCCTTCGAGCTCGGGGATGCCGAGTTCCAGCAAACCGAGTTCGGCGCCGGCAAGCCGGGGGCCGCCGCGACTGGCACCGCCAACGGCGTGGAGGCCATCACCATGCGGGTGCCCCTCGACGGAGGCTCCCTGCTGTCCACGCCCGTCTTCAATCGCTCCACGCTTGATGGGGAGGTCCGTGGCCCCACCTGGTGGGCTTTGCGCGACTACCACCGACTCTACAAGCAAGTTGGCTGGGATGCCACGGGCCTCCCGACCTTGAAGGCACGCACCTTCTATCCGAACGCGAGCCGCATCAAGTCGCCGACGGCGAAAGCCGACCCCAACAACGTCCGGCAATCGACCTACAGCTACGCCATGACCTATAACGGCGACCATGCGTCACTGAACCCACAAGCGGCGGACTTCGGTAATTTCTGGAATCTCGGCACCCAACCCATCCCCCGCCCGCTCAATGTCGCCGCGACGCCCTACATACACCGGGTGATGATGGTGTTCAGCGTCAACCTCGAAGCGTTCCCGAACGGCGGCGCCGCCATCTACTTCAACCTCACGCCCATCGTGGTCGTCCACAACCCCTACAACGTGGCGATGAAGTTCGAAGCCCGTAACGGGGCCGCGGGCAACTACGCGCTGGCGGTATCGTTCACCAATTGGGATCAATGGATTTTCCGCTACAAACGCTACGCCGCCTACGGCACGGGCCCGACGTCGACCTACGAAATCCCGCTGAGCTCCTTCTTCATGCAGCAGGACGACCAACAGGCGAACGCGAACGACATGTTCCGCCTGTATCTGCCCGACTTCACGCTGAAGCCCGGCGAGTTCCGCGTGCTCTCCTGCAGCTCGCCGACGATGCAGGACTGGAAACGCGTCGTCGAACTCTCCAACGCCTTCAACCAGTCCGGCGGCTTCAACGACACCCTCAACGACTGGGGTTTCGGCGAAGCGTCCCGCTGGTTCTATGACGACGCCTTCGGCTTCGAGGTGCTGCCCGCGGGCGACTTCCGCATCCGCCAAGGACTCGCGTGCTGGCCGGGCGACGTGATCAACAAGGCCACGACCACCGCCGAACTCTACGGGAAGTCCAGCGAACACACGGAACTTTTCTACCGCGACCTCAACCCGGCCCGCGTGGGTGCGGCGGGCGAGAAGTTCTTCCCGAACTACTCTTGGATCGCGCCGAAATACAACAGCCGCGGCACGCCCCTCCCTCCGTCGGTCATCACGGTCATGGATCTCTCCGTTAAGACCGCGGATTGGGCCAGCGCTCCTTTTCCGCTCTTCACGCATTCCAACCCGATGGCGGCTTCGTGTCGCGCGGACGGCGCGGGCCGGACCGACCTCGGCGAAGGCAACGGCTTCGTCGGCGCGTCCCCGAGTTACCGGATGCGTCTCTTCCGCCCCTCTTCGTGGTCGGAAATCCTGCAAACCACCAGCGGGCTCGGTTACGGCGGCTACTCCACGACCAGTTCCGGCACCACGGTGGCCGTGCAAACGGAAATCCCCCTGGCCCCGCCGACGGGCTTGGCCCAGTACACGCACGCCAACCTCAGCATGCGCGACCAACAACCGTTGCTCGGCATCGGCAGCAGCTTCGCCCCGACGCACGTCAACGTCCAGCGCACCACGCAGCAGAACAGCCCGAGCTGGACCGACTACGACAACGCCTACCTATTGAATCACGCCGTCTGGGATCAGTACTTCCTTTCCAGCGCGGCGCCCGAAATGACGAAAGCCGCCGCGCCCGCGGACCCCACGCCCGCCGACCCGACCACGAGCCTGAATCCCAGCGCCCAGCCGGCCGAAACCCGTTCCCTCAGCCAAGTGCTCGACGATTTCGTGAACGGCGTCCAACCGCTGAACAACCCGCGCATGCGCCTACTCGGCGAATTCCATGGCGGCACCGATCTCCGGTCAGCCATCGGCGACTATCGGCGTTCGGCCTCGGTCCTCCTGCATGACGGCACCTTCAACGTCAACAGCACGTCGGTGGAGGCCTGGACGGCGGTGCTCGGGGCGGCCAAGGGCATCGCCACCACCCGGTACGCCGCGAACCTACCGAACACCACCAGCGCGCCGATCCAGGCGCAGAACGCCCGTTACCCCCGGGCCGTGCCCCAAGGCACGGCGGCCGTCGCCGCTGGCACGATGACGAACACCACGAATTGGTCCGGCTTCAGCAGCCTCTCCGACGACCAAGTGCGCAACCTCGCGAAAGCCATCGTGGAGGAGAACAAGGCGCGCTTCAAGGTGCTCACGCGGACCGAACGCGACCAAAGCTACCCGCCGACGGCGCGCATCTTCCGGGGCCAGATGATTGCCGCCACGCCGTATTTGGGCCTGACGGAATTCGTGAACCGCTTCCTCCACCCCAGCCCGCTCGTGGCGCGCTGCGGCGCGCTCCAATCCGCGATCTTCCGCGCAGATAAATATTACGCGAAGAAATCCGACAACTCCGACCGCCTCTCGGACCGCCTCTCCAACAAAGGCCTCCTCGGAAAAGTCGATGCTGCGGCGCTCTCCACCACGACGGCCGGCCCCTTCGCGAACCCCGAAAACATCGAACTCCCCGACCCCACCGGCAAAAACGTCGCCCACACGGCCTTGGGCGCCCCGGGCAACCTGCTGCAATCGGACCTTCTCGAAGTCATCGGCGGCTCCTTATCCACGCGTTCCGACACCTTCACCATCCGCGCCTATGGTGAAGCCGCGAACACCGTCGGCGATAGCGCCAAGTGCTGGATCGAGGCCGTGATCCAACGTGTACCGGAATTCATGGACGCCACCAACGCGCCCGAAACCGCCGTCGCCAGCCCCAAGAACCCGTCTTCGCTGGTCCCAGGCGCGACCACGACCAGCGAGGCGACCACCAGCAACCAGTTGACCGCGGTCAATCACTTGCTCGGCCGGCGTTTCCGCATCGTCTCCTTCCGCACCCTCAAACCCAATGAAATCTAAGGCCGCCCTCTGCTTGGGTCTGGCCCTCATGGCCAGCGCGGGTGCGGAGGAAAAGCCGCCCGTCGAAGTGACCGTGAACCTCCGAGCCATCTCTTTGGATGGGCCCATCCTCGGCCACGGCTACCGTAAGGACGGCAAAATCTCCCCGCTCGTCATCGCGCCCGACTTCTTCACGCAGGAATTCACTTACCGCGGCAACCCGCACTTTGAAATCCTCCCGCTGACGGCCACGGTCAATCCCGAGGAAATCGCGAAGTTGCTGGCGCGCCATCCGACGGGCAAGCCCAGCGACCTCAGCATCAAGTCACCCTTTGCCCCGCACACGATCGCGAAACCCAACGGCCCGCAGAAGAGCTTGCTCGCCGTGGGACCAGATCCACGCAAGTCCGCCGATCCCCTTAAGTCGGTCGACCCACGGGCTTCCGCCGATCCGACCAAGACCCTCGACCCGGTGCGTTCGGGCGATCCGCTCAAGTCCGCCGACCCGACGCGCTCCGCCGATCCGGTCAAAACCGTCGACCCCATTCGCTCCGGCGACCCGCTGAAGTCGAGCAACCCGGAAAAAACCGCGGTCGCCCAAAAGACCCTCACCCCAGAAGAGAAACGCAAAAAACGTCTGGCCGCATTCGTACCTGTCTCGGTCGAACCGCCCAAGAAGCCGGACAAGGATAAGGAAAATAAACCGATTGCTTGGATCGACCTACCGACCACCCCCGGCCCGCACCACCTCATCCTGCTCGTCAACCCCGGCGACCCCAAGGGCGGCATCCTCGCCATCGACGATGCCCCGGGCACATTTCAGTACGGGACGATTCGTTTCTACAACCTCTGCCCGCACCCGGTAGAAATCCAACTCCCAGGCAACCGGACCAAAATTGGGTCCAAGGGGAGCACGGTCGTACGACCGAATGCGGCCGACGGGACCTATTTCGAAGGGACCATCCACTCGCGTGCGGCCAGCGATGACCAAGAATCCCTGAGTTATAGTTTTCGTTATTTCCAGCAAAACGACCTCCGGACGCTCTATTTCATCCTCCCTTCCCCGGAAAGCGAAGGTCAGGTCATCATTAAAGGGGTCGAGGACCGTTACCGCCCGCCCGAGCCGGCCGTAAAATAGTCCTTTTTCTCAGCGACTTGGCGGAAAGTTATTCACAACCCGCCGCTCAAAACCCCTTCTAAAAATCTTGGAATTAGGGTGAAAAGGGCTGACCATTATCACCTTACCACCCCTGGTAAATGAGTAAAGCACCCCACACTTCGTCGCGACGCGGCTTCAGCCTCGTCCTTTCCCTCACCATCATGGCGATGATGGTCATGGTCGTCATCGTTCTTGCGGCGTTCTTGAGCGTTGAATCCAAGCTCGCGAAAGCCGCCCAATACCGGACGCAGAGCAAGTTGCATGCGCTCGTCTCGCTCCGCTTGGCGCTCGCCCACCTCCAACAAGAAGCCGGCCCCGACCGACGCATGACCGCGCAAGCGAACCTCGGCGCCGACAGCAACCAGCCAGGTTGGAATTGGCAGACGATCCGCAACCCGCTGTGGACCGGCGTCTGGCGGAGCGATCGCCCCACCCAGCCACCCGCTTGGCTCGTCAGCGGTCGCCACGACCGCCCGGCCAACTCGCAAAGCATCAACCTCTTCGGTAAGACCGATTATGAAGCCGACCATTGGGTTCCCTTCCAGTCGGATTACGCGCCCACGGCGGGCCCCATGATGATCACGCTGGTTGGGGATGCCACGGCGATGCCCGCCGAACTCATGAACTGGCCGACGACCCCGGGTCGTCCCGATGGTCGCATCTTCCTCCCCAAGGTACAGCTACCCGACGCCAACGTGGCGGGCTCCTACTGCTACTGGATCGGCGACGAAGGCGTGAAGGCGAAACTCAACCTCACGGATACGCGCCTGACGCCGCCCGCGGGCACCACCGTCAGCGCCGACCAACAAACCTACAACCAAGTGATGGCGCTGCGGGGCACGGGTCGAACCGGCATCGAGATTCTGAAGGGCTTCGAGAACATCCCCTTGGGCGGGATTGACAGTCGGGCGACCAAACTGGCCGACCTCAGCCTCCTCGACCCGAGCGTCTTCACGGAAACCACCCCGCCGACGATCGCCCGCAAAGCTTGGCCCAACCTCACCCTCGTTTCGCGCGGCCTGAACACCGACTCCCAGTGGGGCGGCCTGAAGATCGACCTCTCCGTCGCCTTCGAAAAGACCGACGCGGAATTCCGGGCCAGTGAGTTCGGCGAAGGCCCCCCGCCTAAGGACTCGTTGGGCAATCCCCTCAGTGGCGTGACGTATACCTTCAACCCCAAGGGCACCTTGAATCGCGCGGCTTATGGGGACGCCAAGGTCGACGTGAAGTATGACGGTTCCCCCTTTGGCGGCACGAACGGCAGTCACCTCATCTCCCCGCTCTATTCTTACAGCTTCAACAACACCACCGTCCGGGGCCCCACCTGGGAAGCCCTGCGCAACTACCATCGCCTCTATAAGGAAGTGGCGTGGAACGACTCCACCAATCCCATCGCGAATTCGCCGACCCTGCGCGCCCGGACACACTTCCCGAACACCATCAGTCTGAAGAACTATTATGGCGGCACGGCGCACTACGGCCACATGTACAACCGCATGGACACCGCCGAAGACGTCTACGTTTCGGCGAACCAGCGCCCCCAACCGACGAAAGTGGGGGCCACCCCCTATGTCGCCCGCGAGATGCTCGTCTGGGGCCTGCAGAACAACGGCGGCACGCTCCGGCTGACGCTGTCGCCCATCACCGTCCTGCATAATCCATACAACGTCGCGATGCGCCTTAAGCGCGAAAACTCCAGCGACACCGCGGCGATGCGCCTCTCCTACCGCGCTTGGTCGGCATGGTGGATGGACTTCGCCCGCAATGGCACCAGCGGGAGCAGCACCTGGTCTTGGGACATGCTTACCTTGGCCCAGTCCACCGACTCTTCCCCCAACTGGGCCGAGAGCTTCCGTACCTACATCCCGGAAGTCACCCTTCAGCCGGGCGAGTTCCGGGTGTTCACCCTCCCCGCGGGAGCGATCCCGTTCAACCGCCTCGCGACGACCGTCAACCGTTACGACTTCACGGGTTGCTTCTACACGAACTGCCTGGATTCCGCCAAGTCGCCCCTGGTGCTCAACGGCTCCGACACCTTGACGGTCAGCGTCCGCAGCACGGGGCCCTTCTATATCCGTCACCTCCTCACCTGCTGGCCCGGCGACAGCATCATGGAGACGAACAACTCGGGCGATGGCGCGCTGTACAATGTCTGCAGCGAAGTCACCGAACTTCTGTCCAACTCGATGGGCACCGACCCCAGCGGCACCTACCGCAGCGGCGTGGCCCCGCCCAAGGTCATCCCGCCGGGTGCCGTGCTGCCGAGCCCCGGCCAGCCTCCCCAAGTCCTCGCCGTCTTCGACTACGGTGTCCGCTGGGGCGGCGATCCGCTCGGCTTCCCGATCTTCGTGCACTCCAATCCTACCGCGGCCATGACCCGACCGGAAGCCACGGGCATCGGCCCCGGCTCCATGCCCGCCGGCTTCGCGACGACGTCGAACAGCTTCAAACTCATCGTCCGTGGCGCCAACAATTGGGCGGAAGTCTTCGAACCAGGGCAAGACCCCGCGCTGGCCTTCGGCGGGACCTCCGTCCGCTCTTCGGGCCTCAACACCGCGGTCTACACCGAAATTCCGCTCGGCCCGCCCGTCTCCCTCGCGCAATACACCCACGCCAACCTGCACATCCGCGACCAAGACCCGCTGTTTGCGATCGGTAATAGTTTCGCCCCCCTCTACTCCCCCATCAACGCCGTCTCCAATTATCGGAGCGCGCAGAACTGGACCGACTTGGACCGCGTCTGGATGGCGAATGCCGCGATCTACGACCGCTTCTTCCTGTCTGGAGCGGCCCCCGAGATTTTCCGAGGCGTCGAACAAAAGACCCTCGCCAAGGTGCTCGATGAATTCGCCGCGGGTACCGGCACCCTCGCCAATCCGCGCACGAAGCTCTTCAGCTTCCGCGATGCCGGCACGACGCGGGCGATGCTCTCCGACCACCGCCGGATCGCCGGGGTGACCTGCACCGACGGGGCTTTCAACGTCAACAGCACCTCCATCGAGGCCTGGACGACCGTCCTGGCGAGCGCGAAGAAGAACGCGATGGGCAAGCTGGCGGCCGAACAACCGGCCAAGACGCAGAACGCCCGTTACCCGCGCGGCGCCCGTGGGGCCGACGTCTCGGACTACAACTACAAGAAGCCCTTCAGCGACAAATCGGCCTGGTCGGGCTTGGCCACCTTGGATGACGACCAGATTCGCCTGCTCGCCAAGTCCATCGTCGAAGAGACCCGCAAGCGCCTCACGAACAACCACCGCAGCGAGGTCAACCTCCAGCCCTCCCTCGATGTGCACGCGCCCGTCGTTTTCCGCGGCCAAACGGTACCGGTTCCCTACATCGGCCTGGCACAATTCGTGAACCGCTGGCTGTGCGGCGCCGAGAACCCGCTTTCCTACGCGGGCTGCCTGCAGAACGCGATTGTCCGCGCGGACGTCGACGGCGCCAACTTGTCCAACCGGACGACCAACCCGGCGCCCATCTCCGGCACCGCGCAGCAGGGAGCCACGACGACCCCGGGCATGGTGCCTTGGCTCGACCCGGCTTTCCTCGTCAACCTCAACCTCGCCGACCCGCGCTCCGGCGGCACGAACCGTGCGCACCTCCATCAAGCCAGCGCCGCTTCGCTGATTCAGTCGGACATCCTGTCGGTCATTGGCCCGGCCCTGACGACGCGCTCCGACACCTTCACCATCCGGGCCTACGGCGACGTCACCGAGCGCCCTGGCTCGAACTCCAGCCTCGGTGCCTGCTGGGTTGAAGCGGTCGTCCAACGCACCCCGGAATTCTGCGATGCTTCCCAACCGCCCGAGATGGAAGTCAGCGACCCGATCGACGGGACCCGACATAACCCAGGCCTGAAACTGACGAACAGGGCTCTGGGCCGGCGCTTCCAAATCGTCTCCCTGCGGGTACTTTCGCCTAAAGAACTTTAATGCGTCTCCTTCTCATCACCCTGACCGCGGCTACGGTCAGCCTCCTCGGCCAAGCCAACGACCCCAACGCGGCCAAGGTTTCCGTCAGATTCCGAGCGTTGGCTTTTGACGCCCCGATCATCGGCTCAGGCTACCTCGAAGGCAGTACGGCCAAGCGCCTCGACATCAGCAACGACTTCCTCTCCGGAGAGCAGACTTACCGCGGCGTGCCGACTATCGCGTTCGTGATGGTGGATGACCTCACCAAGCAGGCCCCCGAAGCCCCACCGGAAATCCTCGCCGCGCGCAGCCGTGGCTCCGCCGCCCAAGAACGCGCCCGCAAGGCCAGCGAAGAGTACACGCGGCTGAGCGCCTTGAGCGCCAAAGCCACCACCGGTAGCCGCGAAGGCCAAGCCGGCAAGATCTCCCAGTCCGAATTGGCCGAAGCCGAAGCCGCGCAGGCCCGTCTCAGCGAGCTCTCCCGCATCATGGCGGAAGCGAACAAGGAAGCCGATGACGCCCAGGTGGAGGTCAATAACCGCCAACGCGACCACCAGCAGGCCGTCGCGGAAGCCAAGAACTCCAAGGCAGGCAAAAGCAAGGCACCCACCCCTGCCCCTGCCAAAGCCACTCCGAACGACAAGGGGAAAGGTCCCTTCGTCGCCCCGACGCCCATCGCCACCTACACCTTCCCCGGCGACGGCAAGTACATCCTACTCTTCGCTTCCGCCGGCAACGCCAAGCGCATCATGGCCATCGAGGACAAAGAAGGCTCCTTCCCCTTCGGGTCCTATCTCTACGTGAACCTGACGGGTAAGCCCGTCGAGGTCCGGTACAATGGCAACTCCACGCCGATCGCACCGAATGGCCGGGCCGTCATCAACGCGCCCGTCGCCAATGATACCTACGCCCAAGGCGAGGTGCTCACCCCGGGCGAAGATGGTTTCCAAATCGGCTACATCGCCCGCACCTACCAGCAGGCCGATGTCCGCACCCTCTTCTTCCTCCTGCCCAGCGATGCCGGCGGCCACTCGATCAACATCAAGGGCATCGAGGAACGCAAACAGCCCGACCCGGTCCCCGACCCGAACGCCGGTGCGGCGAAGGGCGGAAAAGCCGCGGCCAAGTAAGGCTTACGCGCTGTAGCGCCAGTCGAGGATTTCCGCCTGGGGAAGCTTGCGTCCTTGCCAGCGATTCCACTGCAGCTTCACGACGAGATCGACCGCCCGACCCAGCTCAGGCACGCGGGTGGCCATGCGCCAAGCGACGAAGTTCAGCCGGCGCCCGGCGATCGGCGCGCTCTGGTAACGGAAGTTGCCGTCGCCGAAAGCTGTCGGTGCCCGCTCAAAGACAAAACCCTTCACGCCGAACAGCGGCTCCGGATTCCCCTCGCCGTAGGGCTGGAGCAACTCGAGGTCATCCAGCAGGCGGTCGGTGACTTCCGTCGCCTTGATCCAGTGGACGATGTCCAAGTCGCGGCCGTCGACGACGGCGGCTCCCGCGACCTTCTGGGCGGCGATGGCCGCGGAGAAGCGAACCCGGAAAGCCTCCACATCGGCCACGGCCAAGGAGACACCCACGGCCATCGGATGGCCACCAAAGGTCTTCAGGAGGTCCGCACAGGCCGTCAGGGCCTCGACGAGGTTAGTGCCCGGGACGCTGCGGCCGGAGCCCTTGGCGACGTCGCCTTCCTTGCCGAGCACGATGACCGGCCGATCCAGCGCCCGACAAATCTTCCCCGCGGCGATACCGACGACGCCCGGGTGCCAATCCCCGTGGACGACGTAACCCGACAGGTCCCCCATCGCCTCGGCTTGGGCGGTGGCCTCTTCGGTCACCCGTTTGTCGATTTCCTGGCGTTCCCGATTGATCGCATCGAGTTGCGCCGCGTCGCGTTCGCAATCTTCCGAGGAAGAGGACAGCAGCAGCTTCAAAGGTAAGGAGGCATCCGCCAAGCGGCCGCTGGCGTTGATGCGCGGACCGATGCGATAGGAGACATCCACCGAGGTCAGCACCCCGCCGGGCTCCATGCCGCTGACGGCGATGAGCGCGCGCACGCCCGGCCGACGGGCTTCACCGAGCGCGCGCAAACCATGGGCCGCGAGGATGCGGTTTTCCGCCACCAGCGGGACGAGGTCGGCGATGGTCCCCAAAGCCGCCAGGTCGAGGTAATCCTTCACCTGGATCTGCGTACCCCGTTCATCCCCCGCCAACCGGAGCACCTTGAGCAATCCGTGGACGAGCTTGAAGACGAGGCCCGCGGTACAGAGCGACTGCCAGGCCGCCTCAGGGGCGTCATTGACGCGGGGGTTGACCAAGATGCAACCCGCGCGCGCCTCTTTCGCCGTATGGTGATCCACCACGATCACATCCACGCCTTCGGCCTTGAGGCGATCGACTTCGGGCTTCGAGTTGGTGCCGCAGTCCAAGGCGATGAACAAGGACGGCGTCGCCTCGGCGAGCACGCGGTCCAACGCCGCCATCGAAAGCCCGTAGCCTTCCTCCAACCGGCGCGGCACGAAATGGGCCGGGTCGGCGCCGAGCCGGCGCAAAAGATGCACCAGCATCGCGGTGCTGGAAACCCCGTCGACGTCGTAGTCGCCCAAGATGGCGATGCGCTCACCTTGATTGACGGCGCGGACGATCCGTTCGGCGGCCTCCCGGAGACCACCGACGGCGAATGGGTCGGAGACGTGCGCGAGCTGCGGGCGCAGGTGGCGCTCCGCGTCGGCCTCGTCGGCAAACGCGCGGGCGAGGACGTAGGCGACGGGGTCGCTGACTCCAAGCGAGACCGCGATACGCCGGGCAAGCCCAGCATCCGCGGCCCGGTATAACCAGGCGGCCATGGCAGTGGTTTACGACCTGACCTCAGGCGTCAGAACCGGCCTCCCACGAGTAGCTCTTGGGCAGTTCGGCGTCGTCGACGCCTTTGCGTTCACCCTTGTGCCACCAGTAGAAGATCGGACTGGCGATGAAGATGGAGGAGAAAGTACCGGTGAGGACACCGTAGATGAAGATCTCGCCGTAGAGACGGACGTCGCCCGCGCCGAAGATGTAGAGCGCCACGGCGCACAGGAAGACGGTCGAGGAGGTCAGGACCGTACGCGACAGCGTGCGGTTGATCGCGAAGTGGATGATGTCGCGGAGGGAACGGCCCGGATTGGAGGTCAGCTCCTCCCGGATACGGTCGAAGACGACGATCGTGTCGTTGATCGAGTAACCGATGATCAACAGCACCGCGGCGATGAGGGTCGCGTTGAACTGCCCCCCGAAGAGGACGAACAGGGCGACGGTGAGGAGGACGTCGTGCAGGGTCGCCACCATCGCGGCGACGCCGAAGCCGGCTTCGAAACGCAAGGCCACGTAGACGCCGATGCCGAGCAGGGCGAGCACGACGGACCAGATGGCGTTCACCCGGAGATCGGCGGAGACCGAACCACCGATGGCTTCGCGCGAAAGCATCATCGCGTCGGCGGAAAGCGACGGATCCTGCAGCATCTCGGGGTGCTGGGCCTTCAACCCGGCGACGATTTTCTTGAGATTGGCGAAATCACCCTGCGCGCGGTCCTTGGTGAGTTCGGTCTCGATGCGCAAGCGGGAGGCGCCCCCACCGACGGCCGTCACGAGGGTGACCGTGGTATCCGGGAGGCCGAGGGATTCGGCCACCTTGATGACCTTGGTGGTGTCGACCTTATCCTTGGAGCTGATCGCCACGAGGGTCGATTCGCCGCCGCGGAAGTCCTTACCGAAGGCTTCCTTACCCTTGTAGGCGAGCGCAGCCAGGCCGACCGCGATGAGCAGCCAGGAGACCGTGAAGGCCATGCGGGCATAGTTCAGGAAGGGAATGTCCAACGTCGGACGGAAGACCGGCAAACCGAAGACGCGCGTCATGACGCCGCGGGACAAGGCCAGTTCCTGGAGCCCGCGACAGGTGATGAGCGAGGTGAAGACCGTCGTGAAGATACCGATGGTCAAGGTCACCCCGAAACCGCGGATCGGGCCGGTGCCCATGAAGACCAGGATCAAGGCCGTCAGCAAAGTCGTCAGGTTGGCGTCGATGATGGTCCAGGTCGCGCGGGCGTAACCTTCGCTCAAGGCCATCGCACGATCCTTGCCCAAAGCGGCTTCCTCGCGGACGCGCTCGAAGATGAGGATGTTGGCGTCGACCGCCATGCCGAGGGTGAGCACCAAAGCGGCGACACCGGGCAAGGTGATGGTCGCATCGAAGTAGGCCATGGCGCCGAGGATCATCAGCAAGTTGAGGACCATGCCGAGGACCGCGATGAAGCCGCCCCAGACGTAGAAGCCGACCATGAAGAGGATGACGAGGCCCACGGCGACGGCCGAGGCCACGACCGACTTGGCTTGGGCATCCTTCGCGAGCGAAGGGCCGACCGAAGTCACGTCCTGGGTGATGAGCGGAAACTCCAGGGGGTTGTTGAGCACGGAAGCCAGTTCCAGCGCTTCCTCGCGCGAGAAGGAACCGGTGATGGTCGCGCCGGTGCTGCGGATCGCTTCCTTGACGGTCGGGGCGGACTGGAGCTGGCCGTCGAGGACGATGGCGAGCTGGCCGATGCCGCGGGTGTTGCCTTCGGCGATCTTCGCCGTGAGGTCGCCGAACTTCTTCGAGCCCTCGTCGGTGAACGTCATGCTGACGTAGAAGGACAGGCCGTCGTCGGAGCGCGCGGCGGAAGACTTGATGATCTTGCCGGTGGCGTCGGCCTTCTTGCGCACGTAATAACGCTGCGTCGTGACCTCGCCCGTCCGGCGGTCGACGTTGCGCTCGGTCAGGACTTCATAGGTCGCGATCGCGCCGCTGTCGTCCTGCAGGGCCTTGGTCGAACGCTCGCGGTCGGTGGGCGCCGGGCGCTCTCCGCGGTAGACCTGACGGAACTCCAACTTGGCCGGCTTCTTGAGCGCGTCCATGATGTCGGGGTTGTTGGCGGCGTCTTCGCCGGGCAACTGGACTTCCAAAGACAAGTCGCCGACGGGGCGGATGACGGGCTCGGCGACGCCGAAGGCGTTGACGCGCTGCTCCATCACGGTGATGGCCTGCGCCACCATCTGGGCAGGTGCCATGTTCGTCTTATCGCCATTGGACTTTTCGCCGGCCTCCGCGCCCGACGGGTCGACCTTCAGGGTGAACGCGACCCCGCCTTGCAGGTCGAGGCCCAGCTTGAGGCGGCCTTGCGAAGCGAGCAGCTGCTGCTTCAGGACCAGGATATTGCGTTTCGCCAGATCGGGTTCACGGACGAAGTCCTTCTCTTTGTAGAAGAACGGCAGGAGATCCACGCTGCCGGCGCGGCCCTTGCCTTCGCCGATGTCGCGCAAGGCCTGATAATAGGAAACCGACTTTTGGTCGGCGGGCACCGCCGCATCCTTGTAGTCGCGGAGGCGCTTCTGGGCTTCCGCGTGGAGCTTCTCGAAGGCCGGCTTATCCTTGATGACCTGCGTCGGGATGAATTGCTCGAGGGGGGTTGGAGCGATGGGGTAGAACTCGTACCAGGCTGCTGCCAGGGCGAAAATCGATACCGCCACCTTCCAGAACCAAGTCCTGGATGTCATGGGTGTGTCGTCGTTAAAGGGTGAACGAATTAGGCCTGGATGGCCTTGGCGGCTTCCTCGGCTTTGCCGACGATGGCCGACTTATGGACGACCATGCGACCGCTCTCGATTTCGATGGTCACGCGGTCATCCTTGATGTGGTAGACCTTACCATAGATGCCGTTGGCCAAGACGACCTCGGCGCCGACCGCGAGTTCGGACTGCAGCTTTTCGCGCTCCTTCTGCAGCTTGCGCTGGGGGGCGACGAAGAAGAAGTACATGGCTGCGATGAACAGCAGCATCGGGGCGAAACTCAGCAGCGACTCGCCTAGGGTGGGAGCAGCGGCTGCATCTGCCGCAAGTACATGAATACCAATGGTTTGGATGTTAATCATTGTTGTTTTGTTTGGAAATGGGGACTGAGAACCCCCTTGAAATGAGGCGGAAAGGCAAAAAGGCAAGCCCCGGCTCGGTTCGGATTGGTTTTGCTAAGCCTCTCACCGGCGGTCAGTGTGAATAACTTAATCCATGAACGAAGCCTCTCAGGAGACTGCCAAGGACGCCCCTTCCGCGCTGGCCAAGCCTCTAACTTTTGCCGCCATCATCGCCTCCCTTGGCGTGGTCTTTGGCGACATCGGCACGAGCCCGCTCTACGCCTTCCGCGAATGCCTGCGCAACGGTCTGACCTCCGGCATACCGACGTCCGTTGCCGAGATTGCGATACCCGCGGTGTCCATGATCATCTGGTCGCTCATCTGCGTGGTGACCATCAAGTATGTTCTGTTCGTGATGGAAGCCCACGAAGACGGGGAAGGTGGCATCATGACCTTGGTCTCCTTGGCCTCGGACAAGGACCCTGAAAAGAACCGCAAGCGCAAGCACCGCAGTTTCCTCGTGCTCCTCGGTGTTTTCGGGACCGCCCTGCTCTTCGGCGATGGCGTCATCACGCCTGCCATCTCGGTGCTTTCGGCCCTGGAAGGCGTCAAGGAAGCCAACCATAACCTCCATGGCCCGCTGACCGACAAGCAACTGAGCATCATCATCCCCGCGGCCGCCGTCGCAATTCTCATCGGGATCTTCTGGCTCCAGAAACGTGGGTCGGGCAAGGTCGGCATGTACTTCGGACCCATCACCCTGCTCTGGTTCATCTGCATCGGTGCCACCGGCCTGGGCTCCCTCTTCGAGCATCGCGAACAAATCTCCACGGTCCTTTCGGCCTTCAACCCGCTGCAGGCGGTCGGCTTCATGCTCGAGCACCCGGGGCTCGGCATGATCATCCTCGGGGCGGTCTTCCTTTCGGTGACCGGCGCCGAAGCCCTCTACGCTGACATGGGCCACTTCGGCCAGAAGCCCATCCGCGCCGGCTGGTACTTCATCGTCTTCCCGGCGCTCATCCTCAACTACCTCGGTCAAGCCGCCTGGGCCCTGGCGGAGCCGGCCACCACCTTCGCGGTGGCGACCGACGTCGAAGGCAAGGTCCACCTGGTCCATGCGATCAACCCTTTCTTCAATCTGGCCCCTAACTGGGCCCAGATCCCGCTCGTCATCATCGCGACCTTGGCCGCCTTCATCGCCTCGCAGGCGCTCATCGCGGGAGCGTTCTCCACCACGATGCAGGCCATCCAGCTCAACTTCCTCCCGCGCATGCGTATCGAGCAGACGTCGGACGAGGAATCGGGCCAAATCTACATCCCGATCGTCAACTGGATGCTGATGATCGGTTCGATCTACCTCGTGCTGCAGTACAAGAGCTCGGAACACCTTGCCAGCGCCTACGGCATCGCGGTCAGCCTGACCATGCTGGTGACCACCATTCTCTACGGACAGTTCATCCATCGTCGGTTCAAGTTCCCGATGGTCACGTCTTACGTGTTGGTGGCGCCGCTCATCCTCATGGAGCTGCTGTTCGTCGCCGGCAATGTGCCGAAGATCCTCGAAAGCGGGTGGTTGCCGCTGGCCGCCGGCTTCCTGGTCTACTACATCATGTCGGTCTGGAACAAGGGGCGCATCGTGATGCGCAACAAGCTCGCGGAATCCAATTTCGGCGAAACCAAGGTGGGGGCGACCCAAGACGAGTTCATCAACTTCATCGATAGCGTCGAAGAGCGGTTCTCGAAGGGCAAACTCAGCCGCGTCAAGGGTACGGCCATCTACTTGGCCGGGACGACGAATTCCGTGCCGATGGCCCTCGCCCATAACCTTAAGCACAACAAGTCCCTCCATGACCACATCATCGTGGTGACGCTGACGGTCGACGAAGACCGAGCGGTGGTTCCGCGCTCCGAGCGCGTGAAGTTCCTGCAGCGCGGTCCGAAATCCTGCAAGCTCGACAGTCACGAGGAGTTTCCTCCCGTGCTCCGCGTGACCGGCAAGTTCGGCTTCCGGGAACAGCAGGACATCTTCCCGGTTCTCCGGGCGGCCTACGAAGAGTTGGGCATCAGCCCACAGGAACTCGACATCACCTACTTCCTTAGCCGCGAGACCATCGTCCGCGACACCTCGCGCAACTTCTCGCTCAATGCGGTCCAGGAAAAACTCTTCGAGGTCTTGAACCGCAACGCGCTGTCCGCCACGGCTTACTTCAACCTGCCGCCCGGCCGCGTGGTCGAGCTCGGCATGCAGGTGGAACTCTGAGCGCGCTCAGCGCGCAGGGGCTTCGATCCGGAAGACAAACGCCTGCACGCAGGGGTGGTTCTCTTCGTCGACCATCTCGCTGGGGGTGGCGATCACGCAGACGGCGCCCAGTTGCTCCCACGGCAGCGCATCGGGCCAGCCCAGCATCGTCACGCGCGAACCCGGCGCGGGCCGGAAGGCCTTGGTCCGCACCTGCTTGCCGGGCCAACCTTCGGCGATGAGATACGTCACGCGGCCATCGGCGGAACGGGTGAAGGTGAAGCGGCCTTCGGGCGGCAGGACCGGCGTGACTTGGCTGAGGGCCTCGGCGTTGACGTTCAGCCAGGCCTCGACGTACAGGAAGTAGTCCGACTGCAAGGGATCGGTGGGCGTCAGGGCCTTATGCGGGTCCGCTTCCACCCTGCCTGCGGAGATGTCGGCGATCAGCTGGCGCAAGGCCGCCTCCTTGGTCTCGGGGACCGTCCGGCAAGCCGCCAAAAGCAAAACAGCCATCGGGAACCAGATGGCTGCTCGCGACGTCATGGCGCTGCTTACTTGGCGCCTTTGCTCTTGGCGACCAAGGCGTAGAAGCGGTCGAAGAGCACGTCGGCGTCGTTCGGGCCAGGGCCCGCTTCCGGGTGGTACTGGACCGAGAAAACCGGCTTATCCTTGAGGCGCAGGCCGGAGACGGTGTTGTCGTTCAGGTTGATCTCCGTGACGACGGCGCCGCAGCGGTCGAGCTCCTCGGCCTTGGAGGCGAAACCGTGGTTCTGGGCGGTGATCGAGACACGGCCTTCTTCGGTGTTCTTCACGGGCTGATTGCCGCCGCGGTGGCCGAACTTCAGCTTGTAGGTGGTGGCGCCGATGGCGTGCGTGATGATCTGGTGACCGAGGCAGATGCCGAAGACCGGGTAGGTCTGGATGAGGTCCTTGACGGCTTCGTGGGCGTACTTGAGGGCCGCGGGATCGCCCGGGCCGTTCGAGAGGAAGACGCCGTCGGGATTGTAGGCGCGGATCACCGAAGCCGGCGTCGTGGCCGGGAAGACCTGCACGTCAAAGCCTGACGCCACGAGGCGACGGAAGATCGAGGTCTTGGCGCCGAAGTCATAGGCGGCGATGCGGTAACGCACCGGACGGTTCTTCGGCTTGTTGAGGTTCGTACCGGTAACGGTGAAGGCTTCGCAATCGCCGGCGGTGGCGTTGTAATTGTAGGCGGCCTTGCAGGTGACTTCCTTGACGAAGTCAGCCCCGACGGTGCCGGTCCAGGCGCGCGCGCGCTTGAGGGCCTCTTCGTCGCTCAGGCCTTCGGTGGAAAGGCAGGCCTTCATCACACCCGAGGAGCGGAGCTTCTTGGTCAAGGAGCGCGTATCGAGGCCTTCGATGCCGGGGATGCCGTACTTCTTGAGCCAGGTGCTGAGGTCGGTCGTGGCGCGCCAGTTGGAGACGATGGGCGACAGCTCGCGGACGACGAAACCGGCGACGTGCGGACGGGCCGACTCGAGGTCCTCTTCGTTCACGCCGTAGTTGCCGATCTGCGGGGCGGTCATGGTGACGATCTGACCGAAGTACGAAGGGTCCGTGAGGATTTCCTGGTAACCGGTCATGCTGGTGTTGAACACCACTTCGCCGCAGAGGGTGGCCTCCGCCCCAAATGCCCTGCCCCGAAGAATGGTTCCATCTTCAAGAGCGAGCACAGCGTGGCGAGTCATGAGTCCGTTTTGAATGACCGAACGCCCTCCGTGTGAAGCAAAAAAGAGAACAATCGTCCAAACGACCGAACTCGGGACTTA
>CALQIY020000031.1 GCA_943330755.2 Opitutus sp. GAS368
CTCGCGAACGGCGTCAGCCGCACCAGCCTGAACCTCGACATCGATCGCGTGCAGCGCGAGCTCAACGAACTGAACGCCCATCGCTTCAAGTTCCGCAATGTGGCCCGGGTCCGCATCGAAGCCAAACAGGCCGGCCCCATCGAGCTCGACCTCGCCTACGTGGTCCGCGGCCCCAGCTGGAACCCGCTCTACGATATCCGCGCCGACACGAAGGCGAAGACCGTCCAAGTCAATTACCACGCCGAAGTCCGCCAATCGACCGGTGAAGATTGGAAAGGCGTCGCCCTTAAGCTCTCCACGGCGCAGCCCAACCTCGGTGGCCGCGAACCGCAGATGTCCCCCTGGTTCATCCAGCGCTACGTCCCTCAACCGGTGGTCCTCACCGGCGTCATACTCGATAGTGCCGCCAAGCCCAGCCGTGCCGACGGCGGCAGGTTAGCCAAAAACGGCGTCGGGGCCCTCAGCGTCGACGGCACCAGCGCCCCCGCGCCAGCAGCCGCCGCGATGGACTTCAGCTACGCCCGCGTGAATACGGGTGGCACGGCAGCGACGTTCGCCATCCCTCGCGCCTACGATGTCCCCTCGGACAACAAGCCGGCCAAGGTCGCCATCGCTTCCGAATCCTTCCCGAGCGAATTCCGCCACACCTGCGTCCCCAAGCTTTCGCCGCACGTCTACCTGAAGTCCAAGGCGATCAACAAATCGGACTTCCCCTTCATCGCGGGCCCGACGGCCGTCTTCCTCGACGGCGCCTTCGTCGCGAACGCCAGCCTCGACCTCGTCGCCCCTGGTCAGGAATTCTGGACGCACCTCGGCGCCGACCAATCGGTGAAGGTCGACCTCAAGGACCTCGGCAAGGTCGAAGAACTCTCCGGCCTCTTCGGCAAGAAGACCGCCCGTAGCGTCGTCAGCAAGGTCTTCAAGGTGACCAACGGCAAATCCACCGACATCCAGCTCACCATCAAGGACCAAGTCCCCTCGTCCAACCACGAGGAGATCAAGGTGGTCTTCGAGGAACCGAAATACGAGAAGGACACCGACGGCTTCAAGGTCGACCAGTCGAAGTTCGTCGAATGGAACCTGACGCTCAAGCCCAGCGCCAAGCAGGACGTCCCCTTCCGCTTCGCCATCGAACGCCCCGAGGGCTTCCCGATGGTCGGCCAATAAGTCCCCGCCCACCCTGAACCATTTAAAATAAAAACATGAAAATCTTCTCCTTCCTCTGCTTCGCCGCCGCGCTCGGCGCCGCCGATGTCCCCACGCCCGATGCCAAACCGCGCGAAGTGACGGTCTACGCCGACCGCGCCGAGGTGGTCCGCATCTTCAAGGGCGACCTCGCCGTCGGCGACCAGTCCCTGCTGTTCGATAACCTCCCCGCCAACGTCGACTTCTCGTCCATCCGCGTCGAAGGCACCGGCGCCTTCACGCTTATCGACATCCGGGCCGAAACCGTCCAGGTCAAGGAAGTCGCCAATGAGGCCATCCGTGCCCTGCAGGCGAAGATCCAAGCCCAGGAGCTCGTCCAGAAGGAACTCGCCCTCGCCGAGGGCCGCGTGGCCTTCCGTCGCAGCGCCCTCGATAAGGTCCTCGGTCGCCTCACCTCCGTGGGCAAGGAATCCGCCAACCCCGAGATGGACCCGCTGAAGTGGGCCGCCTACCTCGACTTCCAAGCGGAACAGCAGGTCGCCCTGGACAAGGAAGCCACGGACCTCGCCAAGCGCGTCAAGGAGTCACGTCAATTGGTCGATACCTTCAATCGTGAGATCGCGGCCCTCAACGGCAACCAGAGCCGCTCCCGCAACGTGGCCCGCGTCAACCTTGACGTGAAGACCGCCGGCGCCGCCGAAGTCCGCCTGAGCTACGTGGTGCATGGACCAAGCTGGAAGCCCGTCTACGACCTCCGTGCCGACACCAAGGCCAAGTCCATCGAGATCACCTACCACGCCGAACTGCGCCAATCGACCGGTGAAGACTGGCAAGGCGTTTCGCTGAAGCTCTCCACCGCCGAACCCAGCGTCGGCGGCCGAGAGCCGGAGATGTCGCCGTGGTTCCTCGCCAAGGCCGAACCCGTCACCCTCGACGAACTCCGCAAGGAATCGGATGGTCTCAATCGCCATGGCAGCAATGTGACCGGCCGAATCGCGGGCGAAAAGCAGAACTTCGGCGCGGTCACCAGCAATCAGTTCAATGAGTTTTCCGCCAAGGGTGGCTCGGCCGTGCTCGCCGACGCCACCGTCAGCACCGCCGCGGTCGTCGCCGGCGGCACCGCCGCGACGTACGTCATCGAGCGCACGACCGACATCAAGTCGGACAACAAGATGGCCAAGGTCACGGTGATGCGCCTGCTGCTGCCGTCGACCTACCGTCACAGCTGCGTCCCGAAGCTTTCGAGCTACGTCTACCTGAAGACCCACGCGACCAACAAGTCCGACTTCACCCTGCTGCCCGGCCGGACGTCCGTCTTCCTCGACGGTGCGTTCGTCGCCAACGCCAGCATGGACCTCGTGCCGGCCGGGCAGGAATTCTGGACGTTCCTCGGCGTCGACCAATCCGTCAGCGTCGAGCGCAAGGAACTGGCCCGGCGCGAAGAGACCGCCGGCGTCTTCGGCAAGAAGACCCTGCGCACCGTCTTCGACCAGGTCTTCAAGGTGAAGAACGGCAAGGCCACGGAGATCGACCTCGTCATCTGGGACCAGCTCCCGATGGGCGACCACGAAGACATCAAGGTCGTCCTCGAGGAGCCGAAGTACGAGAAGGACTCCACGAGCTTCAAGATGAACGAAACGAAGTACGTCGAATGGCGCCATGCCGTGAAAGCCGGCGAAAAGCGCGACGTCCCCTTCCGCTTCGCCATCGAACGCCCGGAAGACATGCAGGTCATCGGCTACTGAGCCAGCCTGCCGCCCGGCGGCGCGGCCCGCCTCTATCCTTCCCATCGGCCGCGATTTGGTCTAGTCCTCGCGCATGTACCCATTCACCGCGTACCTGCGTTGCGCCTTCCACCCGACCGCCCAGGCCGAAGAAGTCAGCCTGAACCGGCTCGCGGGGATGTTCGACCATTGGTTCCGCAAGGCCCTGCCACGCGAACCCCACGTCGCCAAGGTGACGCCCCTGCGCCGCCTACATGGTGCCGGCAAGCACGAGATCATCTACGATCTGATGGTCACCGGTGAATCGCCGACGGAGAATGACCCACAGCTGCTCCCGGACCTGATCCAGCTTTTTACGGATGCGGCTTCCCCTGGTCAACAGGACCGGCTGGACCCCGAAAAGCACCCCGACCTGCTGGCCTTACGTCTGCAAGAAGTCTCCTCGCTGACTGGCCAGCGCACCCAACTGAAGGTCTCTTTCCGCACCGACGAGGCCAGCCTCAAGCGCCTGCCCTCGCCCAGCGACCTCCTCAAGATCGGCCACCTCCAAGACGCCAATGGGTTTTGGCTGTGGGACGTCTGCTTCGACCTGACGACCTGGACCGAGCATTGCACCGAGGCAGCCTATTTCCTCACGCTGAGCGAACTTTCCAACACCGCCGGCGACCGCTCCTTGGAAATGAATCCCTGGGCGGAAACCCTCCTCGCCCGTCTCTCGACGGCCGAAGCCGCGCACGCCTTCCAAGCCACCACCGGCCAGCCCATGCGCTGCGCAGGCGTGGTGAAGGTTGGGTAGGACTGAATCGAGGACCGAGTACAGAGTACTGATTACAGAGAATGGTTTAATCCGTCCTCTGTAATCTGTCCTCTGTAATCCGTACTCTGTCCTCTGTACTCTTCCTCGCCGTCCTCCTCACTTATCACTCCGCCAAGGGCCGGCCGGGAGCGCATCGGAGCCCGCAGAGAAGACGGAGACTTCCGGGAAATTGGCCCACGCATAGCGGGCGGCCTTGGGGGCCTTCACGTCAGCGGCGGTTACGGTCACCTTAGTGCCATCAGCCTTGGCCATGGCATACGCCCACTTGCCATCGGCGGCTTGCACGGCGTAACCCTTACCTTCGCCCTTGAGGACGACGGCACGGTCGTAGGTGAGGACCCAAGCGTCGCCTTGGAGCTCGGATTTCACCACGCGCGGGGCTTCCCCATTCGCGCGGGTCTTGTAGACGCGCTGCAGGGCCACGGCGGCGAGACGATCGCCGATCTGGAACTTATCCTTCGGGTGGATATCCTTCTCGTCGCCGAGGTCGATGTTGACCGACATCATGGCACCGGGGACGTTGTCCGCGATCCACTCCATGGATTCACGGATGACCGGCCAGCCGCCGTCTTCGACGGCCACCGGCTTCTTCGCCATGAAGCGGGGGAGCTGAACGACGATGAAGGGGAACTCGCGGCCCCAGGCCTTGTGCCAGGACTTGATCATGTCGCCGAGGATCCACTTGTAGGCGGCAGCCTGACCGGCGTTGGACTCGCCCTGATACCAGATGGCGCCCTTGAAGCTGTAACCGACGAGGGGATGCACCATGCCGTTCCAATTCATGTGCGGGCCATTCGACCAGACCGCTTGGGTCTTCGGGTCGGTCTTGGCCTTGGCCACGCGGGCGGCGACACCGGCGTCTTCCTTCTCCTGCCAACCCTTGGCCGCCGGCTGGGCATCATACATGCCGCGCGGGCCCCACGCTTCGGCGCGGGTGCCACCGATGGAGGTGACGATCATACCGACCGGCTGCTTGAGCTCGGCGCGGACCGTGGAGGCGAAGTAGTAAGCCGCGGCGGAGAAACCAGCCACGGTGTCGGGGCCGGCGATCTTCCACGAGCCCTTGACGTCCTCGACCGGGGCCGCGGCCGGGATGCGCTGGACGAAGAAAACGCGGATGCCGTTATCACGCGGCTTGGCGACGGTTTCCTTGGCGGTGAAGGAACCACCGACGGTCATGTCCATGTTGGACTGACCAGAGCCGACCCAGACCTCGCCGACGATGACGTCTTTGGCGATGTGGGACTCGGCACCGGACTTGACCACCAAGTCTTGGCCCGCTTCGGACGGCTTCAGGCCCGTCAAGGTCGTCTTGAACACGCCGTTGGCACCCGCGGTGGCGGTGGCCTTCACATCGCCATAGACGACTTCCACAGCCGCACCGGGTTGCGCCTTACCGTAGACGTTGGCCTCACCGGCCTGCAGGACGGCATGGTCCGAGAAAATGGAGGAAAGCTTGAGTTCGCCGGCCTGGACCAGCGCGGAAACCAACAACAGGAGTGGGGTAAGACGGGGCATGCCTTCCAGACAACCCCAAGGCCGGAGGGTTCCCAGTAAAAACCCACTGTAGATAGCGGCTAGTGGCCGGGGGTTGGCGGCTGGAGTGCTGCAGGCTCGCCCCATCCCCCATCCCCTATCCCCCATCCCCCATCCTCACGCCTTCTTCACGAAACAGGCCTTGAGGCCGACCTGGATACCATCGATCCGGCAATCGATCTCGTGGTCCCCATCGACCAGCCGGATATTCTTGGCCTTCGCCCCACCCTTCAGCGTGCCCGCCGAGCCACGGAGCTTAAGGTCTTTGATGAGGACAACGCTGTCGCCGTCGGCCAAGACCGTGCCATGGGCGTCCTTGACGACGCGCGGCCCATCCTCGGCCGTCGCGGCCGCAACCTTCTCCCACTCGAAACCGCACGTCTCGCACTCCCACTTGGCGGGATGGCTCAGGATGGCTTTCATGCCGCATTCAGGACACTCGGGATCAGTCATGCCTGAGCATCGCACTTTGTCCGCCGGATGACAAGGCTGGCATCTAGCCAACAAAAAACCCGCCATTCTCATGGCGGGTTCGATGGTCGGAAGAACCGGAAGGCTTAGGCCTTCTTTTCCTTCTTCTTCTTTTCCTTCTTAGGCTCTTCGGCCGGAGCAGCGGTACCCGCTTCGACGGAGAGGGCCTTGGTCTTGGCGTGGACGGAGGCTTCGACCTTCACGGCCTTACCGACGAGATCCTTGACGGAATCGGCGCCCTTGGTTTCAGGGGTGAGGGTGATGGAGGTGTCCTTGCCGGACTTGTCGGTGACGACGAGGACCTTCTTTTCGGCGTCGAACGAGGCGAGCTTACCTTCGGTCGTGGCGATCGTGCCACAACCAGCGTGAGCAGCGGCCGCGAGGGCGAGCACGGTGAGGATGCTGAGGGTGTTTTTCATAGTTATGATATATTGGGGTTCGGCTCTCTTTTTGAGACCCGAGACCCCTAAACGCAAACCATAATAGGAGGTTGAGTCCCTCCCGACCCCTTCCATCGTCGGGCCATGAAACCAGCCCCCTTCTGGCTCCGCACCCTGCTCACCGCAGTGCTTTGCCTTGGTTTCGCGACCCTTTCCGCCCATTCCATCCCGGAAACGGTGGTCCGGGGCTCTTTTGATGCCCAGGGAAACGCGGAAATCACCATCGAGGTCAACCCCCGCGCTTGGGACGCGAACCCCATCGACTCGCCTTCGACCGAGTTCTCCGACCTGCAGAAAATGACCGCGGCCGAGAAGGACGAGTATATCCGCAAGACCAAAGAGGTCATCGCCAAGTCCGTCGAGTTCACCTTCGAACCCATCGGCCGCATCCAGCCTGACTTCGATTTCACCTTCGGCGCCGAAGGCGGCAAGACGCTCACCGCCCCCACCGATGCCGTCGTCTTGATCGGCAAGTGGCGGACCAAGATTCCCGCTGGCCTGACGGGCTGGAAGATCCGCTCCCTGCCCGGCCACAAGATCTCCGTCCTCTTCAACAATCAGGTCAACGGCCAGGACCACCCGCGCTTTGCCGTGCTCTTTCCCGGCGAGACAAGCTTCACCCTCGACCTGACCGCCCTGCAGGCCGCCGCACCGACCGCGCCCAGCGTCGGCAGCGTCTCCGCCCACGGCGACACCGGGAGCGGGAGCCACATCTTCGGCAACTTCCTGGACCACGGCTTTCAGCACGTCCTGCCGCTTCGCGCGATGCGCACCGACTGGACCCGCATCAGCATCGGGCTCGACCACATCCTGTTCGTCTTCGGGATCTTCCTCCTGAGCCGTTCCTGGAAACCGGTGGTCACGCAAGTCACCGCGTTCACGCTCGCGCATTCACTCACGCTCGGCCTTGCGGCCGCTGGCTGGGTCAAGGTGCCCGCCACCATCATCGAGCCCATCATCGCCGCCAGCATCGCCGCGGTGGCCCTGGAGAACATCTTCCGACCGAACTACAGTCGCTGGCGCCTCGTCATCGTGGCGATTTTCGGCGCCTTCCACGGGCTCGGCTTTGCTTCCGGCCTCAGCGAACATGGCATCCCGCAAAACGGTTTCCTGATCGCCTTGACCGGCTTCAACCTCGGCGTCGAAGGCGCGCAACTGACCGTCATCGCCCTCGCCTTCGCCCTCACGTGCTGGATCCGCGACGAACACGCCTACCGGCGCTGGGTGGTCATCCCGGCTTCGGCGGCAATTGCCGCGATGGGGCTCTATTGGGCCGTCCAGCGCATCCTGTAACGTCTAGCGCAACGCCTGCTCGGCGGCCGGCGAGGCCAGGATGTACAACGCGTATTTGGCGCGACTGATGCCGACATACGCCTTGCGGCGGTCGCGCTCACTCACGAGCGAATCCAAGTCCGCCAAGACCACCGCATGGCTTTCCATGCCCTTGAACTTGAAGACGGTCGAGGTGCGCAAGGTGCCGGGCTCGTAAGGACGCGAGGGATCATAAGGCACCAGCCGCAGACCGCAGAGCATGCGGTGGCTGGCGTAGCTTTCCTTCCCGGCGCCGCGTGCGCTCAGCACGACGATGTCTTCGGGGCCTTGTTGGGGCAGCACGACATGGGTGAGCAAAGCCTCCAGCGTCGCGAGCTCCTTGCCCGGCTGATACGCGGCCGTGGTCACCGCCGGACCACTGATGCCCGAGCCTTCATGGACGGGGCGTCCCATGACCTTCGCGGCGGCCCGGGCGATTTGCTCGGTGTTACGCCAATTACGTTCCACGACGGCCTCGGGGGCGCCGTCCAGCAGCGCGAACAACGCCTGACCTGCAGGGGGGGGCTCCGCGGGCACTTCCGGGGTCAGGATCTGGTCCAGGTCCTCGAACCACCACCAGCGACCATCCTTCAGTCCGCCCTTCAAGAGGGCATCCATAAAGGCCAACTTCCCAGCGTCATCGCGGAAATCTTGGCCTTCGTCGACAACGAGGATGTCCAACTTAGCCTCCTGCGGCCACGCCCGCGCGACCGCCGTGGCCCTTTCCACACGGGCCCGAAAATAGGCCGGGTCGGTCGCCGCCGCATCCGAGGCATCGCCCAAGACCTGGTCGATGTGCGCGTAGAAGGAACCCGCCCTGACCGTCGCGAGGCCCTCGCGGGTCGAGACATCCGCCAGATGCGCCCCCAAGTGGCGGTTGAAGCAGAGCAGGCCGATCTTGGCGAAAGGCTGCGCCGCCCGCTCACGGCGGCAGGTTTCCACAGCCAAGAGCGTCTTACCGGAACCCGGTCCACCCGTGATCCGAAGCCGCTTGTTCTTCTTCACCAAATCGAGGGCGTTGAGCTGCGAGGCCGACAGACGAATCAGCTCCAGGTCCATGTCCGTCGCCGAGAGGTTGGACGTCAGGCGCAAGTCGGGCCGGAGGAGTTGCGCCACGCCCAGTAATTGGGCATCCGTCGCCGGTGCCGGCAATTCACGGTCCGGGAAATGCTTGCGGAAGCGGGCTTCCGCGTCGTCGAGCAGCCGGGCGACGATCTCGGCCAGCGTATACCCGGCCAACTCGGCCCGGTCGACGATGCGCTCCTGGGGGCACTCGAAGGTCTGGGCGTTGAAATCCACGTCGGTGAAGACCATGGCTTGGTTGAACGGCATCCGCGCTTCGGTGGATTCGCGGCCGCACTGCCGCTCGAGGTACTCGCGGATCTCGTAGCTGTTGTCGCGGGCCTGATAGAAAGGCGGGGCGATGGATTCACGATGGCCTTGGCGCACGCGATACCACCGACCGCCTTGGCAACCGATTTCACCCCCTTTGACTTCGAGCACCAAGCGACCCCGCGGGTGCAGGATCACGAAGTCCGCCTCCGAATCGATGGCGCCGCGTTGCCGCGGCACCTCCAGACAAGGGATCACGATATACTCGTCGGACAGCTCGAACCGCAGGCGCTCCAGCAGTTCGGCCTCCGTTTCGTCGAACTGGACGGCATGAAGACGTTCGGGAATGCAGCGAGCCATGGGTTCTGTTTACCTAAGAACAAAGCGGCCGCAAGCCTCCTCAGACCAAAGACTTCGGATTCCCCGGCACGACCGCAGACCGCCGGAAACCTCCGCCCGCGCGGCGGATTTGTTACGAAAGTGAAGATTGGGTGTATGACAGGTCCGTCACAGCTTCGCCACCTTTCCGCAGTCATGCGGGACTAACATCGGCGTCCCCAACCATGAAACACCTCGCCCGTTCGTTCCTCCTCGCCGCCGCCGTCACGGTCACGCTCTCCGCACAGAACGTGATCACCGGCCCCTCCAGCTCGCAAACGCCTTACCTGAGCCCGACCGCCCCCGGCTGGTCGGCCACCGCGTTGCTCACCGTCGGCGACTCCATCGGTGGTTACCAGATGGCCGGCATCCCGGATGGCCTCGGCGCCTTCTCCAACGGCAACGGCACGATGACCGTGCTCGCCAATCATGAGATTGGCACGGTCCAAGGCACTTCGACGCTGCTGGGTACCGCCCGCGCACACGGCGCCGCTGGCGGCTTCGTCTCCAAGTGGGTGATCAACATCTCCAACCCCGCCTACGCTCCCTTCACGGTCATCTCGGGCAGCGACTTCGCGGCATCGCGTCTCGACCAGATGATGTGGAACGGTACGACCTGGGCCGCGCCCGCTTCCGCCTACGCCTATCTCCGCCCCTGCTCCGCCGACCTGCCCAAGCTTTCCGCCTTCTACGATGCGACGAGCAACACCGGCTACAATGGCCTCATCTTCCTGAATGGCGAAGAAACCGGCGCCGAGGGCAAGGCCTTTGCGTGGATCGCCACCGGCAGCGAAGCCGGCAAGGTCTACGAACTCCCGCACCACGGTAAGTACTCTTACGAGAATCTCCTCGCCCGCTCGAACTACGGTGCCAACCCCAGCGCCGCCAACCTGCTCCAGACGGTCGTTGTCGGCACGGATGACACCACCCCCGGCGAAGTCCATGTCTATATCGGCGCCAAGACCAACATCGGCAACGCCATCGAAAAGGCGGGCCTCGCGAACGGCAACACCTACGGCATCAAGGTGACCTCCGCCGCAAGCTACACGGGCGCCGTCGCCCTCGAAAACGCCACCGGGATCAATGGCACGTTCACGCTCCAGCAGATCTTCACGAACGCAACCATCACCGCCAAGACCGGCGTCGAGTTCCAAGCCGAATCGACCCGTCTCGGCGTGACGCAGTTCGCCCGCCCCGAAGACGCCCAGTGGTTTGACCATGACTCGCTCATCTTCGCGACCACGGGCGCGACCCTGAACAGCATCAGCGTCAGCTCCAAGATCTACCAACTCGACTTCAACAGCGATGCGACCAGCGGTATCCTCACCACGGGCGGTACCATCAAGGTCCTCGTCGACAGCGCCAAGCTGACCGGCAAGGACGGCGCGAAGGCCGCGAGCTTCGACAATATCACGATCGGCGAAGATAACTTGCTCTACATCCAGGAAGACCCGGGCAACAACGCCTACGTCGCCAAGCACTGGGTCGTGAACCCTCTCGCCGGCACCCAAACCCAGATCGAGGCCAGCGCCATCCAGATCTTCGAATCTGACCGCAGCCGCTTCACCACGGGCGCGACCCAGTTCCAGACCATCGACGAAGAGCACTCCGGCATCATCGACATCACCTCGATCGTCAACGACGGCATCAACGGCAGCAAGTGGTTCCTCGTCGCCACCCAGAACCACGCCGCCGCCACCGGCGCCAGCGCCGCCACCCTCGTCGAAGGCGGCCAGTTCATCGCCCTCAACTACAAGGTGGGCACCAACAGCGGCCTCGTCGGCAACCTCCTCACGCTCGACAACGGCGGCACCATCTTGGCCACCGGCGGCGCCATCGCCCACAACATCGCGCTCAACGGCACGGGCGGCGTCTTCAACACCACCGCCAACACCACGGTCTCCGGCGCCATCGGCGGCACGGGCGGCCTCTGGAAGAACGGCACGGGCACGCTGACCCTCACGGGCGTCAACAGCTACACCGGCAACACGAACATCGAAGCCGGCAAGCTGGTCGTCAACGGTTCGCTCAGCTCCGCGGTCCGCATCCTCAAGGGCGGCAGCCTCGGCGGTAACGCCAGCATCGTCGGCAACCTGACCAACCTCGGTACGCTCGCACCGGGCAATTCGCCGGGCACCATCAACATCACCGGCAACTACCTCGAAGCCGGCACGCTCGACATCGAAGCCTGGGGCCTCACCGCGGGCACGCAGCACGACCAGGTCATCGCCTCCGGCACCGCGACCTTCCAAGCGGGCAGCATCCTAAAGGTCACGCAAACGGGCAGCAGCTTCAACTTCGCCCGTACCGACTCGATCCTCGCCGTCAGCGCCGCCGCTTACTCGGGCACGTTCTCGACGCTCGACCGCAGCACGCAGGGCACCCAGGTGTTCTTCAACAGCGCCACGGGCCGCATCCACGGCTCGGGCCTGACCGAAGCGCAGACGTTCGCCGACCTGACCATCGACACCAACCGCAAGGCCATCGCCGCCGCGCTCTACGCCGACGGCCTGACCACCAGCGCGTCCGTGATCAAGAACGGTGCGGCCACCGCCACGTCCGGCAAGGCCTTCATCGCCGCCGGCGAGATGGGTGCCGCGACCGTCGCCTTCCTTGGCGCCGCCAACGTGGACACCGCCCTCGATGCGCTCTCCCCTGAGCCGTACGGCACGACGATGCTCATGGCCTCCCGCAATTCCCGCTCCCTCGCCCGCGCCTTCGTCGGCGCGACCGCCGCGAACGAGGGCTGGAACGTCCAACTCGGCTACGACCAGCAGCAGTCCACCTCGACCGCCTCCCTGACCTCCCTCAACGGCAGCTTCGATGTCAATGCCCGCTACGCGGTCCTCAGCCACCAAGCCGGTGCCGGCTCGGTCTTCTCCGTGTTGCTCTCCGACAACTCCGGTCAGTCGAGCGCGAGCGGTTTCGCCTCCGATGCCTCGGGTCGTTCCTATGGCCTTGGCTTCGGTACCGACGTCGAGTTCGGTCGTCTGGACTTCGGCTTGGTCAACGGCGAACTCAAGGCCAACGGCACCCGCTCCGGCCAGTCCTTCGCCAACCAGAAGGTCGGAGCGACCAGCCTCTCGGCTCGCCTGAGTTTCACGAAGCTCGGTGCCTTCACCCCCTATGTCGGGATCAGCCGCAACATGGCCACGACCGACGCCTTCCTCGAGACGGGCACGGGCGCCAACCTCAACGTCGCCGCCGCCAAGCAGTCGGATGTGACCGCGGAAATCGGCATGGGCTACGGCATCAAGGTCGGTGATAGCCTGACGGTCTCGCTGAACATCGCCTACGAGCATGCCCTGAGCACGGAAGGTGGCAGCTTGAACGCCAGCTTCGCGGACGCCACCGTCCCGACGACGTTCACCGTCGGCACCTCGGGCGCCGGCCAAGACCTGCTCCGCGCCGGGCTCGGTCTCAGCCTCGCGCTAGGTGAAGGTCGCGCCGCTACCTTGGGTTACGACTACCACTCCGGCGCCGACATCAAGTCCGCCCACCAAATCAAGGCGAGCTATACGGTTCGTTTCTAAGCCGACCCTGTTGGTTGAAACGCAGGCCGCCCTTCCGGGCGGCCTGCTTGTTTTACCACGGATTGTAGCGGATACCGAAGAGCGCCAAGATAGCCAAACCCAAGGCAGCCAGCGCCGGGATGAAGAAGGGGTCGTAGTAATCCGAGGCCCGGGGCTTCTTTTCCAGGACGACGACCTTCTTCATCTCGTCGATGCGCTTGAAGACCGAGTTCAGGGCTTCCGGCGTCACGGCCCCCCACGCGTCGCCCCCGGTCGCCTGCGCGATGCCGACCAGCGAAGGGGTGACGGGCTGGTCGATGAGGAAGATCACGAAGACGGTGATGCGCTTGGCCCGCAGGTCCGCGATGATCGCGCTGTCCTTGGGCGGCACGATATCGCTGCTCAAGCCATCGGTGAGCAGAATGATGGTCCGGTCCCCAGTCTTCGCCTGATCAAGGAGTTCCGCCGCTCCGTAAAGAGCCTTACCGACGAAGGTGTTGCCCCAAAACTCATCGGGAAAGACGTAAGGGGCGATGAAGGGGCGGGCCAAGACGATGGCTTCGGTATCCTGCGTCAGCGGTACCCAGTGCACAAAATTACGCGAGAAGACGGTCAGGCCGAAGGCGTCGCCCTTGCGGTGGTGCAAGAATTGCTCAATCGATGCCATCGCCGAGTCAAAACGGGAGTTCACTCCCTTGGTCTGCGGGCCATGTGGCGACTTCATGCTGCCCGAGGTGTCCAAGACTATCTGGACGTTCGTCAGCTGGCGCTCGACTTCCGGGGGATTGAAAATGACCGGATGGGCCAAGAAGAGGATCGCCACGGCGAGCAGGCAGGCGGGCAAGCAGTTCGCGCTATTGATGAGGAACTGCCAGAATCGGCCGCGCCCGACCTTAGCATGGTCAAAGGGCATGGCCAATGGCTGGCCTGGCCGAACCCATTCCCAAAAGGCCAGGATGACAGGGATGGCGAGTAACGCCAAGAGCTTGGGATAAAGAAAGGTCATCGGACGGGTGAGCGCACAGGCTCCTGGGCATGGGGTGCAACGAGGGCCGCAATCTCTTCGGCGGTCACCTTGGCATCTCGGCGGTAAAGCCAAGCCTGCAGGCGCCGGAGGTCTTCCGCCGTCCGACCGTCTTTAGCCACGGCCGCCAGCACTTCGCTCATGGGCGCGTCCGGACGCAAGAGACCCGCCCGCCAGCAGCGGAGCAAAATCATCTCCATGCGGGCTTGTCCGGTGGCATCCAGCGCACCTGCGCGGAGCTTGGCCAAGAGGCCATGGAGTTCTTCGGCTTCCGTCAAAGGGGGGACGACCGGAGCCAGCGCCAAACGCTTCGGCCGACCCCAGAAAATCAAAGGGTAGAGACAGGCCAGCCACACGCAGCCCAAGACGGTCAACTTCGTGTAGTACCGACCACCGACCTGCACGCCGACCTGCTCCGTCTCCTTGATGCGGGCTTCGAGTTCCTTCGACATCTTCGGGTCACCGTGGAACTTGAAAACCGGCAGGCCTTCCGGGACGACGCCGCTCGCGCTGGTCAGGTAGTCGCGCAGGTCGTAGTCCCCTTCGCGGTTCACGAGGTAACGGACGTCGTAGACACGCCCGCCCGGTGCGCCGGTGACCTGCGCGATGCGGACGTTCACGGCGACGCCCCACTTGAACGGCTTCACGGCCAACTCGGGGCCGCCATAGGTGATGATGGCCGCCTGCTCGACGCCCAAGGGGACGTTCAGGAGCTTATCCTCGCGCGTCAGCCACCAGGCCAAAGGCAGCGCCACGACGAGCAACAACGCCGCCCACGGAAGCCACCGATGGTGGAAGATCAGCATGAAGAAACGTAACATCAGCGAACGCTCCGGGCCGACTGGCCACGGTGCTGCAGGAAGTGCGCGAGGGGCGCCAGGATCGGGCGATCCGTGCGCAGGTGAAGGTAATCGACGGCGAAGCGGCTGAGCTCGGCCTTCCACGCGGAGGTGTCGACGAACGGCCGGCCGCCGCGGCCGATGAAGGCCTGTCCGGACTCAGCCTCGACGCCGCGGAAGAAGCCGGCGCCCTGGACGCCGCGTTCGGCGGGGTCTTCGAGGTGCAAGGCGATGCAATCATTGCGCTGGGCCAGGACCTGCAAGGCTTCCAGCGAACCGGGGTCATGCAGGTCGCTCAGCACGACGACGGTCGTGCGCCGCGTCAACGAGGGCGCGAGTTCGCGGGCGCGCTTCGCCAAGGAGGTGGCTTCGCGGAAATCATGCTGCCGCAACTGGTGCGACCATTCCAGGACGGTGGTGCGCGAGAGCGTGGGGCGGATGTGCAGCTCCCGCGCGCCGCAACCCAGGAGACCGACGGGGGTGACGTTCCCCTGCGCGGCCAGGCCGATGCCCGCGGCGATGCGCACCGCCCAAGCATATTTGCTGAGGGTCTGCGAAGACACGCACATGGACGCGGAGGTGTCCACGAGGAGATACAGCGGGACCTGCTTCGGCTCTTCGTATTCCTTGACGAAGAGCTTGCGCATGCGGGCCGAGAGTTTCCAGTCGATGAACTTCACCGGGTCGCCGGCGACATACGGACGGGACTGCGCGAACTCCAAGCCCGCCCCATGGAAGACCGACTGCTCCTGGCCGAAGCGCAGGCTGTTGGCCAACTGCTTGACGGCCACCTCGAAGTCCCGCGCATCGACGGGATCATGGGCAAGGAGGGCTTGGCGACGCATGGGGAGGGTGAGGCGGAAACCGACCGGGAAGGCTTAGCCGAGACCGGCCAGGATGCCTTGCAGGACCTTGGGACCGGTGTGACCCGCCGCCGAGGCCTCGTAGCTCACACGGATACGGTGCAGGACGACGTCCTCCGCGAGGTCGAAGAGGTCTTCGGGGGTGACGTAGTCACGGCCATGGATGACCGCGCGGGCGCGGGCGGCATTCACGAGCGCCAAGCCGGCACGCGGTGAACAACCGAAGTCGAGGAGCTTGGATTCGCGGGTCCGGCGGACGAGTTCCACGGAGTGCTTCAGGAAGACTTCGCTGACGTGGACCTGTTGGACCGACTCCATCGCGGCGACGAGGTCCGCGGCCGTGCCGACCGGCGAGCCGTCGATCATGTCGAAGGCGGTCTTGGGCACCGCCCCACCCTCTTCCTTGCGGAGACCCATGCCGAGCTGACGACGCAAGATGTCCTGCTCCTCATCGCGGCCCGGGTAACCGAGGCGGTGCAGGAGCATGAACCGGTCCAACTGGGCTTCGGGGAGTTCGAACGTCCCGGACTGCTCGACCGGATTCTGGGTGGCGATGACGAGGAAAGGCGTCGGGAGCTTCAGGCTCTGGCCCCCCAAGGTGACCTTGCGCTCCTGCATGGCTTCAAGCATGGCGCCCTGCACCTTCGGAGCCGCGCGGTTGATCTCGTCCGCGAGCAACAGGTTCGTGAAGACCGGCCCGCGGTGAATACGGAATTCGCCGGTCTTCTGGTCGACGACTTCGGACCCGAGGATGTCCGACGGCAACATATCGACGGTGAACTGGATCCGCTTGAAGTCGAGGTGGATGGCCTTGGCGACGGTGTTGACCAAGAGCGTCTTCGCGAGGCCCGGCATGCCTTGCAGCAGCAGGTGGCCGCCGGTGAGGAGCGCGATCATCACGCGTTCGACGACGACGTCTTGGCCGACAACGACCAGGCCGACGCGTTCACGCACGGCGCCGACGAACTTCTGGGAGGATTGGGTGGAGGACATGGGACTAAAGGGGTTAGGGGATGGGATTAAGGGGATGGGGGATCGTATAAGACTTAGCGGAGTTGCTTGAGCCATTTCTGGAGAATGGCACGGAGTTCGGGTTCACCCAACGTACTGGCTCCGTTGAAACAGCCTTGTTGGATGTGGGCCAAATCCTGGGCAAGCTCACCCTTCTGTGCGGCGTTGAGGGCGATGAGCGGACTGGCCCCATAACGACGGAGGAAGGCCGCGGCGGCAAAGCCATCGACCTCCGCCGGCATCTGGAAGACCTCTCGCGCCGACGGAGCGGCCGGACCTTTCGGTCCACCACGCAAGCCGAAGAAGAGCCCGAGGCCCAGCAACGCAACGACGCTACCCAGCGCCGGCCAGAGCCATGGGCTGGTCGGGGCCGGAGGGATGACACCCGTACCTGGCAAGGCACGCTGACGATCCAGGCGGACGGAAGCCTTGGGGAGGACCTTGAGATCCATGTCCTCGTAGGTGCGCCAGATGGCGCCGTTGGCCGGATTCTTGAGCGGAGCAAAAGGCACTTCGGTGGCCTTGTCGGCCGCCCGGATGGCGTCACCATCCAAGGAGATCACCCAATGGCGCTCGGAACGGGCCGCCACTTGCTCACCCCAAGTGTTGAGCTCCTTGACTTGCAGGCCTTCGTTGGCGCCGACTTGGCGGACCGCCGTCACGCGCTTGACGATGTCGAGGTCGACCAAGTCGTCTAAGTCAGGGACCAAGCCCGTCCCAGTCGCGTGGATATCCAAGTTCAACGAGCCGTTGATGCCGAACTGCCGGGTATCCAAGGTCTGCGTGACCTCGACGCGACCCGCCGGACGCGGACCCACCAGGGTCGGAGAAACCTTGAGCAAGGTCTCGGCCGAAACCGCCGGCACCGTGACCGGGCCGGAGAGGTCGATGAACTTCAGGTCGAGCTTCACCGGTGGCACCTTGTCGACGCTGGCATCCTTGGCGCGCACGAGCACATAGGCCAGGACCGTCTCTTCCCAGCCCGGGCGGGCGGTCGGACGGGGTTTCACATCCGGCGTGGCGAAGGTGATCGAGCGGACGACGAAGAACGGCGAGAGAGCGTCCTCGAGGTCGAACTGGAACTCATCCCGCGGTCCTTGCGCATCGCGGCCCTTGCGGACCGTCGCCCCGCGACGCTTGTTCTTCGCGGCCGTGGCGGCGGCGTCATTGGTCAGGTATTGGCCGAACTTGGCCACGCGGCCCATGGCCTCGGTATGGATGACGCTGACGAAGATCCCGAACTCTTGGTTGGCGCCCACGGTGTTGGGGCCATCCAAGCGCGTCTGCACCCGCACTTCGCTCAGGAGTTCGTCGAGGTAATTGGCCCGCTTCTGCAGCGCCATCGTGAAGGGGTCATCCTTGGTGACCACCAAGGCAGCGGCGAGGTAGCGGTACTTCACATCCTCATGCAAGGGGTCGCGTTCATCCGTCAGGCGCGCATTCAGCGTCTTCGCCAGGAGGCTCATGTGCGTCTGGGCCGCCTTCCCCGGCAGGGCTTGGATGCTGCTCCGCACCTTCTGCAGACCCGCGCGGTTCGCGCTCTTGGCCAAGTTGACGGTGTTGTTGTGACCGACGCCGACGAGGGCGTTGAACCAGACGAGGTAAGGTTCGATCGACTGGGCGTTGCCGCCGTTGCGGATGATCTCACGCCCATAGGCGTCGGCGCCCTTCTGGAAATACTCCAGGGACTGCAGGCTGCGCTCCTTCATCAAGGCGAGGCGCTTGGGCGAATCCATCGGAGCCAGCTCCTGCAGATACTCGAAGTCCGCCCAGTCATTCAGCACCTGACCGCCAAAGATCAGCGCGCGGGAGGAGCTCGGGTGGTTCTTGGTCCAAGCGTCGATCATCGCGACCAAGGAGCCGTAGGTACCTTGGACCATCTCATAGGTCTGCTGCTCCGTGCGGCGGGTCAGCGTATTGCGCTGGAGCTCGGGCTTGCGCCAGCGGTCCGACAGGTTGGCGTGCATGCGGGCGGTGAGCAGGAAGAAGACCTGCTCATCCATCTGGGCGGCCGGACCGAACACCTTCTCGATGTGCGTGTCGCGGTAGGCCTCGGCGTTGCTGTAGGCGAGGTCGAAGGCCGCGACGACCTTCCCTTGGTCGCGGGGCGTGACCTTGGCGGCGCGGAAGAGCGCCATCATCTTGGCCAGGCTGTCGATGTTGCGTTCCATCATGACCGGCGTCACCGGAATGCGGGCATCTTCGGCGAGGCCATATTTGCGCCGCAGTTCCTCCGGCACCAAAGGATTATGGGCCTGCGCCCAAGCGGACAGGAAATCTTCGGCCAAGGCGACGCCGGCGGAAGGATGGCGCTTGGCGAGCTCCGTGATCCGCTCCGCAGCGGCTTCGAAGTTGGCGCTCGCGATGACGGCCCGCGAGAGGCTCGCGTCCAGGCGGTCCCGGGTGTCGGGACCCAGCGCCTGCAACCATTTGCCCATCGGCGCGAGGCCGAGCAGTTCTTCCGCCTCGATGGCGTTGGTGTTGTTGTTGCCACCGCGGGAGCGGCGATTGGCGAGGGCGGCGCGCTGGGCAAAGGTCGCCTCGACCTCGTTCATCCACTCTTCGGCCATGGCGACGAGCAAGGGATTCCAAGGGCTGGCCGACGCGTCGGCGTGGTTGGCGACGAGGGTCGCGAGGACGGACTGGGCGCGGAGGTTTTCCACGCGGATGGCAGGCTCGGAACGGGCGTCGGTCTGGATCTTACGCTGCAGGCCGGCGATGAGGCGAACCGCGACATCCGGCTTGCTCCGGATGAGGTCGCGGAAGAAGCCGTCAAGGTTGGCGGGCTGCACCTGCGTCATGACGCGAGCCAAGTTGCCCGCAGCTTTGGTCTTGTCCCAATCGTTGACCTTATCGCGGTTAAGGATGGCGACGTTTTCGTCCCAGACCTTCTGAATCTGCTCACGCTGGGCAAATTCGCTGGCCTGTTCGGCGGAAAGAAAAGCGGCGATCTCTTGGCGCAAGGTCTCGTCCTTGATGTCGTCGAGGCGCTCGCGCTCCGGCAAGTAAGCCAAGGCCAACTCCTTGAAGCCCCCCGCCAACAGCACGCGTCCCGCGGCCAGACGGCGGGCCGGATCCTTGCCGCCCAGCTTGGCGGTCCCGCGACGCATCCGCTCGGCCAGCCAGAAGGCTTCGCTCGCGGGGACGCTGTTCGAAAGGAGTTCGCCGACCTTACGCAGTTCGGCGTCGTTGAGTTCGCCGGGCAACGCGTCGGCCAAGGCGAGGATGTCATCGAGCTTCATGCCGCTCTTCTGACGTTCCGTGAGGTCGGCCAGCATCTTGTCGAAGATGCGCCGCGCAAGCTCGGGGGACAACTGCCCCAGCTCGGCGCGGATCTGGGCCCAATCGCCGAGCCGGAAGCTATGCTGGAAACGCGTGTCGGCGGCCGTGGAGGCATCGACCTTGCTGGCGCGCTCAAGGGCGGTGAAGACCTCGGACAGGTCGCGCGAGAACTTCTGGTTGGGCAGGTTCTCATACTGCGCCTGCGTCTTCGGGTCGAGGGCGGGGGCCGTCTGCGCGGAGGCCAAGGGCGCCAAGGCGAGCGTGGCGAGGAGGAGTCCGCAAGGGAGCGAGGTTCGCATGGTCTTTTTGTGTTATAGAAAGTTAGGTTCAGGAGCCTTCCGGGAGCTTAAATTCGTTGAGCGACGAGCGGGCATCGGTTTTCTCGCTCGGCGCGGGGGGCGCGACTTCGGCCTTGGGTTGGCCCAGCAACTGGGCCGCGGCGCGGAGTTTCTTGGCGTCGATCGGGCCATCCTTCGGCTGGGCTTGCAGGGCTGCCTCGAGGTTGCGGAGTTTCTCCGCATCGATGCCACCGACACCCATGACGGGGCGGACACCGCCGGCGGCACCGGCCTTCACGCCTTCAGCTTGGCCGACACCCTGCGGCGGCGGCGTCGCGACGGGCTGGGCGCCTTGGCCGCCTTGGCCAGCGGCCGTGGCTTGCTGTTCCACGGGCTTACCGCCCTGCCCCGCGGCCGTAGCGGCTTGTTCAACAGGTTTACCACCTTGACCCGCGGCTTGGGCGGCCTGTTCAACGGGCTTACCGCCTTGACCAGCGGCCGTGGCCGCTTGTTCGACAGGCTTACCCCCTTGGCCCGCGGCCGTGGCCGCTTGTTCGACAGGCTTGCCATCCAGACCGGTCGCTTGGGCCCCTTGCGGCACGGATTGCGCACCGGCGGCTTGAGCCGTCTGGGGAACGGGCTGGCCGCCCTGCCCCATCGCCTTGGCGGTCTGCTCGACGGCTTGACCATCCTGCGGAGACGCCTTGACGGGTTGGGCGATGGGCTGCGCCTGTTGCGGCACCGCCTGCGCAG
>CALQIY020000032.1 GCA_943330755.2 Opitutus sp. GAS368
ACTTCAAAGAAGACGGCTGGAACCCGCTGGAGTTCCACGACGTGCACCATGGCTGGATGGAGGACCTTCACTTCAGCGGCGTCGACAGCGGTCCCTATATCTCCGGGTCGCACGTCACGGTCCGCCATGTGCTGCTCGAAGCCGGTCGGCCCGTCGGTCCCGGTGGATTCATCGGCCACCACGGCGTGACCTTCGCCGGGCAGGCGCATCGCCTGGAGGAGTTTGAGTTCAAGGCGCGTTTCCATCACGACGTAAGTTTCAGCCCGTGGACGAACGGCAATGTCGTTCGTGCAGGCACGGGCGTCGACCTCACCTTGGATTTTCATAAGCAAGGTCCGTTCGCCAACCTCATCACCAACGTGACCTCCGCGAATGGCGCCAACTTTTTCGCGTGCGGCGGCGGCGACGATCTGGGCCTGGATGCGGGGGCTTGGAATATCTTCTGGAACCTGAAAGGCCGGAAGGGCATCGGGGCGCCTTCACCCGAATTCTGCCCCGCCCAGACCACCTTTGTCGGCGTCGAGATGAAGCTCCCGCGCGGGTCTCCGCTGAAGCCCCAAATCTTGAAGGCGGGAGAACCGGTCGACCTCTGGTTGGCCGCGCGCGCCAAGCCCTCGGCACGTTGATGCGCATTTCCGTCATCATCCCGGCGTTCAATGAGGAGCGGCTGTTGCCGCAAACCTTGACCGCGGTGGCGGCGGCCGCGCAGGCCTTCCGGGCGCGGGGTTGGGCGCACGAAGTCGTGGTCTGCGACAATAATTCCACCGACCGCACGGCTGAGCTCGCGCGCGCCGCCGGCGCGACGGTCGTCTTTGAGCCCATCAATCAGATCGGCCGGGCCCGCGATGCCGGCGCCCGCGTCGCCACGGGCGACTGGTTTGTCTTCATTGATGCGGACTCCTGGCCGTCGGCGGGATTGTTTGCGGATATCGCCGACCACATCGCCGCGGGACGACATCTCGGGGGCGGCAGCACGGTGGCGCTCGAGGCCGGCACGCCGTTCTTCGCCCGGTTCTTCTGTGGCTGCTGGAACCTGGTGAGTCGCTTGGCCCGCTGGGCGGCCGGCTCGTGCGTCTGGGTCGAGGCCGCGGCCTTTCGCCAAGCGGGTGGCTTCGGCACCGAATTCTATGCGGGCGAAGAAGTGTTCCTGAGCCGTCGCCTGCACCGGGTCGCCCGGGAGCGGCGTCTCAGGTTCCGCGTGCTGGCCGCGCATCCCCTCGCCACTTCTTCGCGTAAACTGAAGCTGTACACCTTCACGGAATCCGTACGGTTCTTCGGTCGGATGTTCTTCAGCGCTGGGCGTGCGGCCAAGGATCCCAAGGCCTGCCACCTTTGGTACGACGGCCGACGCTGAGCGTCAGAGCCGCCCGTGTTTCCAGGCCGGAATCGGGAAAGCCGTCACCCGGTCGGAGGCGACTTCCACCGGATCTCGCGGGCGGAGCGCTTTGGCTTGGGCGGCGGTCACGATCGGGTAATGCCGGGCGGCCGTGATGAGGTCGGCGATTTCCCAGCACTGATCCAAGTTGTTCACCCATTTTTCGGCCGGGAGTTTGCTGAGGTCGAACGGCCGCGAATAGCTCCGCAGCGACTTGCGCGGCCCTTTCGCGTATTCGTGGAAGTAGGACATCACGAGCTCCCGGACGCTGCGATAGATCGGGTCGCGCCACCGTAGGCAGACGTAGTTCGTCTTGGAGATCGCCCCCCAGCGGCCGTTCACCTTGAACGGGGCGATGACGTGGTCCATGTCTTGGTGCGCCGAGAGGTCGATCAGCAGCGGCGGGTGCCCTTGGAGCCAGAGGGCGAAGGCGGCGATCATGGCGCCTTCGATGCAGTGCGCGCAATGCGCGGAGAGGGCGGCCTGCACCGAACGCGCGGTATCGCCTTCGGGTTCGAAGTTCTGCGGGAGCTTCGCCAGGAAGTCCTGGATCTTCCGCGGAGTCGTCAGGCCCGCGAGCTGCTTGGCCTGCCGGAGCGGGAGGCCGCGGCGTTGGGCTAAGCGAATGCGGGCAGGGGAGGGCATGTCGACGGCTGCCACCCTAAGCGGGCCGCTCCGCGCCCTCAAGGCGTATCCCCGGGCGGGGTCTTTCGGATTGGCAGCGGACCGTGGGTGCCTATCAACAGGGCAACTTCATGCCACTCTTCGACTTTCATTGCGCCGCTTGCGGGAAAGATTTCGAGCTGCTCGTCCGGTCCGCCAAGGAAAAGCCCGCCTGTACCCATTGCGGCTCCGAGCAGGTGGAGAAGCAGCTCGCCTTGGTGGCGGTCAAAGGGCTGAAGACCGACCACGTCCACACCAACGCCTGTGGGTGCGGGAAGGCTCCCGGATCCTGCGGCGCCAACTAAGATGGACCTCTCCCCCGAGCACCTCCGCTGGTCCCTCCTCCAGCTCATCCTCTTGGTGGTTTCGATTGGCCTGCACGAGTTTGGCCACGCCTGGGTCGCTGACCTCCGGGGCGACCCGTTGCCGCGTTATCAGGGACGCGTGACCTTGAACCCCCTGGCGCATGCGGACCCCATCGGGACCCTGCTCATCCCCGGGATCATGATTTTCTTCAGCCCTGGCTTTGGGCTCATCGGTTGGGGCAAGCCCGTCCAGATTTCCCTGCCTAATCCCGCGACCCGCCGCACGGATGATATCCTGATCACCTTGGCTGGCCCGGCGATGAACTTGGTCCTATGCCTCATTTTCGTCCTCGTGGGGCTTATCCTCGGGGTGTCCTACGAAGATCCGGCCACCCGCAACCTAGGGCGGTTCCTCGTCTCGGGGATGCTGATGAACATCGGGCTCTTTTGCTTCAACCTCATTCCCATTCCCCCGCTCGACGGGTCCCGCATCTTTTATCGGCTCGGCCTCTATTCCTTGGAGTTCTTCACCACGCTCGGCCGCTACGGCTTCATTATCCTCATCGTCCTGATCAACCTCCCGGGCTTCTCGACGGCCCTCTCTTACCTTCAGTTGCTGATTCTGTCCCCCATGGTTTGGGTTTGGCCGGGCGACCTGCGGGAGTTGCGGGATTTGCTGTTCGTCGGCCGATAGCCCTAGCCGAGGCTTGCCTATTTTTGGCCCAAGGCTGAAGGTGGGGGTATGCAGACCCTTGGTGAACGACTTCAGGAAGCGCGTCAGCGCTTGGGCGTGACTTTGCGCGAGGCCGCGGAGTTCACGAAAATCCGGACCGACTACCTCCAGGCGATGGAAGCCAACCAGTTCGAGTCCATTCCTTTGGCGGAAGTCTACAAGCGTGGCTTCGTGAAGGTCTATGCCCGCTACCTCCGGCTCGACGACGAGAAGGCCTGTTCGGATTTCAATACGCATCACTCGGTGCGCGCCGCGCGCCGGCCGCTCGATGCCGCCGGCCAAGAAGAAGAAGTCCCCTTTGAACCCGTCGAAGGCGCAAGCCTCACGGTCAACCGCGACACCATCCTCTGGATCGTCCTCGGGGTGGCGTTGACCGCCTTGTTCGCCTGGGTGTTTTTTCACTGAGCTCGTCCTCCGGGACGAGCCAACCGCCGCAGTCCAAGAAAGCCTCTCCACCAGTCGTCCTGGTGGGGCGTCCGCACCTGGTCGGAATCACGGCCTTGCAGAGCGGCACGAGCTGCCTGCTCCGCGAAACCAATTCCGGCGAAATCCGCTACAACCAAGTCCTTGGCGTCCGGGGCAAGGAAATCTTCGTTACGGTTAAGGGCGGCTTCTCGGTGACTTCCAATGCGATCGAGTGCCTGACGGTCACGATCGACGGCGTGCCTTACCAGACCCCTGAATTGTTCGGCCGACAGATGGCGACCTTCCCGGACACCGAAACCGTGCCGCCCGCGGTGCCGGTTCCGCCGTCGAGCAAGTCGGCCAAGTCGGCCAAGACCGCGCCCACCAAGGCGCCGGAGCGTACGCGGTGAGCGGCGACGTTTGAGCCGCTGTTGACCGAGGCGGCGGAGTGGGTATGGTGGCGTTCGCCTTGCCACCTCGTCCTGACCATCGCGTGCTCGTCTTGAACCGCCTCTGGCAGCCGGTGAACATCGTCGGCACTTTGCGCGCCATGAGCCTGCTCTTCCGCGGCCGGGCCTCCGTGGTGCATTCGGATGAAACGGGTCACCGGATCTTCGCCGCGGCGGAATGGGTCTCCTATTCCCTGGCGACCCCACCGCCCGCCGCCGAGGCCGTCCGGTCGCCGTGCATCGTGCTGCGCATGCCGCGGGTCCTGCTCTTGGGCGCCTACGATCGAGTCCCGCGCCGCGAGATCCGCTTCAGCCGCCGCAACGTCTACCTCCGCGATGCGCACACCTGCCAGTATTGCGGCCGCGTCTTCCGGGAGGAAGAACTGAACCTCGACCACGTCGTTCCGCGCGACGTCGGCGGGAAGACGAACTGGGAGAACATCGTCACGGCCTGCGTGCGCTGCAACTCCCGGAAGGCGAACCGTCTCCCGGAGCAAGCGGGCATGAGCCTGCGCCGCCCGCCCGTGAAGCCCAAGTGGCGCTTGGTGGTCGCCTCATCGTTGGCCCCGGAAGAGCAGGCCGCCTGGAAGGAGTTCCTGGAAGTCGCCCCCGCCGGCCAGTTGCCTTGGCGGAACTGAACGGAAGAAGTCCTTGGTGCGGGTAACCAGATTCGAACTGGTGTCACCACTTTGGAAGAGTGGGGTCCTACCACTGAACGATACCCGCGTGGCCAAGGACGCGACTATTCCCAGCGGGGCGGGCGAGGTCAAGCCTGCCTCGGTTGGGGGGCTGGTCCGGAAGGTTATCCTTTGGAGCGGGTAACCAGATTTGAACTGGTGTCACCACTATGGGAAAGTGGGGTCCTACCACTGAACGATACCCGCGCGAAAGGACTTCCAGAATTGCCCGCCCCTCGGCCCCAGTCAAGCCGCAGGCACGCGTGTTTGCGCTTTCCGCCCGCCCGCCCATCGTCATCTTGCTCCTATGCCGCGCCCGAAGACCCCCAAGAAGACTGCTACCCGCCCGGACGATGTCCTGCTGATGGCGACCCCCACGAAGAACGCCGACCTCCGGTGGTTCTCCGGCTTCCACGCCTCCGATCCGTTTCCGGCGTTCAGCGCCCAAGGGCGCAAGGTCGGGCTCCTGCCGCTGTTGGAAGTCGGCCGAGCGAAGGCGGAATCGGACTTGGATGAGGTGCTCAACTTGACGGAAATCATCACGGACCTCCGCCGGACGAACCCGACCGCGGCCATCGCCGATGCCATCGTGTTCGCGGCTTTGCAGCGCGGGGTGAAGAAATTCCGCGTGCCCGGCGATTTCCCCGTCGCCCTGTTCTTGCGCCTGCAGGAACTTGGCCTGGAGTTGATCGCCGCGGGTTCCTCGCGCGATGAGCGGGCCGCGCCGGCGCTTTTCCCGCAACGCTGGGTGAAGACGAAGGCCGAATTGGCGGGCATTCGCGCGGGCAACCGGGCCGCCTGCGCGGGGTTCACCGCGGTCGAGCGCATCCTGGCGGAAGCTCGTCCCGACAAGAAAGGCCGCTTGGTCTGGAAGGGGAAGGTGCTCACTTCGGAAATCCTCCAAGAGGAAGTCCAGGCGGCGACGGTCCGCGCAGGGGCCTTGTGCGACACGGGCCTGATCTGCGCGCCGGGCGACCAGGCGGTGGATTGCCACAACAAGGGCACGGGCCCGATCCACGCCAACCAGCTGCTGGTGCTCGACATCTTCCCGCGCGACCTCGCCTCCTGGCACTACGGCGACATGACCCGCACCTACCTGAAGGGTAAGGCTTCGCCCGCTCAGCGGAAAATGGTCGAAGCCGTCAAGGCCGCCCACGGCCGGATCATCAAGGCCTTGCGGGCCGGCGTCACGGGCGCGGAGATCCATCGCATCCCCGTCGATTACTTCAAGTCCCTCGGCTACGAGACGGGACCGAACAAACAAGGCGTCTACGTCGGCTTCTTCCACGGTTCCGGCCACGGCTTGGGCTATGATATCCATGAGGACCCGTTCCTGTCCCTGCGGAACCAGAATCCCTTGGTGGCCGGCAATGCCATCACCGTCGAACCCGGGCTTTACTATCCGGGCATCGGCGGCTGCCGTTTCGAGGATTGCGTCGTGATCACGAAGACCGGTTGCGAACTCCTGTCGAAGCATCCCTACAACTGGGAGATCGCCTGAGATGGCCAAGGGGCGCGGACGGGCGGGCACGCATACCACCGTCACGGACGCCGCTCGCCCCGTTGTGGAGCTGTTGGAGAAACACGGCCGCGTCTCGCGGGGCGTCATCCAGGCCCGGGTGGGCGCCCGGCGGCATTCGATCAAGGTCATGCCGTTGGATGGCGGCTTGCGCGTGACCGTCGTCTCGAAGGGTTCGCGGCAGGAGCTGCACGTCTACGGCATCACCGTGGCGCAGGCGCGCCAGATTCTCACGTCGACAGAGCTCGCGGGTTACCTGATAAATTTCGCCGGTGAATGACGCGCCTTCCATCCTCGCCGAAACGACGCTCGCCGACTGGGGAGCGGTTGGTCCGGGATGGACCCGCCTGCCTTATCTCGCCCGCTTTGCCGCCGCGGGGTTGCCGGCGGATTGGCGCACCTTGCTCCGCGGCCGTTTCCATGCCGTGCTGGAGAGCGGGCGCACGGGCAGCCTCACCATCGCCGTACCGACCTCGGCCCGCGCCACGGTCTTCACCGCCGACGGGCGCGTCGTCGTGCATGCGGAAGACGGCGCGCATGAAGCCGGGCTCGATAAACCCTTGGAGGCTTTGCGCCGGTGGTCCCGGGAACAACGGGCGCCGACCTTCGCGGGCTGGCCTGTTTTCCAAGGCGGGCTCATCGTGGCGCTCGGCTACGAACTCGCGACGCAGTTCGAGCCCGTGCGCTCCGCCCCCGCCGACCTCCCTTGCCCCTCCGCGGTTTTTTTGGAGGCCACGGAAGCCTATGTTTACGATGACGCCCGGCACGAACTGACGGTCGTGGTGTTGTGTCCCGCCGACGGACGGCTGGAGACGACTTGGCGGGAAGCGCAACGGCGCGCCCGGGCCTTGGCGCAGGTTTGGCAGGAGGCCGGTGGCGCGCCCACTCCAACCCTCCCCGCGGTGCCGACGCCGGCGACCCCGGTGGCGGAGTCTTTGCCGCGGCCGGCCTTCGAGGCCGCCGTGCGGCAAGTCTTGGCCTATATCTCCGCCGGCGATACCTATCAGGTGAACCTTTCGACCCGCCTCGAGGTGCCGGCGGTCGATCCGGCGCTCGCCTACGCCGCGCTGCGCCAAGCGAATCCCTCGCCCTACATGGGTTTGCTGAGTCTCCCCGCGGGGACCTTGGCGTGCGGCTCCCCCGAGTTGTTGGTGGAAGTGACCGGTGGGCGAATTGCTTCGCGACCGATCGCGGGGACGCGTCCGCGGGGCGCCGATGCCGCGGCCGATGCGGCGTGGGCGCAGGAGCTGGCGGGCGACACGAAGGAGCGGGCCGAGCATTTGATGCTCGTCGACTTGTTGCGCAACGACGTGGGCCGCGTGGCGGCCCCGGGCTCGGTCCATGTCCCCGAGTTCATGGCCGTCGAGAAATACTCGCACGTCATGCACCTCGTCTCGCAGGTCGAAGGACGTTTGGCAACCGGGGTGGGGCCGGCGGAGGTCGTCCGGGCGTTGTTCCCCGGCGGCACCATCACGGGCGCGCCGAAGGTGCGGACGATGCAGATCATCGCGGAGCTCGAGCCGGTGGCCCGCGGTTTCTACACGGGCTCCATCGGATGGGTCGGCGCCAACGGCGATTTGTGCCTGAACATCGTCATCCGTTCCCTGTGGACGACCGGTGGCCGCAGTTTCATCCAAGCGGGGGCCGGCATCGTCGCGGACTCGCGCCCCGAACGCGAACATGCGGAATCTTGGCGTAAGGCCCAGGCTCCGTTGCTGGCGGCGGCCCGCGCCGCTTTACCGCCATGCTAGCTTGGTGCTCGGGCGATTACTTAAATGTGCCCGAGGGCGCCGACGTCGCGACGTTGCAGCCCGGCTCATGCCTGTTCGAGACCTTTGCCCTCCGCGGCGGCAAGGTCGCCTGCCTGGCCGACCATCTCGCGCGTTTGGCCTTGGCCTGTCCGCGCCTGGGACTCGACCCGCGTCGCCTGCACCTTGGCGCTGGTCCCTCGGCGGAAGCGTGGTCGCCGATTCTCCGCAAGTTGCTGGAGAAGGCCGAACTCACCGACGCCATCGTGCGCTTGATCGTCGCGGCCCGCCCCGACGCCTTGGCGCGCGAATGGGTCAGCGTCCGGCCGTTGCCGCCGACGCCTTCGGCGATGGATTTATTCGCCCTGCAGACGCGGCGAGACGCCCCGGAGTGGTTGCCGCGGCCCAAGAGCGGCCCGTGGCAGAATTCGGCCACCGCGTGGCGCGAGCTCAAGGGCTTCGCCGATCGCGGCGACGCCGAAGGCATCCAGTATGACGCCGCTGGCCACGTCAGCGAAGCCACCCGGAGCTCGCTGGCTTGGTGGGAGGGGGACCGCTGGTGCTTCCCCGCGATTTCCACGGGGCGCTTATCCGGCACGGCCGCCGCGCAGTTCCGTTCGGTGGTGGCGCAGGCGGGCCGCCCCTGCGTCGATGTCGCGGTGTCCTTTCCGCTGCAGGCGCGTTCGGTCGTCGTCTTGCGCTCCACCTTCGAAGCGGGGGGCGTGTTGGCGCGGAGTTACCGGACCTCGACCGGAGCTATCCAGTGGCGTCCTTCCGCCGACCAGTCCGAAGCCCTCGCCCGTTTGGCCGATTTGGCCGCCTGGCGCGCTCAACGATCCGTCAGCCTGGCGTAAAGCGGGAGCGCGGTCGAGAGGATGAAGAGCGTCAGGAAGCCGACGCTCGCCACGGCCGAAAAGCAGACGGCGACGAGCAGCGTGGCCATCTTGCCGGCCCCATCTTCATCGGGTTGCCGATAGCCTTTGATGGCGACCCAGGTCGCGATGGCGCCAAGCACCAGGAGCGTGAGCAGGGCCGCCGTGAAATGGTTGAAGAAAAAGCCCGTCACTCCGGGCAGGGCGCCCGGTTCACCTTGGATCAAGGAGATGAGGATGGGCTGGGCGCGAAACGCCACCGCCCCCACGGCGGTGGGTAGGGCGGCCGAAAGGAAGACGGCCAGGGCCGAGACGATTTTGAGCTCGCGGGGGTTCATGGCCGCATTGTTTCCATCGAGCCCGCCGCGGTCAATGTCGGGATTCTCCCTCGCCAACGCCAGCCCGTCGCCCTAGGGTCCGCGGTCATATGGACGTCGGTTTTCTTTGGCCTATCTTTATCCTCCTGAATGGCAGTGCCGCCGGCGTTTCGCTGGTGGCCGGCGTCGTCGCAGCCTTTTCCCCGGGGGAAATCGAAGAGTTGCGCCGCCGGGATGCCAAGGCGGCCGTGGCGTTGGAGCGTTGCCGCGGCGACCAAGGCAACACCCTGGCCGCCTTCGAAGTCCTCACCGCCGCCTTCGTCGGGATGAGCGCCTTGCTGGGCGGCATCCTGTTGGGTGGCCGGCTCATGGCCAATGCGTTTGCCGGCTGGCAGATCGCGGCCGGCATCGCCTTGGCGATCGTCGCCGTTTCCTTCCTGATGTCTTGGTTGACGGTGATGTTGCCGCGTAAGCTCGGGATGCACTTCCGTCTCTCGTTGGCGCCGCGGATCGCCCCGGCGCTTTCCTTGGTCCGCGGGGCCGCTTCCGTCCTGCGGAGCTTCGGTAAATTGCACGATTCCCTGGCGCCTCCGGAGGAGCCGGGCATCGACCGCGCGGATGCGGATATCGGCAGCATGGCGCAGGCGGCGGCGCGCGAGGGCAAGATCACGCAGGCCGAAAGCACCTTGGTGGCGAATGCCGTACGCTTGGATGACATTCCCGTTTCCCAAGTCCTCACGCCCCGCCCGGTCGTCACCGCGGTCGATGTCGACCTCTCGGTCGGCGATGTGCTGCGGATGTATCCGAGCGTCCCGCATGGCCGGTTGCCCGTCTGGGAAGGCAACCCCGACCGCATCGTCGGCATCGTGCGTCGCCGCGATATCCTGAAGGCCGCCGGTGAGGGCCGCCGCGAGGTGAAGGTCCGCGAGCTCATGGGCAAGGCCCACATCGTCCCGGAGAACGCGACCCTCTCGGATGCCCTGCATGACCTTGTGCGGGCCCACCAGCAGTTGGCGGTCGTCGTCGATGAGTTCGGGGCGTTCGCGGGGGTGATCACGCTCGAAGACGTTTTTGAATCCCTCTTGGGCGTGGAGATCTACGAAAAGGACGACCCGCATCCGGACATGCGCGAACTGGCGCGGCAGCGCGGGCACCGCGTCGGCCGTCGGCCGACCGGCGAGGCCGGCAACAAACTATGAGCCTCCCGCTGGCGTCGGTGACTTTGGCGTACTGGGTGCATGACCTCGATCCGGTCGCGCTCCGCTTCCCGGCCGGCTGGCCGTTGCACGGCGTCCACTGGTATGGCCTCGCTTATGCGGCCGGCTTCCTCGTCGCCGCTTTGTTTCTGGCCCACTGGCGTCGTCGGGGGTTGGCTCCCGTGCGCGATGCGGTCGATGAATCCGCGCTCATCACCGCCATCATGCTGGGCGTCGTGCTCGGCGGTCGGCTGGGCCACGTCTTGCTCTACGCGCGCGCGGAGTTCGTCGCGGACCCACTGATGGTCTTCCGGGTTTGGCAGGGCGGGATGGCGAGCCACGGCGGTTTCTTGGGCGTGCTCCTGGCCGGGGTTTGGTTTGCCCGCACGCGGCGGGTGCCTTTCCTGGCGGTGGGCGATCTGATCTGCGCGTTGGCCCCGGCGGGGATTCTCTTTGGTCGCTTGGCTAATTTCGTGAACGCCGAGCTCGTCGGGCGGACCACGACGGTCCCTTGGGCGGTGATCTTTCCGCGGGAAGGCCAGGAGCCGCGGCACCCGTCGCAGCTCTACGAGGCGTTCGGCGAAGGCTTCCTGCCGCTCCTCTGGATGTGGTGGCGTTACCCGAAGCGGTTGCCGCCGGGACAGGTCGCCGGCGAGTTCCTGCTCCTCTATGCGGCGGCGCGTTTTGTCAGCGAGTGGTTCCGGCTGCCGGAGGATGGTTATATTCTTGGGATGACCGCGGGGCAGTTCTGGACCTTGCCCCTGGCCATCGGTGGCCTCACCCTCGTCCTGCGGGCGCGGGCTGGGGCGAAAGATGTTGCCCGTTGAAGCCGTCGGTGGGAGAAGCGTGACCGCGTCATGATCACCGTCCCGCTCCTCGACCTCGGCCCCCAGAACCGCGCCCTTGAAGCGCAGTTCGAGGCCGCCTTCCGCGACGTCTTGCGTTCCAATCAGTTCATCATGGGCCCCCGGCTCGAGGCCTTCGAGAAGGACTGCGCGGCTTTCCTCGGCGTCAAGCACGCCCTCGGCGTTTCGTCGGGCACGGACGCGCTCCTGTTGGCCCTCATGGCGCTCGACATCGGTGAAGGCGACGAAGTGCTGCTGCCGTCCTTCACCTTCTTCGCCACCGCTGGGTCCGTGGCGCGCTTGGGCGGGGTGCCGGTCTGGGTCGACGTCGACCCGCATCACTTCAACATCGACCTCGCCGACGCCGCCCGGAAGGTCAGCCCGCGCACCCGCGCGATCATGCCGGTGCACCTCTTCGGTCAGTCCTGCGACTTAGGGGCGTTGCAGGCCTTCGCCACCGCCCATCACCTGCGTATCGTCGAAGACGCCGCCCAATCCATGGGTGCGCGCTGGCAGGGCCGCAGCACGATGTCCGTCGGCGAGTTCGGCGCCACGAGCTTCTTCCCGTCGAAGAATCTCGGCGGCATGGGCGATTCCGGCCTGGTGACCACCTCCGATGACGCCTTGGCGGACCGCGCGCGCATCTTGCGCGTCCACGGCATGCAGCCGAAGTATTACCACCGCGAAGTCGGCGCGAACTTCCGGATGGATCCGCTCCAGGCCGCGTTGCTCCACCTGAAGCTGCCCCACTTGCCCGAGTACAATTGTGCGCGGGCCGGGAACGCGAACTTCTACCATGCCGCCCTCAAGGGCCAGGCGGGCATCGCCGAGAACCGACCGGGGGCCACGGGACAGATTTTGCTCCCCGTCGATTTCTCCGGCCAAGGCATCTGGAATCAATTCACGTTGCGGGTGACGGGTGGTCGCCGCGATGCCCTCAAGGCGTTTCTCATGGGCCGCAAGATCGGCTGCGAAATCTACTACCCGATCCCGCTCCACCGTCAGGAATGCTTCGCGGCGGCGGGCTATCGCGGCGGCGACAGCGTGCCTGTGGCGGAGCAGCTCTCGGCCGAAGTCCTCAGCATCCCGATCTTCCCGGAACTTGCGGCGGAGCAACGCCAGTGGGTGGCGGACTCGCTCGCGGATTTCGCGGCCGGGAAGACGGAGTAAGCGAAAAGCGAATAGGTGGGTGCGGTAAGGGTTGGTGGCTGGAGTTAACTCAATCGGAATCCGCAGACCGGATGATTGGCTTGGGTTCCACTTCGGGTGACGGTCACCGGAGCTGCAGCCGTTCGGGAGTTGGCCGTGCAGACTGCAGCTGTCGGCGCGAGGTCCCGTCGCCGCGCATTTATTTCTACCCGCCAACCGCACCGACCTTCGGCTCTCAGAAGAACCGGATCGTCTTCGCGCGCATCTTCTCGTGCTCCGCGTCCGTGCACGGCGCGTTGGTCGGCGCATCGGCGGGCTTGTCGACGGCCTGCACCAGCCCGTTGGCCAGCAGGTACTTTTCGACTTCTTCGCCGGAGACGTCGGCGAGCATCACGCCGTTGACTTCCACGCAAGGGGAGAGGCGCTGCCCGGTCTTCTCGACCATCTCGGCGTAGTTCGCGGGGACGTTGATGATGTCCACGTCTTCGAAGGCGAGGCCATGCTTGCGCATGATGGCGCGTACGCCATTGCTCCAGCCGCAGCTGGGTTTGAGGTAGGCCTTGATGGTGAGCATCCCCTTAACTTGCGCGGCTTTCGGCCGGAATCAAGCGCGGCGACTTTTTTTAGCGGACTTCGCAGGGGCCGCCGGTTCGTACCAGTAGCCGATCCCGTGGATCGTCCGGAAGCAATCCAGGCCGCGCCCCAGCTTTTGGAAGGCCTCGCGGATCTTCGCGATGTATTGGTCAAGGGAGCGGCTCCGCACATTGGCGTGAACGCCCCAGACCGCATGGATGAGGCTATTGCGGCTGATGATGACGCCGGGATTCGCGTGCAGGTGATAAAGAATGCCGATCTCCTTCCGCCCGAGCTTGCAGCTTTTGCCCGGACCGAAGACCAACTCCAACCGCTCGGGATGGACTTCCGCCCCGCTGAAGTGAAAGACGTTGGTGGCTAGGTCGGCGTTCCGGGTGAGCCGACTGTCGCCCGCGGTTTCGCTGCGGCGCAGCACCGCCTGAATGCGCGCCGCCAATTCCTCCGGATGGTGCGGCTTGCCCACGAAGTCATCGGCGCCCGCCTCGAGCGCCTTGACGACGGCGGTGGGCGTTTTGACGCTGGAGAGGAAGATCACCGCCGCGGGGGCGCCGGACTGGCGGATGCGTTCCAGCACCGTGAGACCATCCACGTCGGGCAGGGTGGGATCCAGCAGGACGAGGTGTACATGGTTTTCCCCGATGAACTTCAGCGCAGTGGCCCCTTTGTGGAACGTTTGCGTCGCGAACCCCGCGTCCGTGAGTTGCTGGTGCAGGGTCACAGCCAGGCTACGGTCGTCTTCAACGATAACGATGAGGGGTCTCTGCTGGGGACTCATGCAGAAAAAGCGGGTGAACTGTAGGGGTACCGCAAAGGGGGTTTGCGGCGGGGTGCTTACATATGTAAAAATCAGGCCGAGGTTGCCAAGCCGATTAGAAACCATTTTATAAAGCGTAGGTATGACGACTTCCGAACAGGACGAAAAGAAAACGCCCCAGTGGCTAATCCTGTTATGTTTAGTCATCTTTATAGGTTCAGCCGCATTTGGTGGGTATGCCTTGGCGAAGTCGGCTGAGGAAAAGGCCAACCGGAAGTCCGCCGATCCGTTTGCCGACCGTAGCCTGTTCGGGCGCTGAGGCCCCCGGGCGCGGGCTAGGGTAACTCTGCTTATAGGGTTTTTACCCTAGGGGGTTCGGGGGTTGACAGTCTTAGGCCTGAAATAGATACCTTAACCCCTATTTTAACCCTACCCCGACCCCTCACCATGCGGATTTCTAAGTCTCTGTTGGTGGCCGCCGCTATGCTTGCTTCCGCAGGCATCGCCCAGGCCCAGCAAAATGTGACCCAGGCCACCTGGATCGGCTCCGCCGGAGACGGTGGCACGGGGATTTGGGACAAGTGGAACACCGCCCCCACGGCGCACAACTACTGGCGCGCCACCAACCTGACGCCTCAGGTGGCGGTATCCGGCGCGCGCCTGACGAATGCGGCGAATCTGCTGTTCACCTACACGGGCCCGGCGCTCGCCGCGGGCGCGACGAACGACATCCTGATCGATTCGAACATCATCTCGAGCCAGTCCCAGACGCTCCGCTTCCAGTCGTCGGGCTACCGATTGCTGCCCGGTGCTTTCGCTTCGGGCATCCAGCCGACCACCAGCAACTTCCAGGACATCGATTTGGCCCGTACGTTGGTCAATGCCCCCTACACCTCCGCCCCGAATGGCACCCTCCAAATCGGCGACGTCACCTTCACCGTGGCGGGGATTGTCGGGCCGATTGCCGCGCAGCCGTTCCTGACGCTGCGTAACCCGACGAGCTTCGGCGGCTCGATCACCGCGGTGAACGCCAACACCACGATCAACCTGGAGAGCTTCGTCGCTTCGACCGTTTCCGGCACCTTCAAGGGCAATGGCAATATCGCCAAGACCGGCGGCGCCGTCCTGCAGTATCAGGGCTACACCAGCCGCATGTTCGACTACAACGCGGACACCCGCCCGTACTCGTACGTCCAGACCATCTTCGGTCCGGCGCTCAGCTTCTCGCGTACGAACCCGTCCCGCTACGGCAACCGCCCCCGTGATTTGGCCCCGACCTTGGCGGTCAATGACGGCGGCAACAACGATCGCCTCGCCGGCCTGCAGGGCCAGATGCGGGTCGATGGCGGCCTGCTCATGGTGAGCGGTCACCTCAACATGTGGCACGACTTCGGCACCACCGTCGACGGCAACATCCTGACGGTCGGGGCGCAGAACGAAATCCCGCTCCTGACCGCGAACATCGCCGTGGGCGTCCTCGATACCGCGGCGCTCCGCTACAACCTGGCCAAGCGCATGACCGGCGTCTCGTCCGTCGTCCTCAACGGCTCGGCCGAAATCAGCTTCACCAACACCCCGGTCAATGTCGGCACCGGTGCGAGCGCCCTCCGCCTCAACTTCCTCCACAACCTCAGGGCGGGCGACAACAACGACCAGTTCCAGACGACGGTCACGACCGGACCGGACGACAACTACCGTCTGGGCATCCACAACGACCAGGGCTTCGATGGCTCCGTGGGCATTCTCGCGGGCTCGGGCAAGGTCATCAAGACCGGCGCCGGCTCTTTGACCGTCCTCAACGACTCCCGCATGACCGGCGACTTCATCGCCGCCGGCGGTCGCACGATCCTCGCGAGCTCGACGGGCCTGACCTTCGCGAACAGCAGCTCCTTCAACATCGCGGGCACGCAGGACAACAGCGACTCCGACGCCGCCACCACCACGGAAGGCGCCTTGGGCCTTTCGCGCCGCGGCGCGGACATCCGCTATCAGGAAACGCCTTCCAATTCCGGCAATGACCCGCGCGTGGACTACCGCCCGGCCTTGTTCCCGGACACCGGCACCCTGACGATCACCACCAACGGCGCCGGCCAGTTCACGGGCGTCACGCGCACCGGGGCCGAGGTCGTCCTCATCGGCGACCAGACGGTCCGCAACTTCCAGGCCGACTTCGCGCTCAAGTCCAAAGGCTCGACCAACGTCGGTTCCGCGGCCACGGGTGAAGTCTTCACCGCCGCGGACGCCGTCCGCACGGCGGCCGACGTGAACAACAAGGGTGAACTCGTCATCGCCGGCACGGGCTACGGCTCCAATCTTTACCTCAACGGCAACACGTTGACGATCAACCAGGACGCCACCGGGCGCGATGGTTACTACAATGGCAGCGTCTACGGCGCCGACCTCGACACGGGTGTCGCCGGTGGCCGCATCATCAAGACGGGTGGCGGCACGCTCGTCTTCCTGCTGCAGAACGGCTCGTACGACTACACCGAAATCCAAGGCGGCACCTTCATCGCCAACGTCCAAGGCCTCGGCCAGAAGGACGTCTTCATCGGCAACGGCGGCACGTTCGCCATCCTGCAGAACAACGCGGGGACGTTGGCGGCCAACCTCTCGGGTTCCGCCGGCTCCACGCTCAAGCTGCTTGCTTCGGCGATGATCGACAACGGCAGCGGCGCGAAGATCGAGGTCAACCCCGGTCGCGACCCCGGCCAAGTGAACATCATCAACGGCCAGGCCAACTTCTTCGGCAACATCGTCGTCAACGACGGCGTCAACCTGTCGTTCTCGGGCGGTGCGAACAACACCTTCGTCAACGCGAGCTCCATCACGCTCGACTCGGGCAACACCCGTGAAACCGTCCTGAAGTTCGGCGACACGAACCAACTCATCCGCAACCTCAGCGGCGACCTCCAGTCCCGCGTCGAACTCGGCCGCGGCGACATCACCCTCGAGCAGAACAGCTCCAGCGCCAACTTCCAGGGCTCGATCACGGGCGTCGGAAGCCTGATCAAGCAAGGTTCCGCCAGCTTCACGCTCGCCGGCACGACCTCCGGCGGCGCCGTCAAGGATTCCTATTTCGGCGCGACCATCGTCCGTCCCGGTGGCGCACTGATCGCGGGCACGGCCAACGCCACGCCGAACACTTCCGCCCTCGTCCTCGTCGGCGCCGGCACGTTCAACACCGGCGGCCTCAACCAGACTTTCGGTGGTTTGTTCGGCTCGGCCGCTTCCACGCTCAACATCGGCGCCGCCACGGTGACCGTGGGCTACACCCCGGCGCGGGCCGCCTTGATGGCCTCCGAACTCGCGGGCAGCAACCCGTTGCTGGCGGATTACCTCGGGACGACCGATCAGGTTAACCCGATCCTCAATGCCGCAAGCTTCACGGCGACCGGCGCGCTTGACCCGAACACCATCACGACCGCTTCCACGGCCGGCCTCGCGGTCGGTCAGGTGCTCACCGGCACGGGCATCCAGCCGGGTACGCTCATCACCGGCATCGGCGCGGGCACCGTCATCATCAGCAAGGCACTCACGGCCCCTGTCGCGGGTCTGATTGCCGCTACCCCGACCACCACGTTCACGCCGACCACGGGCAGCATCAACAGCACCTTGCTCACGGCCACTTCCTCGAACGGCCTCGGCGTCGGCCAGGTCATCGTCGGCACCGGTATCGCCGATGGATCGTACATCACGAACATCGTCGCGAACACCAGCTTCACCGTTTCCGGTGGGGTCGCCGGCACGGCGAACCTTCGCACGGTTTCCTCCGCCGGGCTCGCCGTTGGCCAGACGGTTTCGGGCACGGGCATCCCGGCGGGCGCCAAGATCGCCGCCATCATCCCGAACACGTCGTTCTTCGCGACGGGTGGCACGGTCGGCACGCGCACCATCACCACGACCGCGACGACCGGTCTCTTCGTCGGCCAGACCCTGACGGGCACGGGCATTCCCGCGGGTGCCGTCATCACGGCGGTCACCCCGACCTCCATCCAGATTTCCGCTTCGCTGACCGCCAAGGCCTCCGGCACCGTCACCGTCGGGGCTTTGATCGGCCTCAGCAACGCCTTGACCACGACGGCTTCGGGTACGGCGACCGTCAGCGCGCTCATCACCTTGAATAACCCGCTCACGGCGACCCTCGCCGCCGTGCCGGTCAACGTGGGCGCCGTCCGTTCCATCGATGTCTCCTCGCTCGGCCTCAACGCCGCCGAACTTAACGCGCTCTACGCAGGTTCGACCCAGATGACGGCCCTGACCCGTCGCTACCTCTCCACGGTGGCCGTCGGCATGAACATCGGGAGCTACACCGCTCCCACCACGGACATTGCCTTCACCAACGCCTTGTCCTTCGATGGCCAACTGGTCGGTACGGGGACTTTCGTGAAGTCGGGCGCGGAAACGCTTTACCTGCGCGGCCTCAGCACGGGCTTCACCGGCCAGGTTCAGATCAACGGTGGCACGCTCGACATTTCCTTTGTCGGGGCCGTCAACAACCTCAACAACGCTTCCTCCATCACGGTCAACGCCGGCGGCAACCTCGCCGTCACGGTCGATGATGCCTACGTCGCCGGTCCGGGCGCCGTGAAGCGCACGTTGACCACGCCGGTCCTCGGCACGGGTAACTTCGTCAAGAACGGTGTCGGCTACCTCGTCCTGAATCCGACCCTCGCGGCCGGTCAGGTCCCTTATTCCGGCACGACCATCGTGAACAATGGTTGGCTCGAAATGAACGCGCTCGCGACCAACGGCGCCGCGGTCATCAATTCCTTCAACGGCAACGCCGCCCACCTGGTGCTCAATGCCACCAACGACGTCACCTACTCCGGGCTCGTCTCGGGCTCGGGCGAACTCGTGATCCAAGCGGCGGCCGGCAAGACGCTGACCGCTGGCGGTTCGCTGACGCACACCGGCGGCACCAACGTCCTCACCGGCACGCTCCTCGCCCAGAATGGCTGGGCTGGCGCCACCACGGGCAACATTTCCGTCGCTGCGGGCGCCTCGGCTCGTCTCAACGTCGCCACCAACTTATCCGCGACGGGCGTCTTCGTCGGTGCTGGCACCATCGTCAAGGAAGGCAATGCGGCCCTGACCTTAGGTACGGCGACGACGGCCTTCAGCGGGACCTTCCAGTCCAACGCCGGCACCACCGTCTTGGCCTCGGCCAACCTCTTCGGTGGCGCCAACCCCACGGATTTGATCGCGGCCATTGACCTGCGCGGCAATTCCATCCTCGACGTCACCGCCAACCAGACCTTCCGCAACCTCACGGGCGAAGCCACCACGCAGATTTCCTATGGCGCGGACTTCGTGAACGTCACCTTGCCGATCGATGCGGGTGCCACCAACAGCTTCGCGGGTCGCTTCACCCGCGCGGTGGGCGTCAATAACGCCACCATCCTCAAGACTGGTGCCGGCACGTTGGACCTCTCTCCAGCTGGTGGAAACAATGAGCTCACCCTCATTGGCGTCGAGTCGGGTCGCCTCGTCGGTACGGCTGCCGGTTACCTCGGCGCCAACATCCAGGTCGGCGCGGGCGCGGAAGTCGCCTTCAATGCACCGACCGCAGGCACGGTTTCCGTCTTCGCCAACAACATCGAAGGCTTCGGCGGCCTCGCCGGCACCGGTACGGTCGTCAAGGTCGGCGCGGGCGAAGCCCTCCTCGGCTCCGTCAACCTCAACGCCAATACCCCCGATTTCAAGATTGAGCAGGGCATCCTCACGCTCACGGATAGCCGTGCCGGCAGCGGCATTCCGATGCTGACCGCCAACGTTTCCAGCGGCGCCACCTTCCGCGTCAAGGTCGCCAACGCGCGCTCCCTTGGTTCCGAAATCACCGGCACGGGTAAGCTCGACCTGCAGTCCGATGCGGGTAGCCCCGGCGTCAAGCTGGTGGCGGTCGCTTCGCAACCCACGGTCAGCACGACGAACATCGGCAGCGATGTCCGTCTCGACGTCTCCGCGATCACCGCGATCACGGGCATCACCGCAGACACCGGTTCCTTCATGGATATCGGCGCACTTGGCGCGGGTCGCACGCTGACCCTGACCCAGGGCACCGACGGCGTCTTCAATGGCGTCATCGAGGGCACCGCCAACTTCACCGTGAAGGGCGCGGGCCTCTTCCGCTACGCCAATAGCCTCCAGGCGACGACCATCGGAACGGTCACCGTCGACGGCGGTTTCCTCGGCGTCAACGTCGACAACACCAAGGCGATCACCTTGGCCACGGCCACGACCGGCACGACCAAGTTGGGTGTGCATGTCGCCGCCGGCGGCAACGCCATCTATAATGGTACCCTGACCGGCGCCCCCGGTGCAGCCCAAATGGTCAAGTTGGGTGCCGGCACCCTCAACCTGACGAGCGGCGTGACGTCTTCCCTGAAGGATGACCTGTTCGCTTCTTACGATGTACGCGAAGGCACCCTCGCCACCACGCTCGTCGCCGATCCCCTCAACCCGACCGGCCCTGGTCTCATCCTCCCGAATTCCGCGAACATCGGTCGCGCGGTGACGCTCTCCGGCGGCACGTTGGCCCTCACGGTGGGCGCTTCCGGCGGCACCTTGCTCTCCGGCTCCGGCTCGGCCAGCACCGGCAACCTCAACATCACGACGCAGGCCCCAGGCGACGTCTCCATCCTGAACGTCCTCGGCAATGTCTCCGGCAATGTGAGCGTCGATGGTGGCACGGTCCTCAAACTCGGCTCCACGGGCGCCTCCTTGCTGTCCATCACCGGCGATCTCGCCGTCACCGCCGGCTCCAAGTTGACCGGCTCGGCCAACATTGGCGGCAACCTCACGGTCTCGGCCGGTTCGACCCTCGCCCCGGGCTACTCGCCCGGCACGCTCAACGTCACGGGCAACTTCACGCTCGCGGGCGCGGCGAACATGGAAGTCTCGGGCAATTCCCTCGGCGGTCTCTACAATGACTCCGTCAACTTCACGGGTACGGCCAACCTCGCGGCTGGCACCGTCCTCATCCAGCGCTGGAATGACGGCACGA
>CALQIY020000033.1 GCA_943330755.2 Opitutus sp. GAS368
ATGAAGACTTCATCCAAGAAACCATCGCCTCCACAATCCGTGCCGACCAAGCACGTTGTCCCCCGCCCGACAGACCCACCGATTCCCCTGCCCCCACCCGACGGTCGCAAGACAGTCGTCATCGTCGAAAACCAGACCGCGATCCGCGAACTGACCACCGAGATGCTCCAAACCCGCGGCATGTATCGCATCCTCGGGGCGGCGGCCGACGGCAATCAAGGCCTCGACATGGTCCTCAACCTCCGCCCCGACATCCTCATCCTCGATGTCATGATGCCGGGCCTCAGCGGCATCGAAGTGCTGCGCCGCATTGGTCGAAACCTCCCGAAGATGCGCATTTTGGTTTTCTCCGCCAAGCAGGAGCCTCAAGTCGTCCGCGGGCTCATCCAAGAAGGCGTCCATGGTTTCGTGAACAAGAATTCGCCCCTCTCCGAACTCCGGAAGGCGCTCGATGAGGTCGCCAAGGGCAACACTTGGTTCAATGATCACTTCAGCAAGACGGTCCGCGATGCGCTGGCCAAACCCACCACGCAGGCGGACTCGATGATCGACCTGCTGACACCCCGGGAACGTGAGATTGCGGTCCTGATTGCCCAAAGCAACAGCAGCAAAGAGGTCGCCGCCAAACTCAACATCAGCATCAAGACGTCCGAGAACCATCGCGCGAATTTGATGCGTAAACTTGGGGTTCATGACGTCGCCGGCTTGGTCCGTTTCGCCATCAGGCACGGGCTCGTTGACCCCGCCACGGAATAGGTGTCTGGGCTAAAGACCCTATCATAAAGGCATTCCCCTTAGTGGGTTCTATTCATTTATTATCGCTCAGCCCAACCAAACAACCACCATGCAACTCACCATGAAGCCCAGTTCGGTCAAAGCGAAGACCGTCGTCATCATCGAAGACCAAACCGCCATCCGCGAGCTCGTCTCCGAAATGCTCCAAGCGAAAGGCAAGTTCCGGGTAATCGGCACCTCCGCCGATGGTTCCGCCGGGGTCGAAATGGCGCTGCGCCTCAAACCGGATATCCTGATCTTGGACATCCTGCTACCGGACATCAGCGGGGTCGAGGTGCTCCACCGCCTCCGCAATGCGATCCCCGGCCTCAGTGTCCTGGTCTTCTCGGGCAAGTCGGAAAAGCAAATCGCGCGTGGATTGGTCAAGGAAGGGGTTCGCGGCTACGTGAACAAAAACTCCCCACTTTCCGAACTGCGTAAGGCCATGGACGCGATCGGCGCCGGCCAAACGTGGTTCAGCGCCGAATTCAACGAGGCGGTGCTGACGGCGCTCAAGAACTCGGAATCCGGCGTCGACCAGATGGCGATCACGTTGACCGACCGCGAGCGCGAGGTCGCGGTCTTGCTCGCCAAGAGCAACTCCAGCAAAGAAGTCGCCGCCCTGCTCAACATCAGCACGAAGACGGCCGAAAACCATCGCACCAACCTGATGCGTAAGCTGGGGGTACACGATGTCGCCGGGGTCATTCGTTTCGTGATCCGCCAAGGCTTGTACGACCCCAACGGCGAAGGCTAAGGAGGGCTTGCTAGGCTTGAGAAGCGGGGTATGCCAGAAAGGTATGCCCCGCTTCTTCGTTTGCACCGTGTTGCTTGTCTTGGCCGCATCGTCATGCCCGGCTGATTCCTTCACGCCGGCTAAGCCGGTGTCCGTCACGCCAGCCCCCGCCCTCCGCTACGAATCACGCGAGCTCCGTGGGTGGTCCGTGCTGATCCGCGTCGAGCTGCTGACCGACGAGAAGCGCGCTGAAACCGAAAAAGGCCTCGTGCTCATCGGCAAGCAGCTGGAAGACATCGAGCGGTTGGTCCCGGCCAAGGCATTGGCCCAGATGAAGAAGGTGACGCTCTGGCTATCCCCTCCTTACAACAAAGGAGCGGGCGCGGAATACCACCCGGGCGCTGGCTGGCTGAAACAGAACGGACGCGACCCCGCGATGGTCAAAGGGGTCGAGTTCTCCGGGGTCGCCAACCTCGACAAGGAAGTGCTGCGCATGCCTTTACTGACGCTCCATGAACTGGCCCATGCCTACCATGACCAGGTCCTGGGCTTCAACCACCCAGCCATCAAGGCCTGCTACGACAAGGCCGTGGCCAACAAGTCCTACGACAAGGTCAGCCGCAAGAATTGGGAGGGTAAGCTGACCGAAGGGGTCCGGGCCTACGCCATGACGACCCCGATGGAGTATTTCTCGGAAACGACGGAGGCCTTCTTCGGCCAGAACGACTTCTTCCCCTACAACCGGAAGGAACTCGAGGCCCACGACCCGGAGATGGTCGCGGTGCTCAAGAAGGTCTGGGGCGCGGAGTAAACCGCCTCAGAGCCGGATCCGCAGGCGCGGGGAAATCACCGTACCCGGCGTGGTCGGCTTGCGTACCTTGGCGGTGGTGCCCTCACCCTGACCGCCCATGGCCGCATGGAACTCCGCCGGGATCGGCGAGGTGGCGCTGAAGGTCAAAGGCTGACCCTGCCACTCCAACTCCAGCTCGGTCGAAAAGGCATGCAGGAAGAGCCGCTTGAACCCGCGCGCGGAACCGACGGTCTTGTTGAACTCGAAATCGCCATAGGTGCGGTCGCCCAAAATCGGGTGTCCATGATCCGCGGTCTGCACGCGCAGCTGATGGGTGCGGCCCGTCCGTGGCTCGAGCTTCAACAGCGACAGCGGCAGCGGTTCGGCCGCGGCTTTTTCCCATTGATACAACGTCACCGCCGGAGCACCTCCGCCCGGGGAAGTGCCCGAACGCACGCCCCCACCCGGACCCTTGGACTTCACCAGCTGATCCTGCCAGGTTCCGCGCGGTTGCCGGAGCCCGCGGCCCTTGACGATGGCGACGTACTTCTTGGCGACCTTGGACTTGGCAAAGAGGTCCTTCACGGCATCGGCCAAACCCGCATCGAGACTCAGCAGCAGGACGCCGCTGGTCGGTGAATCCAAACGGTTCAGGAGATACACCCGGCGGATGCCGCCTACGCCGTCCCGGATGTGGAAGGCTTCCTCCTCCATCGAATAGTTGCCTTGGATCAAGGTGCTTTCGCGGTCGCCGGCTTCGCCATGGTTAGGGTGCGCCAAGATGCCTTCCGGCTTCTCCACCGCCAACAAGCCGGCGGGATGCGAGGCGAGCAGCCTCACCCCACGTCCGAAAGGAATCCAAGAAAAGTCGGCCATGAGTTTTAACGGTAATGGAAAGTGATGGTGACGTCGTCGCTCGTCCCGAAAAGCGCCACCATGTCGGCGCGCCAAGCATCGAACGGGGCGGGCGACTGGACCGCATCCTTGCAGGCCAAGGCCATCAAGCGCGGGACGCTCTCGAACAGGATGGTCGCGTCGGTGATGCTCCCGTCCCGATGCAGCTTGAAGCGCACCACGACGGTGCCGCGCACGGCCGACTCCAGGCGCATGCGGTCGATGATGTCCCACCAACTGGACTGGATCGCCTCCATCATGCGTTGCGCGTAGTCGCCGTAATTGCTGAAGCGTGCGTCGACGGCCACGGTGCCGACCTTATTGACGCCCACGTTATTCCGCAGGAGCAGCCCGGTGGTACCCGAGGGGACCGAAGCCCGGGGACGGTCGGGATTGACGGAGGGTGCGGGCGGTGCTTCCGAACTCTTCCCGCTTTCACCGACTTTCGGCTTCGCCCCGGCCACCGCGGAAGCGCTGCCGGGCGTGCCTTCGGTCTTCATGACTTCCGATTCGTCGATGGAACGGGGCTTGGCTTGCGCGATGCGTACCGCCTCCGACTCACCGACCGAACGAGGCAAAGACGACTTGGTCGGGGTCTTCTCCGGGACGGGCTGGGCGGCGGTCTGATTGCGGGCCGCGACAAAGGGAGTCTCCTTCGGGGCGATGCGGTTAGCCAAGGCATTCGTTTCGGCCAAACGCATCGAGGGTGGCAGGCGGTGCTCCGGAATGACCGTGGGGGCCACGGAAACCTCGACCAAGCGAACCGGCAAGACCTGCATCTGCAGCGTCTTGGGCAAGGTGAAGAATAGCACGAGGTGCAGCACGACCGACCCCACCGCCGCCCAACCGGCGGCGCGAATGTCGATGAGCGAGTCGTCCTGCACTGCCGCCACCATACGACCCGCCGCCGCGACTTCAAGGTCAGGCGTGGGAAATCGCTGGCTCAAGCCTGCAGAACCTCACGCAAACCCAGCGCTTCCAGCCGCCGAGTCACATGCTCCACGGGGAGGCCCATGATGGTGGAGATGGGCCGCTGATAATCTGCGATGATGATTTCGCGGCCCTCCTGGATGCCGTAGGCACCGGCCTTGTCCAGGGTGTTCACCAAGGCCTGATAGCGGGTGATGTCGTCCTCGCTCAAAGGTTTGAAGCGCACCCAAGCGGTGATGTCCGCCGCTTCCTGCAGCCCACGCTCCAAGCAGACGAGGCAGACGCCGGTATGCACGGTATGCTCGCGGCCGGAAAGGCGGCGGAGCATCGCCCGCGACTCGGCGAGATCCGCCGGTTTGTTCAAGGCGCTGTCGCCCAGGGCGACGGTGGTATCGGCCCCGAGGACCAAAGCCGCCGGGAACTTCCGCGCGACGGCCAAGGCCTTGAGGCGCGCGTTGTGCAGGACCATCACCCGAGGATCGGTCGAGGGGTCCTCATGCTCGGTGACCGCCGCGACTTCGACCGAATGCGGCAGGCCAGCTTCCCGGAGGAGTTCCGTCCGCCGGGGCGAGGCGGAAGCCAAGATGAAACGAAGCGAAGCAGGCACGGGAAGGTCATGAGGGTCGCCGCCGCCTTTGACAAGCCACGACCCAACCGTGCTTTCGTCTTTCACTCTCGAAGAAATCCCGACATAAGAAACGCCAGCCCCATGCGCCTCGCCCTGCTGCTTTCCCTCGCCTGCGCCGTCTGGGCGTCCGCCGCCGAAAAAGGCGCCCGCGACTTCCTCAAGAAGCCCGACGCCTGGTACGCGTCCGCCGAAGCCAAGCAAACGGGCGCCGTCATCCTCTCCTATCAGGCCGACTCCGGTGGTTGGCCCAAGAACACCGACACGGTGACCAAGCCCTATACCGGCAAGCGCGCCAGCCTGCAGGCGACCTTCGACAATGGCGCGACCCTCGATGAGCTGCGTTTCCTGGCCCGGATGTTCAACGCGACCAAGGAGGAGGCCTACCGCCAAGCCTTCGACAAGGGGCTCGCGCACGTGCTTGTCGCGCAATACCCGCATGGCGGCTGGCCCCAGTACTACCCGCTCAGCAAACAGTACCACCGGCACGTGACCTTCAACGACAACTCCATGGTCCGCATCCTGGAGTTCGTCCGCGAGGTCAGCCTCGACGCGCGCTTCGCGTTCGTCGAAGCCAAGCAGCGTGCCGCATGCCAAACGGCTTTCGACAAGGGCATCGCCTGCATCCTGAAATGTCAGATCTTGGTCGACGGCAAGCCGACCGTCTGGTGCGCCCAACACGACGCCCAAACCTTGCTGCCCACGCAGGCCCGCTCCTACGAGCTGGCCTCCTTCAGCGGTTCGGAGTCGGTCGGCATCACCCGCCTGCTCATGAGCATCGACAAGCCGACGCCTGAAATCAAGGCGGCCATCGCCGGCGCGGTCCAGTGGTTCGAGCAACGCAAGGTGACCGGCATCCGCATCGAGACCGTCGTGGACCCGAAATCGCCCAAGGGCAAGGACCGCATCGTCGTGAAGGACCCCAAGGCCCCCGCGCTCTGGGCCCGCTTCTACGACCTCAAGTCCGGCCAGCCTTACTTCTGCGATCGGGACGGCATCCCGAAGCCCGCGCTCGCCGACATCGGCTACGAACGTCGCAATGGTTACAGCTGGTACGGCGCATACGCCCGCGACCTGCTCGAACAGGACTACCCGAAGTGGAAGCAGGCTAACCCATGAAGGCCCGCTGGCCACTCATCGTCGGAGGCATCGTCGTCTTGGTCCTCGCCGCCCTGTCTTTCCTCAACGGACAGGTAGCCCGGCATTACCACCGCCCGCGATTATCCCAATTTCATTACACCGACGTCCGTAGTGCCCAGGAAGCTGGGGCGGTCGAATACAGCCGATTTCCCTCCATCCTTCCAGCCAGCAGCACCGACCTTAACGTCTGGTTCAGGGATGAATCCGAACTCGGCGGTTCGTTCACTTTCCCAGTTCGGGATTTGCCCGCCCTAAAAGAACGGGCCCGGCAGGTCAGCGGTGCCGTCATCAATGACTCGCCCATCAAAGACTCGGTCGGTGAGCACTTCGCCGTCATCACGTTTTCCGACCAAGGCGGCGCTTTCGAAATCGTCATTTCGCCCTTGGATAAAGACCGGGGGCTCCTGCATGGCCTCTGGGAAAGAACGCCCGTCCGCTAGGCCAAAGGAAGCTTCGGCTCGGCTTGCAGTCTTCTAGGATAATCTCCTTATTGGGGTTTCCCCGATGCCTTTGCGTCTGTCCATCCTCCTAGGCCTCGGCCTGACGGTTTTGACCGTCGGTACCCCGACCCTCCGTGCGGCGGACAACGCACAAGCCGAACAGGCCGTCGCGTTGCTGGAAGCCCGCTGCTTCAAGTGCCACAGCCACTCCGCCGGCAAGAACAAGGGCGGCTTGGTCATGGATAGCCTCGCGGGCCTGACCACCGGGGGCGATGGCGGCGCCGCCCTGCTCCCGGGTGATCCGAGCAAAAGCCTCTTCCTCCAGAATATCCTTTCCGTCGACCCGGATGTGATGATGCCGCCCAAGGGCGAGCGGCTGACCAAGGACGAAGTGGCGTTACTGACCGGATGGGTGAAGGATGGCGCCCCTTGGCCCCAGAGCCGCACCAAGGCTCCGAGCGCCGACCGCTACCTCCCCGGCACCATCGGGGCGAAAGAAAAAGCCTGGTGGGCCTACCAACCGGTCAAACGACCCGACCTCCCCGCGGGTCAGGCCCGCAACCCCATCGATCGTTTCATCGATGCGCGCCTCACCCAAGAAGGCCTGACCGCCGCCGGCGAGGCCGAGCGGGCCATCCTCATCCGCCGCGCATCCTTTGACGCCACCGGCCTACCGCCTTCGCCCGAAGCAGTCACCGGCTTCGTCCAAGACCCCGACCCGCAAGCCTACGAGAAGCTCATCGACCGTCTCCTCGCTTCGCCGGCCTATGGCCAACGGATGGCCCGCGCATGGCTCGACCTCGTCCGCTACGCCGACAGTGATGGCTTCCGCATCGACGACTTCCGGCCGACCGCCTGGCGCTACCGCGATTACGTCATCAAGGCCTACAACGAGAATAAGCCCTACGACCGCTTCGTGCAGGAACAGCTCGCCGGCGATGAGCTCTTCCCCGGCGACCCCGAAGCGCTCACGGCCCTCGGCTACCTCCGGCACTGGATCTACGAGTACAACAACCGCGACGTCCGCGGCCAGTGGGAAAACATCCTGAACGACATCACGGACACGACCGGTGACGTGTTCCTCGGCGCGGGGATGCAGTGCGCGCGTTGCCACGACCACAAGTTCGACCCATTGCTCCAGCGCGATTACTACGCGCTCCGGAGTTTCTTCAACAACACCTTACCGGTCGAAGACCGGATCGCGTGGACCGACCCAGCCGCCGCCGAGCATGCCCGCCGACTCGCATCGTGGGAGCGAAAGACGCAGGCGATCCGCGTCGAAATCGCCGCGCTGGAGAAAACCTACCGCGAGACCGCCACCCAGAAGGCCATCGAGATCTTCCCCGATGATGTGCAGGCGATGATCCTCAAGCCGGCCGCCCAGCGGACGCCCTACGAGCAACAGATCGCCGCGCTCGCCTGGCGCCAGGTCGACTACGAATACGGTCGGCTCGACCGGTCGATCAAAGGAGCTGATAGCGTCAAGCACGCGGACCTGAAGCGCCAGCTGGCCGAACACGACCAACTCAAGCCGAACGAGCCGCCCTTCGTCCTGGCGGTCCGCGAAACGGGCGCCCAAGGCCTCGATGCGGTCATCCCCAAGAAGAACACCGTCGTCCCGCCCGCCTTCCTCACCGTCCTCAGCGGCCAGTACCCGGCCGAGCCGGCCAAGATCACGCCCACCGCCGACGGTACCTCCACCGGGCGTCGCGCGGCCTTGGCCCGCTGGCTGACCGACAAGTCCAACCCCTTCACCGCCCGCCTCGCGATGAACCGGCTCTGGCAACTCAGTTTCCGCCGCGGGCTCACGCCCTACGCGAGCGACTTGGGCCGCCTCGGTGAACCGCCCTCCCACCCCGAGCTGCTCGATTGGCTCGCCGCCGAATTCATGTCCAAGGGCTGGGACCAGAAAGCCCTGCACCGGCTGATCCTCACGAGCGCCGCCTACCGTCGCTCCTCGTCGCACCCGGCTCCGCAAGCCGGCCAGCTCAAGGACCCGCAGAATACGTGGCTCTGGCGCTTCCAGCCGCAGCGGTTGGAAGCGGAACAGATCCGCGACGCCCTCTTCGCGGCCGGCGGCGACCTCCAGGCCGACAAACAGAACGGGCCGAGCGTGGTCTACAGCGAACCGACCCGCAGCATCTTCACGCGCATCATGCGCAACAACCGCGACCCGCTCGCCGACGTCTTCGATGCCCCGCAATGGTTCAACAGCGCCTCCTCGCGCGATGTGACCACGACGCCGATTCAATCCCTGCTGCTGCTCAATAGCCCCTTCATGCTCAAACGCGGCGAAGCGCTCGCCGCCCGCCTGACGAAGGAAGCCCCCGGCGATGACGCCGCGCAGGTGCGACGGCTCTACCAGGTGCTCTTCGCGCGTTTGCCGACCGCAACGGAAGCGGCGCAGGCGGCCAAGTTCCTCCAAGAGGTCAGGGCGCAGAAGCCCACCGCGGCCGTGAGCGCCGCCTTGGCCAATGACTTCCAGCCCGAGAAGGTCCCCTTCCGCGACGGCCAAGGCGCCCATCTCGAATCGAGCCATCGCAAGCCGTTCCTCGCCTCTGGCGCGACCGAAGTCGACCTGGCCCGTGGCTTCACGATCGAGGCCGTCATCGTGCCACGCACGGTCAGCGATACCGGCTCGGTCCGCGTCATCGCCGCCCAGGTCGGCAAGGGCAAGGCCGACGGCTACTGGCAGTTCGGCGTGACCGGACAAAAATCCCGCCGCGCCCCGCGCGTGCTCGTGCTCCAAGCCTTCGGGCCGCTGCTCGGCGATGACTTCGGTGAAGCCGTGCATTTCTCCGGTCTGCGGATCGAGATGAACAAGCCTTATTACGTCGCCGCCGCCGTGCGTTATGCCGACAAGAACGGCCCGGGGGAAGTCACGTTCTCCCTCAAGGACCTCGCCAACGACGATGAGCCGCTCCTCCACGACCGCGTGATCACCCGCCTCACGGGCGTGCGCACCGCCACCCAAACCATCCAACTCGGCGGCAAGGGCACCGACGCCGAAAGCTCCTTCCACGGCGTGCTCGACGACCTTCGCTTCAGCGCGGGCCCCCTCAACGACCAGGCGCTGCTCTACGCGAACGAAGATTGGCGCCCCGACCCCCTCGGTTTCTGGCGCTTCGAGAACAAGAGCGGCACCCTCAGCGACTCTTCCGGCAAGGGCCGCGACCTCGCCGTCGGAGCCGTCAAAGCCGCCCCTGACGCCAAAGGTGGCGCCACGCCCCTGGCGGCGCTGTGCCACGCCCTGCTCAACTCCTCCGAATTCCTCTACGTCGAATGAACGACCCACGCTGCCATCGGATTGAATCGAGCACGTCGCGACGCGACTTCCTCTTCAGCGCCGGCCTTGGCCTCGGCGCCATGGCTTTCAGCGACCTCCTCGCCAAGGAGATCGTCGTGCCCGCCCCCGGCACGCCATTGCAGCCCGGCGTCGGCCAGATCAAACCCCGCGCGAAGAGCGTCATCTTCCTCTTCATGGAGGGCGGTCCTTCGCAGATGGACCTCTACGACCCGAAGCCGCTGCTGAACAAACTCGCGGGGCAACGCCTGCCGGAAAGCTTCGGCTCGGTCATCACCGCCATGGGCGAGTCCAAGTCGCCGCTCCTCGCCTCCAAACGCGCATGGAAGCAGCATGGGCAATCCGGCCAATGGTTCTCCGACTGGATTCCGCATATCGCCTCATGCGCCGACGACCTCGCGGTCATTCGCTCCTGCAAGGCCGACGGTATCAATCACTCCGCCGGCGTGTGCCAGATGAACACCGGCTCGATCCTCGCGGGCAAGCCCTCGCTGGGCTCGTGGATCAATTACGGGATCGGCTCCGCGAACCGCAACCTGCCGGCGTTCATCGTCATGCAGGACAACCAGAGCAGCGTCATCAACGGCCCACGCAACTGGGGCGCCGGCTTCATGCCCGCGGGCTACCAAGGCGTCCGCCTCACCGGCGGCTCCGAACCCATCCCCAACCTCAACACCCCGGAAGCCGTCAGCGCCGACCTGCAGAAATCGAAGCTCCAGTTGATCAACAGCGTCAACCGGGACTTCGCCGCCCGCTATCCGGACCGCTCCGAACTCGGTGCCCGCCTCGCCGGTTATGAGATGGCCGCGCGGATGCAGGCCGAGGCCCCTGGGGTCGTCGACCTCACCGGCGAGACGGAGGCCACCCGCAAACTCTACGGGCTCGACGATAAGACCACCGAAGGCATGGGGCGCCTCTGCCTCCTCTCCCGCCGCATGGTCGAACAAGGCGTGCGCTTCGTGCAGATCTACCACGGGGCCGGCTCCAAATGGGACGCCCACTCCAAGATCGAGTCCAACCACGCCGGCCTCTGCGCCTCGATGGATAAGCCGGTCGCCGGACTGCTCAAGGACCTCAAAGCCCGCGGGTTGCTCGAGGACACCCTCGTCGTCTGGGGCGGCGAATTCGGCCGCACCCCGATGTCCGAGAAAGGCGACGGTCGCGACCATAACCCGACGGGCTTCACCATGTGGATGGCGGGCGGCGGGGTCCAAGGCGGCCAGACCATCGGCAGCACCGACGACCTTGGCCTGCGCGCCGTCGATACCCCGCTGCATGTCCATGACCTCCACGCGACCATCCTTTGGCTGCTCGGCATCGATAACATGGGCCTGACCTACCGCTACAAAGGTCGCCCCGAACGTCCGACGCAAAACGAGGGCGAGCCGTACAAGAAGATCGTCGGGTAAGCGGCCGCGCGGGGACAAGTCGGCAAGGGGACGGCGGGACAGGGTTTGTGGGCGCCCCTTTTCGCTTTGGCACTCCAGCCACGGCCACCATAGTCGCGGCATGCCTTCCACCGCGCGTCGTCTGTCTGGCTTCACCGAATCGGTCATCCGTGGGATGACGCGCTTGGCCAACCAACACGGGGCGATCAACCTCTCCCAGGGCTTCCCGGACTTCGACCCGCCGGAGGCTTTGCTGGGGGCCTTGGAACGCGCCACGCGCGGTCCTTTCCACCAATACGCGGTGACGTGGGGCGCCCCGCGCTTCCGGCAGGCGCTGGCGGCGAAGGTCAACCGTTTCTCCGGCCTGCAGCTGGACCCCGACCAACACTTCGTGGTCACCTGCGGCAGCACCGAGGCGATGATGTGCGCGATGATGACGGCGTGCGACCCCGGCGACAAGGTCATCGTGTTCTCGCCGTTCTACGAGAACTACGCCGCCGACGCCATCCTCTCGGGTGCGCAGCCGATCTATGTGCCGCTGCGGGCGCCGCACTTCGGCTTCGACCCCGACGAGCTCGCGAAGGCTTTCGAACAGAAGCCCAAGGCCATCATCGTCTGCAACCCCTCCAACCCGACGGGCAAGGTCTTCACCCGGGCGGAGCTGCTCGAGATCCTGCGCCTCGCTGAAAAGCACGACGCCTACGTAATCACCGACGAGCCCTACGAGCACATCGTCTACGCCCCGCACCAGCACGTGCATTTCGCCGCCCTGCCCGGCGCCTTCGAACGGACGATCACGTGCAATTCGCTGTCCAAGACCTACTCCATCACCGGCTGGCGCCTCGGCTACGTGCAGGCAGCCCCGCACATCATCGCCCAAGCCCGCAAGGTGCATGACTTCCTCACTGTTGGCGCCGCCGCCCCGCTGCAGGAAGCGGCCGTGGCCGGACTGGAATTGCCCGACAGCTACTACCAGGGAATGTCGGCGGACTACGCGCAGAAGCGGACGCTCTTCATGGACATCCTGCGACGAACAGGCCTGTCCTTCACCGAACCGCAAGGCGCCTACTACGCGATGCTCGACATCTCGCCACTCGGCTTTGCGACCGATACCGCCGCCGCCGAATGGCTCATCAAGGAAGTCGGGGTCGCCGGCGTCCCTGGCTCCAGCTTCTTCCGCGAACCCGAACAGCGCTACATCCGCTTCCACTTCGCGAAGAAGGAGGCCACCCTCCGCGCCGCCGGCGAGAAGTTCGCCCAAGGTCTGCGCAAGCGGTAAGCGGGGGAGCTCGGCGCACCGCGGCCAGAAGCACCACGCGGTTCCCCCTTCGGCGCTTATTCCGGTCCCCGGTCCCCCTTTTCAGTTCTAAACGTTTGCACCTTTGCACAGGGCGCAGGCCGATCGGCCCGTTACACCCATTCGCCACAGGGAGGCAAAGCGCCCCGTCCCCTCCTAATTTCCACTCGCTTTCCCCACCGCCAGCCACCGTCCGCTGTACCCCATCTTCCCCTTGCCCCCGCGCCCCCTTATCCCCTATTCCCCAACCGTTCGATGCGCCTCCTTCTCCTCGCTCTCACAGCCTTGCTCGTCGGCTGCGCCAGCAGCCCCGATGTCTTCACCCAACAGCGCCAACTCGGCAAGGGGCTCAACATGGGCAACTCACTGGAAGGACCCACCGAGGGTGAGTGGGGCCGGAAGATCGAGGACGCGGACTTCCCACGCATCAAAGCCGCTGGTTTCGACTCCGTGCGCATCCCGGTCCGGTGGTCGACGCACGCCGCCCAGACGGCGCCTTACACCATCGACCCAACCTTCATGCAACGCGTCGACCATGTGGTCCGCACGGCACTGGCGGCCGGCCTCACGGTTTCGCTCAACGTGCACCATTACGACGAGCTCGACCACGCGCCCGCCGCCCACCGCGAGCGCTTCACGGCCCTGTGGAGGCAGATCGCGACGCACTTCGCCGCCTTCCCCGATCGCCTGCAGTTCGAGGCCTACAACGAACCCAACACCAAACACACGGCCCAAGACTGGAACCTGAATTTTGCCGCCGCCCTCCGCGAAATCCGCCAGACCAACCCGACGCGCGCCGTGCAGGTCGGCGGGGTCGAATGGAATCAGGTCTACACGCTGAAGGACCTCCAACTCCCGCCCGAAGACCGTCACCTCATCATCCACATCCACTACTACGCCCCGTTCCACTTCACCCACCAGAATGCGTTTTGGATCAAGGGCTCGGAAGCCTGGAAGGGGACGAAATGGGAAGGCACCGAAAAGGAACTCGCCGCCGTGCGCAAGGACTTCGACGTCGCCGCGGCGTTCGCGAAGGCCCAAGGTCGCCCTATCCACCTCGGAGAATTCGGCACCTGCGCGGGCGTCGAGGACATGGCCGCGCGCGTCCGCTGGACGAAGTTCATCCGCGCGACGGCGGAAGAGCGCGGCTTCACCTGGGCCTACTGGGAATACCAAGCGAACTTCGGACTCTGGGATCCTGAAACCCAAACGTGGCGCACCCCGCTGCTGGAGGCGTTGGTGAAGTAAGGGGGAGACTTACAAGGGGTTGGGGGTTGGGGGTTGGGGGTTGGGGGTTGGGGGTTGGGGACGCCACGATAGCGCCAACGCGCACCTAAGGCGCCTCCTTTCCGGTCCCCCTTTCACCTCCCGTTTCAACTTCTGTCCCAGGTAGCGGATAGGAATTGGCGGATAGCGGTTAGCGCTCCCTGCCCAAGGCACGCGCAGGCTTAGGCCGCAGCACTTCGCGCAAGCCATACCCCATCGCAACCCACAACCCACAACCCACCTCTTTTTCGCCCTGCGAGAAAGAGTGGTGCTCCCGTTGGGACTCGAACCCAAATCGCCGGCTTCGGAGGCCAGAATTCTATCCATTGAAATACGAGAGCGTCCCGCCATCCAAACAAGCGGACAGCTAGGGAGTCAAATACTTCCCGAAATCAGCTATTTGGCGGGCTTTCCCGACCCCGCTTTGGCTGCGTCCTTCACCGCCGCAGGCTCCGGCTCCATGCGCTCCGGCACGGCGACGATGCGCGGGACCTTGCGGTCCGGATCGGGCACGATGAACAGGAGGTGACGCTGCCCCGGCTCCTTGACCCAACTCGAACGCATCAGCGGCACGCTTTCTTCCTCTCCCGGCTCAGGCGCGACATCGACGAGCACGTGGTAAACATCGCCGGGCTTGCCGGGCGGCAATTGGATCGCGGTCTGACGCGGGGCGACGATCGCCTGGGCGGTACCGAGCTTGGAGTAAAGGGTACGTCCGCTGAGGTTGAACCAGAGCACGGCCCCTTCCGGAGCCTTGGTGCGCGAGAACTCCACCGGAAGCATGCGGAAAGCCAAGGGACCGGCTTCACCGGTAGGCAAGAGCACGACCAGCGGGTCATTCATACCGTCCGGAATGTCCACGAACGGGGCATTCGCCGGCAAGGGCTCGGCCTTGGTCGGAGCCTTGGTGGCCGCGTACACGCGCACGGTGCCGGCAGCCAGCGCCAGACGCTTGGTCGAAATCGAAAGGCGCGGCAGGTCGACTTCTTTGATCTCCTTCCCTGCCACCAGGAAAAGGCTGGCCGGCGCATCGTCCGGGGCCTGCACGTAGAGCAGACGCAACGAACGGGCGGACGACCCCTCCTGCGCCGAGGCGACGGCAACCAGGCAGGTGAGGAGGAGAACAAAGGGGCGGATCATAGGTCTTTGGGAGCCAACCAACGGAAGGAGACGAGGCGCACGCGGCGGCCGAGGACGACATTCACGCGACGGTTGTTGGCGGAGGTCGGCAAGGTGACATCCCCCAGCGGGGCTTCATGCGCCGGCACGGTGGCGTCGACGTAATCGGGGATGCGCTGATACACAGCCTCACACCAAACCTTGGCGTTGGCGCCATTCACCAGCGGCGACGTGCCCATGGCACGGACGACGAAGGTTTCATCGCGGACGCTGATGACGGGCGAGAGGCGATCGAGCACATCAGCCTGGCGCGGCCAGCCCGGGAACCCGAAGGTCGAGGAGCCTTCGGCAGCCTTGGGATGAAGGTAATCGCCCTTCGCCCCGGCACCCGAACTCGTCCAATCGCCAAGCGGGAGCTGCGACTCCAAACCGCCGAAATCCCCGACCTTGCTCGTGGTCTTGCCGAGGTTCTTCGCGTTCACGGCAGGGTTGAAGCTGTTGCCGGCATTCTCGAGCGCCTTCAGGGCCGTGCCCAACGCGCCGCTCAACGTGGGGTCCAAGGGGTTGCCGGGCTGCGGGGCCGCCAGCTGGCGATTGACGAATTCGGAAAGCGAGAGGAACGGGCCACGGGCCTTGACCTGCTTCACGATCTCGACGGCGAGTCGCTCGAGCTGCGCATCGGTCAGCGCGGCGAAACCGAGCACGGCGCCGGAGGAGCCGCCGGCGGTCGCGGGACCTTCATGGGAAATCGACATGCGCGCCAAGGGGTTGGTCGCGGTGGCCGTACTGACCGAGGAATTGCCGGGCTTGATGTAAGGCACGGAAGTCGAACGCAGGTTGCCGAGCAAGGCACGCCAAGCGACGACCGAGGTGCTGTTGACGTTGAACTGGCCAGGGACGCGCAAGGTGGCGGCGACGCGCTGATAGGCGACGGGCTGGAGCGGGACGCCGGTGAATCCGCTGTTGCCGACCACGGCGAGGTCGAAGAGCGCGGCGTTGGCGTTGGGCAAGAACCAGGAGTTCGGCAAGGTCGTGGTGCCCGCGGCAAAAGAAGCCCAACGCTTCTTCATGCTGTCCATGACGGTTTGGTTCCAGACATGCTCGTTGCCCGTGGACGGGCGAAGCGAGGACCAATCGGTCGGCAACGGGGCCACGGACGAGAAGAACCAATCGTCGAAGAGGACGTGGTTCAGGCAATAGCTGTCGTCGTGCTGCAGGAAGGCTTGGTGGATCTCGTCGCGGCTACGGAGGTTGCCGGTCTGATCGATCCAACGGCCGACGGCGTCGTCGGGCGGCAGGATCGGCGAGGCATCCGCATTGCCGATCAAGCCATAGTGGAAAGGCGGCGCGGGGTTGGTGGCGCGGATGTCGCAGCCCTGCAGACCCGGAATCGACTGGACCGGCTTGACGGGCAGCTCGGCGACGGCGGCGCGCTGCAGGCCGGTGGTCGGATCCAAACCCGTCAGGATGAAGCCGCCGAAATTGCTCGTCGGGTCCGACTGCGGTCCGTTGAGGTCCGCGAAACCGGTCATCGGCAGGAAGTAGAGGTCATACGGGGCGTTCACCGGATTCAACGCGCCCGCATACTGTACACCCGTGTTCGCAGAGGAATAGAAGGAGCCGCCGCTCGTCGCCCCGATCTGCCCGGACATCGAGATCGTGCTGGTGTCGGTGACATTGGACGATGCGTACGCGTAAGCCGTGAGGACTTCGGCGGACTTCTGGCCGATCTCGGTGTACGTCGTGAAGGGTGAAGCCTGCAGGAAGCCCTTCGAGACGGTCTTCACGCCGGTGCGGTTGTTGTACTGGGCGACGCCATCGTTCGAGAGGCGCAGGCCGAAGGCGAAGGTCCCGAAGGCGCGCGGGGCCGCGGCCGCTTCGCCCAAGGTCTGCTGGAAGGGATAGGGCGCGTCTTGGCCGTAAAGTTGCTGGAACTGGGCGGTGCTGGTGCCGACGAAGCTGAAGCGGACGGGCGAATACTTGTAATTGGACGGGTAGTAGTCGTAGTAGATGCCGTCGCGGGCGAGGGTGGCGTTATCGATGTTCTTCAGCAGGCGGTAGCTCAGGAGGCCACTCCCCGACGCGGTACCAGGCAGGGCCATCTGCCAACCCGAGCGACCGCTCGCGACATACCCCGGGGTCAGGTTGTAGGTGCCCGAACCAGTCCCGAGCGGCACCGATGTGAGTCCGCCCTCATTCATGGCGAAGACGCGCGTCTGGCCTGGCTCCAAGGTGATCTCGGCGCCGCCGCCGATCTGCAGGTTCACCCCGCCGGTGAAATAACCGCCGACGTGCTGGGTGACGTTGAAACCAGCGCCATCACTGCAGTTGATGTATACGGGGAGGGACTGCCACTTGCAATAGGCGCGGAAACTGGGGACGGTGAGGCGGACGTTGAAGGGGTTCCAAAGCGTCACGACGGGTTGCGCGATGAACGCAGGCGTGGAACCCGTGGCGGATGAAGCGAAGACGTACTGAATGCGGGCGATGAGCGGGTGGCGGTGGATGCGCTCGTAATAACTATACAGGTCTCCCGCGTTGGTCGCGGCCACGGGCTGCGGCGGCAACATCGTGGTGACGTTGGCGAGCTGGGGGTCGGGATTGGTGACGTACTTGCGGTAGTGCAGGCAGTAGTCGGTGAGGTAGGCCCAACTGCGGATCGGCGGGAAAGTGGACAGGCCGGAGTATCCCCCGAAGTTCGTGCCGCCGTCCGAAGCGACCCCCGCCGAGGTGCCACCCAACGAACCATAATCGGACCACCAATACATCAAGGCATGACGGCGGCGATTGCCGATGCCGCCCGGCATCTGCGCGTCGGGCAAGGGACGCTGGAAGGCGAGGTCGTAATCCGGGTCGCCGGCATTGCGCGGAACCTTCTGCGGCTTGACGCGGAAGAGCGGCATCTTGCCCTGACGGCCGGAGTCGATGGCGTTCGCCCAATCCCACGTTTCGGTGAAGAGCGAGAGGTCCTTGCGCAGGCCACCGGTCGCCGTATTGGTCAGCAGGCCTTCGCCATAGAGGCTGACATCGTGAAAGCCGGCCTTGGTCAACGGGGTCGGGGTCGCGTTCTTCAGCACATCGGTCAGGCGCGAGGCGTCCGCAGGCGCCGGCAGCAGCGGCACCGTCGGCGTCGACAGCGGCTGATTGACCGGCATGGGGACGGTGTTCGCGATGAGCGCGGGATAGCCGATGGCTTCGAGGTCCGGCGCGCCGAAGGTCTTCGCACGCTGGGCCCAATCCAAGTTATCGGAACCCGCCGACGCCGGGGCGGCGTTCGGGATGATGAGGCGGACCTTCTGATTCTCGCCGCCGACCCACCAACAGAAATACCCCTGCGAGCCGTCGGTGGTCGCCGTGGCGGGCTGGCCGTCCACGAAGGAGATGGGCGTCGCATGAATCTGCCGGACGGCGAGCGGATCGGTCGCCGAACCGACGAGGGGAACCGTCCCGGCGTTCGCGACGACCGAGGGCGGCGCGGGTGGCTTGACGGCCGTCCCATTGGGCAGCGTGAAGGTGGCGTTACCGTAACCCATCTGATTGGAGAGCATCCAGCCCAGGAAGCGCGCCGAGGGAGCCGTGCTCGTATTGAAAGCCTTCAGCTTCGAGGAGTAATCGGGCTTCTGCGGACGACCGGCATAACGGCTGTTCGGCCGGATGTCATGGTCGTTGCCTTCCCAACTACGCCAAATACCGAGCACGGGATACTCGAAGGGATCCGCCCCCGGAGTGGAGACCGAGGAAAGAGCGGGGTCGTCGTAGAGGGAGGCCGGAGCGGAGACACGCGTGTCGGGGCCGAGGCGTTCCTGCAGGGCGGCGCCCGCCAAGCGGACGGCTCCCATCGCGTTCAGGCGAGCCACGGCCTCGGCCTGCTTCGTCATCGCCAACGAGGACTCCACCTTCAGGAACGAGGCGAGCACGATGACGACCATCACCATCATGGTCATGATGACCATGGATAGCACGAGGGAGAACCCCTGCCGAGGGCGGGGAGACTGTAGGGGGATAGACTTCACCGTAACTTTACCAAAATTAAACAACCCCTCAGGCGGTGACCAGCGAATTACCGCATTTGAGCGATAAAGAAACCCCCACTCCACCCCCCTGCCGCTTACTTCGCCGGGATTGTTCGGTCGGCAAAATCGAGGTAATGCTGCCAATCCTCGACCGTGACGTCGTGCTTCCCGGCACGGTTGTGGTACCCGAGGTCCTTCCCGACGGCCACGCCCACGGCGGGCGGCTCGGTCACCGCCAAGCCTTGGCGCCCCATGAGCTTAAAGACGGGCTCGGCATAGAGAGCGCCCAAGAACTCGCCCTTGGGATCCGACCAGCGGTCCTCAACGGCACTGGCGACGTAGAGGGGACGGGGGGCGATCAGCGCCAGGACGTAATGCTGGTCGAGCGGCATGCGGTCCTCGCGCTCGGCGTAGGTGACGTACTTGGGCGCGAACCAATGCGGGAAGCCACGGCCTTTATAATATCCGGCGATGACACCAACGGTCTCGCCGAAGATGCGCTTACCGAGCGCCGCACCGCCGCAACCGGACTCATTCGAGACGACGAGCGCAAAACGGGTGTCCTGCGCCCCCGCCCAAAGCGAGGCTTTGCCGAGGCGAGAGTGTCCGATCACCGCAACGCGCTTGGCATCGACGGCGGGATTACGCTCCAAAGCGTCGAGCGAGCGCGAGAGGCCCCACGCCCAAGCCCCGATGCAGCCCCAGTCGTTGTCCGCACGGACGACGGCAGGATCCTTCGAAGCATAAACGGCGCGGATGCCTTCCTTCCAACCTTCCGGATGATCGGGCTCGAAATCCCCACAGTAAACCGTGGCCAAACCATAACCACGGGAGACGAGGAGCTCGGCCTGCCAACGCGACGCCTGCAAACCGCGGCCTTTGGCGGTGGCGCGGTTGTTTGACGAGACCTCCGCCCACTGCTTCGACACCCACGTCGATGGGAGCAGCACGGCGGGGTCATTCACGGTCGTGTGGTTGCCGCCGAAATTAAGGCCGAGAAACACCGGCGAGGGCGCCTTCGCGCCATTCGGCAAATACAGCAGCAAGTCGAAGACGAGGCCGTCCTTGCCGTTGGGGCGTACCTTGTACTGCGTGCGCGTCGCCTTGCCCCCGAGCGCGTTCTTATCGGTCTCGACGACCTCGATGAGTGGCGCGCCTTTCGGGGCGGCGGCCGCTGGGGTCACGCCGTAGATGTGATCCTGAACGAGCTTCATGACCTCGCCCCGGCGCGTCTCGTTCCATTCCTGCGCGGTGGTCACCTTATGGCCATCGTTCGCGATCAGCACATCGGGCACCGTATACGGCGGCACCTTCGCCTCATCATCAATCGCCGGAGGCATGACTGCGGCCAGGAACAGCAGGGGGAGGAGCATGGCGCGACTATGGGGGAGGCCAGATGCAGTGCAAACGTGCAAATCGGCCTACGACCTGTGCAAAGGTGCAAAGGTTTTAAGGTAGGGACAGCACCACGTGCTGTCCTTCCTCTCTTGGTAGGGTCAGCCCTGCGTGCTGACCTAGCTGCCTCTGCTTCGCCCAACCGCCGGCCTCTATCCGCCACCACCCGACCCGGACAGGGAACGCGTCTGCCTTTACCGACTTTCCGCTTCCCCCTTTCGCTCCCTTTTTGTGACCTTACATCGAGGTAGGGGCGCGACTACGTCGCGTCCGTTCGCTGGCAGGAGGTGAAGTTCTCCGTGTCTTTTGCCTCGAGGTAGGGGCAAGGCTTCGCCTTGATCTCCTCCGCAGGAGGGCGCGGTAAACCACGCCCCTACCCGAGGGCAAAGCCCTCGAAGGAATAAAACGTAGAGCGCAAAGTTGACGCGGTACAGCCCGCCTCCCTGTGCTTCCTAACCGCTATCCGCCTACCCCCATC
>CALQIY020000034.1 GCA_943330755.2 Opitutus sp. GAS368
GCAGCTCTTCCCTCCGGGTAAGCGTTTTCCGGCGTTCGCGACGGTCTCGATCCTCGGGGTCGGGCTGGGCGTGGCGGCCTTGTTGGTCGTGCAGACGGTGATGAACGGTTTCGGCGAGGAGCATCGCCTCCGCATCCGCGAATCCTTCGGCGATTGCGTGGTCGTCGCCCGCACGCCCATCGAGCGCCCGCAAGAGCTGCTCAAGGCCTTGCGCGCCGACCCCGCCGTGGCTTCCGCCACGCCCTTTTCCGAAGGCCCGGCGCTGGCCCGCCAAGGCGATTTCTCCAACGTCGCTTATGTCCGCGGCATCGACCCGACCGATGCGGGCCATCCCGCCCGCAAGTACGTCTTCGCCGGTGGTTTCGATGAGTTGGACGATGGCCGCGTGATCCTGGGTTTCGGCTTGGCCCGCGCGCTGCGCGTGCAGGTCGGCGACAAGATCGAGGTCTGGTCGCCCGCCATGGCCGAACGCGCCGAGCAGGGGAAGGCCCCGCTCCCGGCCGTCTTCGAGGTCTGCGCCTTGGTGCGCACGGGTTTCACCGAAGTCGACGACCGCGCGGCGTTCATCCCTTTGCGTCGCTTCAATCAGCTCTGGTCGATGGGCGACCGCGTGCACGGCTTGACGCTGCGGCTGAAGGAGCCCGCGCAGGCCTATGAGGTCGCCGCGCGCCTGAACGTCGGCCGCCCGACGCTGCAGTTCGTGCCTTGGCAGGAGATCAAGAAGAACTTCCTCGAGGCCATCCGCTTCGAGAAGACGATGCTCTTCTTCCTGATGTTCATCATCACGTTGGTGGCCTCGTTCTCGATCGGCAGCACGCTCTTCTCCGCGGTCATCCGTCGCTCGCGCGAGGTCGGCGTGCTGGTCGCCCTCGGGGCCCGGCGACTGGATCTGGTCGCGTTGTTCGGCCTGCAGGGCATGCTCATCGGGGCCTTGGGCACGAGTTTGGGCTTCCTGCTGACTTGGCTGATCCTGGCGTTCCGCGAACAGATCCTCGGCACGATCAACAGCCTCTTCGGCAATGGCGACATGGTCGCCAACGTCTACCAGTTCTCCAAGGTCCCGCTGCACTACGATGCGTCGGACTTCGTCGTGGCGGCCGGCTTCACCTTGTTGGTGACCACCATCGCCGGTCTGGTGCCGGCCCTCTGGGCCGCCGGACGCAAACCCTCGGAGGCCATGCGCGATGCCTGAACCGACCATCGTCCTTTCCGCGCAGGGCTTGCAGAAGTCCTTCGCCTCCCCCGCGGGCCCGCTGGCGGTGCTCCGCTCCGTCGACCTCGTCGTCCACGCCGGCGAGTCGGTGTCGATCCGCGGCTCTTCGGGTTCGGGCAAGACGACGTTGCTCCAATTGCTCGGTGGGCTCGACGTCGCCGACGCCGGGGAAGCCAACTTCCTCTTGCCGGGGCGCGGACTCGTTCCGGCCCGCAAGAACCTCGGGAAGGGCGTCGGCTTCGTCTTCCAGAACTACCAGCTGATGCCGGAGCTGAACGCCCTCGAGAACGTGCTCTTGGCCGCCCAGGTCGCGGGCCGCCCCGCCGCGGCCGCCGAAGCCCAAGCCTTGCTGGAGTCGGTCGGCCTCGGAAGTCGTTTGCGGCATCTGCCGGCCCAACTTTCCGGCGGCGAGTGCCAGCGCGTGGCCATCGCGCGCGCCTTGATCAATCGCCCGAGCGTCCTGTTGGCCGATGAACCGACCGGCAATCTGGATGAAGCCACGGGGGCGGAAGTGATGCGGTTGCTGCTGGAGGTCGTCGCCCAACGCGGCACGGCCTTGGTGCTGGTGACGCATAGCCGGGAGTTCGCGGCCCGGACGGACCGCCAGTGGGTGCTGTCGAACGGCGTGCTTTCGCCAGCCTGATTTGACACTGCGGGCGGAGTGGCTTGAGTCGGGGGACCATGACTCCTGCGACCCAGCCGGCCCAACTCCTCAATGCCCTGAATTGGCGCTACGCGACCAAGGCCTTTGATACCAAGGCGCTGCCCGCTCCCCTCTGGGAAGCCCTGCAGGAGTCCCTGCGGCTCGCCCCGTCCTCCTTCGGCCTGCAGCCCTGGAAGTTCTTCGTCATCGCCGACCCCGCGGTCCGCGCGAAGCTCCGCCCCGTTTCCTGGAACCAGCCGCAGATCACCGATGCGTCGCATCTCGTGGTTTTCGCGCGCCGCACCGAGATCACCGAAGACGACGTCAACGCCTTCTTCAACCAGATGGTCTCCGATCGTCAGGCCGACCCGGCCGCCCTCGAGCCGTATCGTCAGATGATGATCGGTGGCGTGGTGAAGGGCAAGGACCTCGCCGGTCAGCGCGAGTGGGCTGCGCGCCAGTGCTACATCGCCCTCGGCCAGTTCATGACCTCGGCCGCCGTCCTCGGCGTCGACACGTGCGCCATCGAAGGCCTCGACGCGGGTAAGTACGACGAGATCCTCGGACTCGCCGGCTCCGGCTACCAGACCGTCGTCGCTTGCGCCGCCGGCTACCGTTCGTCCGAAGATAAGTACGCCAGCCTCGCGAAGATCCGCTTCCCCGCCGCGCGCGTCATCACGAAGGTCTGAGCGACTTCAGCTGCGCGCCGTCCAACGGTGGAAGTCCTCGTCGTCGGAAAGGACTTCGGGGTCGCCGTATTCCGTCGACAGCAGGGACTTGTAGGTCTCGTCGGCGAACCGACGGCAGTGCAAAAGCACGCGCGCGGTGTGGCCCGGGGCGCGGACCAGCCGGCCGAGCGCTTGGTTGACCTTGCGCATGCCGGGGCGGACGTACGCCAAGGCAAACGCGTCTTCGGCGCCGTCCTGCACGTGCATCTTGCGGCGGGCTTCCTGGAGGGCGTTGACTTCGGGGAGGGCGGGGCCGATCACGACCGCGGAGCGGATGCGTCCGCCCAGCATGTCCACGCCTTCGCCGAGCGAGCCACCGAGGATGAGGCAGAGGATGGTGTTTCGGTCCAGCGCTTCTTCGACGAAGCGGGCGGTGCCTTCCGGGCCGAGACCGCGGGGCTGCAGGGCGACGGGGGCGTGCGGCTTCAGCCGTTGGATTTCCGTGACGATGCTTTCCGCGTAGCGGTAGGAGGGGAAGAATGCCGCCACCGCGCCTTCTTCGGAGAGTTTGAGGAGCGCGCTCGCCGTGCGGTTGGCATGGGACTCGCGTGTCTTGAGGCGCGTGTCGACGCGACCATCGATCGCCACCGTGTAGGCTTCCTGTCGCCACGGAGCCAGGGCGTCGACGCGCGTGAGCGTGTCGGGGTCGAGGCCGCATTCCGTCGCCAAAGCGCCGCGCGGCCCCGGCGTGGCGGTCATCAGCAGCGCATGCGCGAACGCCCCGAGGCGTTCGCCGGTGGCTTTGGCCGCGGAGAGGCAATCCAAGTTGAGCAGCCCGGGTTTGGGCGACCAGAGCAGCCAGCCCAAGTCGGCTTCTTCGAGCCGTTGCGACCACAGGGCGGCGTTCCAGACGCCCGAGCGGGCTTCCTCCGGCAATGTATCCGTATCGAGCGGGAAGGCCGTGCCCAGCAAGGACATCTTTTCGGCCAGGGCCATGGCCTCGACGCGGTCGTCGGGCGAGAGGGCGTCGGCCTTGGGCAAGCGGTGCAGGAAGTCGGCCCAAGCCTGCATGGTCGTACACCATGGCGCGGGGGCCTTGCAGGCGGCCAAGGTGAACGCGAACTCGGCCGCGGACTGCGCCTCATCCCGCAGGGAAAGGCATTCGGCCGCCCGTTCGGGGAGGTTATGCGCTTCGTCCACGATGAGGACGGTGTCGCTATCGTTCCAGCCGGGGACGGTTTCGAGCGCGGAGCGGTTCCGCGGGGAGAAGACGTAGTTGTAGTCGCAGATCACCACCTCCGCGTGCCCGAGCATCGCTTTCGTGATGTCCCAAGGAGGTACGCCGGCGATACGGCCGAGTTCCCGGATGCGCCGCAGCTCGGCGCCATCGGCGAGCAGGGCCTGCGGGTCGATGGCCGCCCGGGCCCAGTTCCGGCGGATTTCTTCGGGGTCGTCGGAGAGCCCGTCAATCTCGTGTTCCGACCGCGGTCGGAGCACCAACGCGCGCAGTTCGCCGGGTTTGGCCAGACGGCGAAGTTCGGCGAGGACTTGGATTTGGCCCGTGCCTTTGCCGGTGAGGTAGAGCAGGCGACCCGCTCGACCGCTGCGCAGGAGCGAGAGCCCGTGGCGCAAGGCCGCGGAAGTCTTCCCGAAGCCGGTGGGCGCGACCATCAGGCGGATGGGCGACTCCATCGTCGCTTGGTCGAGGTCCGCGCAAGCCTGGAGCCATTCCGGACGGGGTTCCTTGAACGGAATTCGGTCGGGCAGGTTGAGCAGCCGGGCGTGGCTGGCGCGGCGGTTCTCCGCATGGGCCGCGAGCGTTTCCGCCTGCTGCAGCAGGTCGGCCTCGGCCGTGTCGGGTAAGGCCATCGTCTGCTTGGAACCGTCGGTCGGGTCGACGAAGACCAGTTCGCCGATGATTTCGCCGGCGCCGGGGCGCAGGCGGGCCGCATGGCAGTAAGCGCCCAGTTGCAGGAAGTGATGGGGATAGCGTCCGTGGAGGAATTCCGGACGACGGGGGAGGGAAACCGAGACCGTCTTGATTTCGCGGATGTGGATGGTGGCGCCGTTTTCGCGCCATTGGTCGGTGCGTCCCGTGATGACGACGGTCCAGCCCAGCGCGACGATCTCGCAGGTGATGGGCTGTTCGAACGTCCAGCCCGCGTCTTCGGCTTCCGCCTGCTTGCGCATCGTCTCGTGCCATTGGCGGCCCGCTTCCGCGCGCCACGGGGAACCGCCCGCTCCGGCACCGGGGCCCGGTCGGAACGTGGCGAATTCCTGCGCGCTCACTTCGATGCGCCGGCCTTTGACGTCGATCCGCATCAGGGCAGCACGAAATGGATTTCGCCCGCGGCCCAGCGTTCCAGGTCCGCGGCGAGTTTCGCGACCGTTTCTTCGTCGGTCGTCTGGGCGTCGAGGGGTTGCGTCAGGATGGCCGCCGCGGACTCCCGCCGTCCGCCGAGATGCGCGAGCCACTGTTCGGAGACGGGCCAGCCCCCGTCTTTGATCATCAGCCAGAGTCCTTTGAAGTAGGCGCAGTCCGCCCGCGGGCGTTCGGCCATGGCGGTGAACGTCTCATGGGCGATGCGGTAGCAGACTTGGGCGGATTCGGGGGGCGGTGGGTTGCGGCGGATCATCGCCGCGAAACGGCAGGCCCGCTCCAACGTGCGATGGCTGCGGGCGATCCCGGTGCGGCGGGTGAGCAACCGATAGTCGCGGGCGAAGCGCGTCCCGCCGTCCTTGGCCCGTTCCAGCGTGACCTCGCATTCGTCGAACAAGTCCGGCGGCGTCGCGCCCTTGGCGCGGGAGAGGCGGATGAGGCAACGTTCGAGACCCTGTTCGGGTTCGAGCAGCGTGAGCAGCAGGTGCGACTCTCCGGAAGGGTCGCGCCCGAGGACCAAGCAACGGAGGGAGGCCGACGACATCGCGGCCTAGGACTTGTCGTCGGGCTTGGGGATGACCGAGCCGAAGCTCATGAGCAGGCCGAGGGCCTCACCGACCGTGAGTTTGGTTTCCCGCACTTCCTCGGGCGAAAGGTGGAGGATGACCCCCGTCGTCGGCGCGGGCGCCGCGGGGATGAAGACGTTCACGACGGGTTTGCCGATCGCTTGGCTGAAGACCGTCGGTTGCTCGTGGGTCACGAAAGCGATGGTCCACATGCCGGGGCGGGGGAATTCCACCATGACCACGCGGCGGAAGGTGTCCTTGTTGCGGCCGCTCAAGGCGTCGACCATCTGCCGGATCGAGTTGTACAGCGCGCCCAAGCCGGGCATGCGCTCAAGCAGGCTGGCGAACCACTGTTGCAGGAGTTTCCCGAAGAGGCGCTTCGAAAGGAAACCGAGGACAGTGAGGATGACGGCCATGACGAGGGCCGAGGCCAGCACCAGCAAGGCGTGGTTGAGCCCGGTCTTGAAGTCGGGCATGACTTCTTTGTTGGGGAAGAAAAGCGGGAAAATCGCCTGGAACATCGACTCTACCGGGGAGGCGATGAGCCCGATCAGCAGGGTGATGACGTAGAGCGTCAACCCGAGAGGCAGGACCAGGAACATCCCGGTCAGGAAGTTGTGGCCGAGGCGCGAGCCGAAGGAGCTTTTTTCCGGTAATTCGGTCATACCCCCAAGAAAGCCCCTTTTGCGTCGGCTGGCAAGGGTGCACGAACTGAGTCTGCGACTTGCCTATTTCGTCGGAGTTTTCATGTTAATGGTCATGAAGTGGCCCCTCTTCCTGCTTTTTATGGCATCCCTCTTTCCTTCTTTTGCGCAAGGTGTCGAAGATGCCTATCCCCGGACCGCTCCGGGCGACCTGGAGGTCAAGTCGTTGCCGGCCGCGCGGCTGATGGTGGCCGAATCCCCGCAGGCGTATTTCTCCGCCAACAACAATCTTTTCGGGAAGCTCTTCCGTTACATCAGCAAGAACAGCATTCCGATGACGGCCCCCGTGGAAGCCCGGCTGCAGCCGGGTGTCATGGTCTTCTACATGGATGCCGGTTCCGCCAAGCGGGTGGACCTGCTTCCCGGCAATGAGGTGAAGCTGCAGGATGTCCCGGTCCGCGCCGTCGCCGCGATCGGCATCCGGGGTTCGTACAGCGAGGAAAACTTCCGCGAAGCCGAGGTGAAGCTGCGGGCTTGGGTCAAGGACCGTCCCGAGCTCGAGGTCACAGGGGAGGCCTATGGCGTCTATTGGAATAGCCCGTTCGTGCCGTTCTTCTTGAAGCAGTCGGAAGTGCACCTCCCCGTCCGCGAGAAGTCGAAGGCCGTCAAGTAAGTCCCGGACGCTTACTTCCAGAGCAAGGTCCACTCGACCTTGGCGGCGGGGTCATCGACCGTCAGCCGCGGCGTGCCGGCTTTGAGCGCGTCGAGGAGTTCCTTGCTTTTCCAGCGCGGCTGTTTGGCGGCCTGGGTCTGTGCCGCCAGCAGCCCTTGGAGCCGTTCCCATTCGCGGGCGGTCTCGGGCGCACCGGCGGCACCGACCTGGGCGACGTTGAATTCCTTGACGGTCCAGCCGGGCTTGGTCGCTTGGACCCCGTCTTTGGCCAGCTGCAGTTGGGCGGCGAGGATTTCGGATGGCTTGCCGAGGGCCTTGGCTTCCTTGGCGTTGAGCCCGAAGAGCAGGGCGCCTTCGCCTTTGATCGTCACGAACGTCCCGTTGACGGTCTTGGCCTTGGAGAGCGCGCCGAAGCCGCCACGGTTGGAGCCCAACTGGCGTTGCGAGAAGTTGGCCACGAAATCCTGGAAGCGTTCCGGTGGCATGAGTACGATCACCTCTCCGCCCGTTTCATCCTTATCATTGCCGGAGAGAATCTTGACCGCGGCCGCGGGGGCGTCGCCGCTGACGAGTCCCGGGTTGTGCAGTTCCAGGGCGTTTGTTTTGACGGCTTTCCCCTCGAAGGTCGTGGGGGCGGCGCGCCAAGAGTCGGCGGCCATCGCATCCCCTTTCTTGGCCGCGGATCGGGGAGCGGCCCAGGCGAGGCTCCCGGTGAGCAAGGCGACGGCGAGGAGGGCGAACCGCATGGACTTAGACCCAGTCGCGTTGGCGCCAAGCAAGGCCTTCGGCGATTTCGCGGGCCAATTCCGGACCACGGAAGACCAAGCCCGAATAGACCTGTACCAGACAGGCCCCTTCATCCATGAAGCGGCCGGCGTCGGCGGCGCAGGTGATGCCGCCGCAACCGATCACGGGGATGCGGCCTTGGCTCGTCTTCGTCAGGAAGCGAACGACCTGCAGCGAGCGTTCCAGCAACGGCGCGCCGCTGAGGCCGCCCTTGGTGGAGCACGCTTCGGTGCCGGGTGGGCGGGTGATCGTGGTGTTCGTCGCGATGATGCCGGCGAAGCCGACTTCACCCACGACGGAGACGATGTCTTCGAGTTGGTGCGGGTTGAGGTCCGGGGCGACCTTGAGCAGCAACGGCACCGGGCCGCCGGGGGTCGAACGGTTTTCGCGGGCGAGGGCGGAGAGCAGGCTCACGAGCGGCGCGCGGTCTTGGAGGGCACGCAAGCCGGGGGTGTTGGGGCTGCTGATGTTGACCACCAGGTAATCGGCCAAGGGGGCGAGGAGTTTGAAGGAGTGCAGGTAGTCTCCTTGGGCTTCTTCAAGTGGCGTGATCTTCGACTTGCCGATGTTGATGCCCAGCGGATGGACGCGTTGGCCGCGGGCTGGTTGGCGAAGCAGGCGTTGGCGGAGGGCTTCGGAGCCGGCGTTGGGGAAGCCGTAGGCATTGACCACGGCCTTGAGCTCGGGGTAACGGAAGACGCGGGGACGCTCGTTGCCGGGCTGGGCGTGTTGCGTGACCGTGCCGACCTCGACGTGGCCGAAGCCGAGGGCGGCTGCGCCGCGCCAGCCCAAGCCGTCCTTATCGAAGCCCGCCGCCAAGCCGATGTGGTTCGGGAACTTCAGGCCAAAGGCCTCGATGGGCTTGCCGCCCTTCGGGGTCAGGCCCCGCTCCAAGCACCAGCGGAGGGGAGGGAGGGCGCCAATGAGGCCCATGCCCCGTAGGCCTACTTGGTGGGCCGTTTCGGGGTCCATGGCGTACAGCGCCTTGGCGGCCACTTTATCGTACAGGAAAGACATACCCGCAGTTAACGGAGGAAAACGCGGAAGGAAAGCGGAGAAGGCGACCGAAGGGGTGTTTGAGGGAAAGGACTGGTGGGACCCCTCTTGACTCCCCGCCAGACTTGGGCACATCAACCCCCCATGGCTGCCACGACTTCCAAGCTGCTTTGGTGCACCGTCCGCTTCAACAAGGATAAGGGGACCTGGTGGGTGAAGGAGAATTCCGACCCGAAGCACTACGAGCCCGATGGCCTCGGCATCCTCGACCCGTTCCAGTTCCCTTGGGTCCTGGATATGATGGACCCGCTCCGCGAGTACGGTCTCTCGAATGAAATCCTGGAGGCGGCCTTCATTCCTTTCCAGGTCCATTCCGTCGAGAAGGATGAAACCGTCCGCCTCGCGCGCGTGGCCGAACACATCCTCGACTCCGAGGAGCAGCTCTTCGCCCTGCCGAACGTCAAGGACGGCGACAAGGGTTCCTACGCCGACTTCCTCGAGCACATCATGCGTCTCCGCGTGAAGCTCATCAACGACACGATCAAGCTGGAGCAGAAACTCACCGTCGAAGACGTGGATGAACAGCTCAGCGAGTTGCGCAACCAGGCGCTGATCGAAGGCCGCGACATCCATGCTTTCGAGGAAATCACCGACATCCTCGAATTCGTCCCGCAGGGCCATGAAGTCCCTGGTGAAGACGACGATGACGATAAGCCGGCGCGCGCCACCTCGGCGGCCGAAGAGATCTCCGACCTGCCCGAAGTGGAAGACGACGAGAAGCTCGATAAGGAGCTCAAGTGGGACGACGAAGAAGCCCCTGAAGAAGCCGAAGGCGAAGAGGGCGAAGGCCCCGCCGGTGGTGCGAGCGGCGGGCGTCGTCGCTAAGCGTTCCTTTTACTTGGCGGGAGCGGGGTCGGCTTTCGCGGGTTCGGCCGGTGCGGCCACTTCCTTGGGCAGCAGGGACTTGCCGCCCTTGACGGTCCCTTGCGACTCAAAGAGCCAGAGCCGCCGCGAGGCCATATCCACCGCGACAGGGTGGGCGCGCAGGAAATCATTGCCCAAGAGGTTGTGTTCCTGGTCGCGGAGGAATTCCACGCCCGTGAGGGGCGCCCCGCCGATGCGGAGGGATTTGATTTGGCAGACCTCGACCCGGGTGAGGTTCACCCCGCGCACCGAGGCGACCGGGACATAGCCCTTGAAGATCGTCTTCCCGCGGAACTTCAGCGAGCTCATGTAGGACTTGGAGGCGCCGGAATCGATGATCATCGGAACCTTGTGGCCTTCGACCTCGATGTTGACGCCGCAGTGACCACCGCGGCTGAAGACGGCGACCTCATGCGCCGCCGATGTGTCGGGCGTCTTGCCGAGGGTCATCACCGCATTGGTGAGGTCCATGTAGAAGGGTTTGCCGAAAAGGATGTCCGCCCCCACCAGGCCATCCAGTTCCATGCCGGTGAGCGGCATGATGGCCATGTGGAAATCCTTCCAAACCGCCCCACCGCCTTCGAAGGTCTCGATGTAGCCGTAGCTGGTCTCGCCGCGGCCGTCGTTACCCATGGTGGGCAAGGTGAAGGCCACTTCGATGCCGGCCTTGCGGGCGCCGGCTTCGGTCAGCACGCCGTTGCCTTGGCAGCCCGTGTCGACACCGAGGTTGAGGGTGACGCCGTTGACCTTCACGGTCACCATGGGGATCGACTTGATGCGCAACTTGAAGGTCGCGATGCCCGAGGCGGGAAATTCATCCTTCGGTTTCTTGACCTCTTGGGCGGAAAGGGAGGCGGTCAGGCAAAGGCCGAGGCAGGCAAGCAGTAGGCGCATGGTCAGGAGTGAGCGTGGCAACGGGGTGGATTTGTCCGCTGTCGGGGTAGGCTCAGTGTGGAGCCTTTTGGGGACAGGTCGACTCGGACTTGCAGATTTCCTTGCCTAGGCGGCGTGGGCGATCCGGCGGCGCCGCCAAAGGTAGGTCAGGCCAAAGCATAACCCACCTAGACCGACGGCCCAATCGCCATGGCGTACCCAGAAAGTGGGTTCACCGCGGTCGCGGCGGAGCTGGGCGACGGCGCTCAGAGGGGCTCCAGGTACCCCCGTGGGCTGGAGGATGCCGCGGTGCGTGATGACCCCGCTCCATCCGGCATTTCCTGAGCGGGCGACGGGTAAGCCCGTGGCGGCCGCGATCAGCACGGAATGCGCCGTGTGTTGGGCGTCTCCCGCTTCGTGGCCATACCAACCATCGTTGGTCACGACGACGAGGAGGTCGGCGCCAGCGAGGGCGTGTTCGCGCGCGAGTTCGGGGAAGACGTCTTCGTAACAGACCAGCGGCCCAGCCATGAAGGTGAAGCCACTACGGGTCGTCAGGGGGAGGAGCGTCGCCCCGTCGCCCGGGACGCAATCTTCGGCTATGGGGACGACTTTGCGGAGCGGCAACCAGTCGGCGAGCGGGACGTATTCTCCGAACGGCACGAGGTGTCGCTTGGCGTAGGTGGGTTTGGCGAGGCCTTCCGCGGTCACGACGACGGCGCTGTTGGCGTAGCCGTTCTTGCGTGGCTCGATGGCGCCGATCAAGAGCGGGCAGCCCGCGCCGGCGACGTTGCCGCGGAGGAACGTGCCATAGCCGGCGTTGTCGGTGGAGAGGGGGAGGGCGGCTTCGGGCCAAAGCACGACATCGGGTTTTTCCTGTCCGGCCGCGACGGTGAGCGCGTTCAAGGCCTTGGCATGCTTTTCGAGTTTGCTGCTGTCCCATTTCTCCGTGGGATCGAAGTCCGTCCGGAGCGCGGCGATCCGGACTTCCTGGCGGGAGGCTTCGCGGGCCATCTGCGTCAGGGTGCAATAGAAGCCCGCGGCGATGACGGCCAAACCCAGGTACAGCTCGGGCGTCAGCCGGCGCAGCCAGCTCGTCGGCGTCAAGGGCTCCAGCGAGTCGGCGGAGGCCCGCAAGGCGCGGAGGCGGACGATCCAACTGGCGAGCCCGAGATTGATCAGGACGAGGCCGATGGAAAGTCCGGTGGGGCCGATCCATGCGCAGAGCGTCAGGAGGACGCCATTGCCTTGTTGGCTCGCGGATAATGGCAGCCAACCAAAGCCGGTGAAGGCGATGGTCCGCAGCCATTCCAGCAGTCCCCACGCCCCAGCGAGGCCGAGGGTCGCCAACAGGCGGGCCGGCGCACCCGCGTCGCGGCAGGCCGGGAAGATCCAACGCAAAGCGAGCAGCCAAACGAAGGGGTAGAGCGCGCAATAAGCGGTCAACAGCACGAGGCCGAGCCAACCGAGCGGTGGGTAGATGTGGCGTAGCCAAGCCAGCAATACGACCCAGAGCAGCCAGCTCGTGACGTAGGCCGCGCGCCGCCAGGTCCGCCAGTCGGGGGCGGCCGCGGCGGCGAGGGTCGCCGGGATGAGCGCGAAGAAAGCGACGAAGGGGTGGCCGAACGGAGGGAAGCTGCAGAGAAGGAGCAACGCCGTCAGGCCCAGTCCGCCCCAGCACAGCCAGGCGTCGGAGAATCGGAAGCCCGGACGTCGTTCGGTCATTCGGACAGCGTTTCGATCACGACCCAACCTTCATCGCGCACCATCGCTTCGGCTTTCTTCCATTTCAGGTCGAGCGTCTCGTTGCCCTTGCGGATGCGGACGACGGCGTTGCGGCCGATCTTGGCTTCATTGCGGCGGAAGGGCTCTTGCTTCTGCTGCATCGTTTCCGGGGCGCTGGCCGCCGCGGGTTGGTCTTCCGGCGTACCGGGTTCGGCGGGGCCGGTGGCGATGACCTGTCCTTGGGCGGTGCGGAGAATCGCTTCCAACGCTTCCATCGAGGAGGCGGTGCGGAAAAGGCTGGAGCAGACGTCGGTGCGCAGCTGGCGCATGAGGTCGACGAACGCGCGATAGGCCTCGGTCTTGTATTCGTTGAGCGGGTCCTTCTGCGCGTAGCCGCGCAGGTTGACCGCCCGGCGGAGCTCTTCCATTTCCGTCAGGTGGTTCTGCCAGTTGCGGTCGATCGAGCGCAGCAGGAGGTGGCGCTCCAGGTAATTGAGCATCTCGGGCGACTCGCTCGCCTCGCGGCTCTTCTGGAGTTCGGCGACCTTCTTGGTCACGCAGGCCGTGGCGAGGTCGTGGTTGAGCGGAAGCAGTTCCTCGACCGCGAGGCGGATCGGGAAGGTCGAGACGAACCAAGCCACGAAGGCTTCGGCGCCGGCGCGGTCCGGGGTCGCATCGAGGTCGGGGTAGGCCGTCTTCAGGCGTTCTTCGATTTCTTCGCCGACCACGGACAGCAGGTTGGCGCGGGTGTCGGCCTCGTGGAGGGTGCGATTGCGTAGGCCGTAGACGATCTGGCGCTGGTGGTTGAGGACGTCGTCGAACTGGAGCAGACGCTTGCGCATCGAGTAGTTCTGGCCTTCCACGCGCTTCTGGGCGGTCCCGATCGAGCGGTCGAGCAGCGGGTGTTCGAGCGGTTCGCCTTCCTTGAAGGATTTCTCCAGCAACGAGGAGATGATGCCGGCGTTGGAGAACAGGCGCATCAAGTCGTCTTCGAGGGCGACGAGGAAGCGCGAGTGGCCGGGGTCGCCTTGCCGCGAGCAACGGCCGCGGAGCTGGCGGTCGACGCGGCGGGATTCATGGCGTTCGGTGCCGAGCACGTAGAGGCCGCCGAGTTCGCGCACGCCGTCGCCGAGGCGGATGTCGGTGCCGCGGCCGGCCATGTTGGTGGCGATGGTGACGGCGCCGTTCTGGCCGGCCATCGCGACGATGTCGGCTTCCTGCTCGTGGTGTTTCGCGTTCAGGACCTTGTGCGGGATGCGGGCGAGCGTCAGCATGCGGCTGAGCGTCTCGGAAGCTTCGACGGAGGCGGTGCCGACCAGCACGGGCTGGCCGCGCTTGTGGGCTTCGGTGAGTTCCTTGATGACGAACTGGTACTTCTCGCGCCGGGTCTTGAAGACGATGTCGTTGGCGTCCGTGCGGATGCAGGGCTGATTGGTCGGGATGGTGACCACCGTCAGGTTGTAGATCTCGTTGAACTCGGTGGCTTCGGTCTCGGCGGTGCCCGTCATGCCGGACAGCTTGTCGTACATGCGGAAGTAATTCTGGATCGTGATGGTCGCGTACGTCTTGTTCTCCTTCTCGAGCGTGACGCCTTCCTTGGCTTCGACGGCCTGGTGGAGGCCGTCGCTCCAGCGGCGGCCCGACATGATGCGGCCGGTGTTCTCGTCGACGATCATGACCTTGCCTTCGTGCACGACGTAGTGGCGGTCCTTTTCGTAGAGGGCGAAGGCCTTGAGCAGCTGGCCGATGGCGTGGATGTCTTCGGAGACCTTGATGTAGGCGGCCTCGGCCGCGGCGCGGAATTCGGAGCGCTTTTCGGGCGTCAGGCTGGCGTCGTTGTCGAGCTCCACGAAGTACGTGGGGAGGTCGGGCAGCACGAAGGCATCGGGCTCGCCCGGCCGGAGCGTGTCGCGGCCCAGTTGGGTGAGGTCGGACTCGTGGTTGCGTTCGCTGATGGCGAAGTAGAGGCGTTCCTTGAGGTGGTAGCGGCGGTCCTTCTCGGCTTGGCTGGCCAGGATGCCTTCGTGCTTCTCGAGGAGTTTGCGCCAGCGGCCGTTCTCCATGAGGCGGGCGAACGACTTGTTGCGCGGCATCCCGTTGGCGGTCAGCCAAAGCTTATCCAAGGTGTCGTCCGAAGGTTCCTTGTTGTCCGGCAGGTCCTTGAGTTCCGCCTCCGCTTCGTTGATCAAGCGCGTGGCGAGGCGGGTTTGGAGGTCGACGAGCACCTTGACCTGGGGGACCAGGCGCATGAACGGCGGTTCGCGTTCTTCGGTGACCGGGCCGGAGATGATCAGCGGGGTGCGGGCCTCGTCGATGAGGATGGAGTCGATTTCGTCGACGATGCAGAAGTAGTGTTCGCGCTGCACCTGTTCGCCGGCGCTGAGGGCCATGCCGTTGTCGCGCAGGTAGTCGAAGCCGAACTCGGAGGCGGTGCCGTAGGTGATGTCGCAGGCGTAGGCCTTTTGGCGTTCCTCGCTGCCCATCTGGTTCTGGATGCAACCCACGGTGAGGCCGAGGTAGCTCAAGAGGTGCCCCATCCACTCGGAGTCGCGGCGGGCAAGGTAGTCATTGACGGTGACGAGCTGGCAGTTGCGGCCCGTGAGCGCGTTCAGGTAGAGGGGCAGGGTGGCGACGAGGGTCTTGCCTTCGCCGGTCGCCATTTCGGCGATCTTCTTCTGGTGCAGGGCGATGCCACCGATCAGCTGGACGTCGAAATGGACCATTTGCCAGGTCTGTTCATGGTCGCAGACGATGGCTTTCGTGCCGCACAGGCGGCGGGCGGCGTTTTTGACGACGGCGAAGGCTTCGGGCAGCAGGGCGTCGAGGGATTCGCCCTTGGCGACGCGGGCCTTGAACTCCGCGGTCTTGGCGCGGAGGTCATGCTCGGAAAGGTTCTGGTACGTCAGTTCAAGGGCGTTGATCTTTTTGACCAGTGGGGCGCACTTGCGGAGGAAACTCCGGTTATGGCTGCCGGCGAAGAGTTTGAGGATACTGAGAAACATGGGTCCGGGCGCGAAAGGGTGCAGACGGGGGATGGAAACAGCGAGTCAAAGCCCAAAAACCCCAGAATCCAGCCCCGAAACGCCAAGCCCCACGATTAATCCCACCTGCCCGCAACGGGGTCAGGCACCATTAATGGGGTCAGACCCCAATGTTGGTGCCTGACCCCATTATGCAGGCCTGGCCCCGGGGCACTTGTTCACGGGTGGCTTTTCCGCCTTGCCGTTGGCTTGGAGGCCTCAAGATGAAGCCATCCCCATGGCTGAAAACGTTATTATCCTCGGTACCGGCTGCGCCGGCCTCACTGCCGCCATCTACGCCGCCCGTGCTGGCTTGAGTCCCTTGGTGCTCGAAGGCGGCCAACCGGGCGGCCAGTTGACCACGACCTCCGAGGTCGAGAACTTCCCCGGTTTCGTCCATGGCGTGGATGGCAACGAGCTCATCATGAACATGAAGGGCCAAGCCGAGCGCTTCGGCGCCCGCTTCGCCTGGGATCGCATCGAATCGGTGGATTTCTCTGGTCCCGTCAAGAAGCTCATCGGTGGCGAGGCCACCTATGAAGCCAAAGCCGTCATCATCGCCACGGGCGCCTCGCCGCGTTTCTTGGGTATCCCGGGCGAAAAGGAGTACTACGGCGGCAACGGCGTCACCACCTGTGCGACCTGCGATGGCGCTTTCTACCGTGACGTGCCCGTGGCGGTCGTCGGCGGCGGTGATTCCGCCTGTGAAGAGGCCCTTTTCCTGACTCGTTTCGCTTCGAAGGTCTATCTCGTGCACCGTCGCGATACCTTCCGCGCTTCCGACATCATGGTGCAGCGCGTGAAGAGCCATGAGAAGATCGAGCTGGTCCTCAACGTCACGCCGAAGCAGGTCGTCGGCGGCGCCGACGGCAAGGTCCACACGCTGGAAGTGGTCGAGAAGTCCGGTGCCGTCCGTGCGCTGGGCGTGAAGTGCGTCTTCGTCGCCATCGGCCACGTGCCCAATTCCAAGGCCTTCACGCCGGCGCTCGACGTCGATGAAGGCGGTTACTTCATCGCGGCCGCCAACACCGTCAGCACCAAGATTCCCGGCGTCTTTGTCGCCGGCGATTGTTCCGACCACGTCTACCGCCAGGCCATCACCGCGGCCGGTATGGGTTGCCGTGCGGCCATCGAAGCTGAACGCTGGTTGGCTGGCCACTGAGCCTTGCGACGGAGTCGCAAGGTCGAGGTGGAAGCGGTGGGCGGTTAGCGTTTGCGATTTTCTGCACAGGGAAATCCGGACCGGGGATGTTGACTGCGGGCATATAACTCCCTGCTGCTGATCCGGTCGCGCCCCGACCCGATACAGCTAGGATAGCACGTGGTGCTGTCCCTACCCGACGTAGCGCAACCCAACCGCTAACCGCTATCCCCTTGAAGTAACCGCTCCGCGATTACTTCGTCAGGATTTCCATCGCCGACTTCTTCTGCGGGATGAAGGGCAGGACGTGTTCGGTGTAAGGCACGACCACGTCGAGCAGGAAGGGGCCGTCATGCGCGAGCATCTCGCGGATGGCATCGCGCAGTTCTTCGCGCTTCATGACCTGGCGGGCCTTGATGCCGAAGCCGTTGGCGATCTTGACGAAGTCAGGGTAGAGGCCGGCGGGATTATCGGGGCTGCCGATATTGGAGGCATCGCCCAAGATCGTATGGCCGCGGACACCGGCGTAGAAACGGTCTTCCCATTGGACGACCATGCCGAGGTGCTGGTTGTTGAGGATCATGATCTTGGCGTTGATCTTCTCGATCTTCATGCACGCCAGTTCCTGGATGTTCATCAGGAACGAGCCGTCGCCGTCGATGTCGATGACGTGCTTCTTGGGGCAAGCGACCTTGGCCCCGATGGCGGCCGGGAGACCGAAGCCCATCGTGCCGGCACCGAGCGAGCTGATGAACGTGCGCGGCTGGTTGAAATGGTAGTACTGGGGAGCCCACATCTGGTGCTGGCCGACGCCCGTGGCGATGATGGCGTCACCCTTGGTTTCCTCGAAGAGCGCCTGGACGGCTTCCTGCGGCAGGATGTGCTTGGAGCCCTTGCGGTCGTAGTTGAAGGGGAACGGGTGTTCCTTCTTCCAGCCATTGATCGTCTCGTACCACTTCTTGAGGTCGGGCTTCTTGAAGCCCTTCTTCGTCAGCGCGGTGAGGCGGCTCAGCGCATGCTTCACTTCCGAGTGGATCGGGTAGTGGGCAAACTTGTTCTTCTGGTGCTCGGAGCGGTCGATGTCGACGTGGACGATGGTGGCGTCCGGGGCGAACTTCTCGATGGCTCCGGTGATGCGGTCATCGAAGCGGGCACCAAGGGCGATGAGGAGGTCGCTCTTGCAGACGGCGAAGTTGCCGGCGACGGTGCCGTGCATGCCGTACCAGTAAAGGGATTGCGGATGGTCGGACGGGAAAGCGCCCAAGCCCATCAACGTGGAAGCGACCGGGATGCCGGTGGCCTCGGCGAAGGCGAGGAGCTCGGCGTGGGCGTGGCCGGAAAGGATGCCGCCACCGATGTAGAGGACGGGTTGCTTGGCCTTCTCGATGAGGCGTAGGACTTCGGCGAACTTCTCGTCCGGAGCCTTCGGCGGGACCTGCAGGCCGGGGATGTCGACGTCGTTCACGGACTTCGGGAAAACGGGCACCCACTCGTGCTGCTGGATGTCCTTCGGGATGTCGATGACGACGGGGCCCGGGCGACCCGTCGTGGCGATCTTGAACGCCTTGTACATGATGCTCGGCAGCTCGTTGTAATCGAGGACGAGGAAGGAGTGCTTCACGATCGGCAACGTCATGCCGTAGAAGTCGGTTTCCTGGAAGGCCGCGCGGCCGATGAACTGTTGGTAGACTTGGCCCGTGATGCAGATCAGCGGGATGCTGTCCATGTGCGCATCGGCGATGGCCGTGACGAGGTTCGTCGCGCCGGGACCGGAGGTCGCCATGCAGACGCCGGGCTTGCCGGTGGCGCGGGCGTAACCATGGGCCATGAAGGCGCCGCCTTGTTCGTGGCGAGGCAGGATGGTGCGGATTTTCTTGGAGCGCGTGAGGCCTTGGTGGAGCTCCATGGAAGCACCGCCCGGGTAGGCGAAGATCGTGTCCACGCCGAGGTTCTCGAGGCAACGTACCATGACGTCGCAGCCGCGCATCTTGACGCCGGTCTGTGCGGAGACGGCGGTCGGGGTTTTGGACGAGGATTGCTTGGCGGCGTTCTTTTTAGGCATGGTCAGGGTGGCGGTTCTAGACCGCAGGGAATGGGTTAGAAAAGGAGCGGAAGGGAAGGGGGCAAGTGTGAATAACCCTTTTGGGTTTAAGATAGGTGAAATTGTGTTCACTTTTGGTCTCACCCGAAAAAACCTGGCCCCAGCCCGTCATCGGGGCCGCCACGGATTTTCGGGAGTCGCTGCGATCGGGTTAACCCAAACCTTATCAACTGAGGCGCTGGGTTCGGTCCCTCCCCACGCGCCCAGCGGTCGGTTTAGGCCCTTAAATTCAAGATATTAGTGCCTAATATGCTTTAAACCAACGACTTGCATACTATTTTTCATCCCATTCTGCAGGTAGGTGTGTGCCAGTTGGACGGCCTGCGCCAAGGTCTCCCCCCGGGCCAACTGAGCGGTGATGGCGGCGGAAAGCGTGCAGCCGCTACCGTGCGTATCGATGCCCGGGATGCGCTGGGCCGTGAGCATCAGCGAGCGGCCGTCGGGCCAGGCCAAGGCGTCGACGAGGGTGTCGCCCTCCGCATGGCCGCCTTTCACCAAGAAGGGGACGCCGAAGCGTTTGGCTAATTCGAGGGCTTCCGCTGGACCGTGTTTTCCGCCGAGGGCTTTCCGTCCGAGGAGGATGCTCGCTTCATCGAGGTTGGGCGTCACCACGGCGGCCAGCGGCAGCAGTTGCCGCCGCACCGCGCTGACCGCTTCGGCGGACAGCAACGTGGCGCCGCTCGACGCCACCATGACCGGGTCGACGACGGCGGGAATCTTCGCTTCCGCGATGAAAGCGGCGACGGCTTCGACGATCTCCACATTGAGCAACATCCCTGTTTTCAAGGCTTTGGGGCGATAGTGAACGGTGACCTGGCGACATTGTTCGAGGACGAAGGCCGGAGCAGTCGCCTGCACGCCGGAGACCCCGAGCGGATTCTGAGCGGTGAGGCAGGTGATGGCCGTCGTGCCATAGACGCCGTGGGCGGCGAAGGTCAAAAGGTCCGCTTGGATGCCGGCACCGGCGCCGCTGTCGGAGCCGGCGATGGAGAGAGCCACGGGTAGGTCGGTTTGGATTGAGGGCATGGTCGCGTGGCTTGTGCTGAGGTATAGTCTGATTATTTTGTAATTCAGGTCCGAAATGATTTGCACCTTGGAAGGTCAAAAGATGATGACCAATGTTCAGTAAACGACCGCTTGAGCCAAGAAGAACCCCAGTCCACCCGCCGCCACATCACCTCCGACGCCAAACTCGGCTTGGAGCGTTTGATCGTGGGTCGCGAGTGCAATGCCTTTGACCGTCTCCCCGCGGAGCGGAAAGCCTTGGCCTTCGTGGAGCTCATGGACTTGGGCCTGATCAAAGGTGCCCGCAAGGAGGTGCCCGGCCGGACTTATCCGGATGTCACCGTCCAACATGTCACTTCTGCGGGCCGGAAGGCTTTTCGTAAGAAAGAGCGCCGCGAAGGGTCTGAAAGTAAGTCAGCAGCCTGGAAATTCGGGATTTTGACCCTTTTTTTGACGGCGGTGATCTTGGCCGTGTTGGCGGTCCTCCATAGTTGCAAGTCCTAAGCCGGCTACACCGGCTGGATGGATGTGGCCGCATGGGCTCGGGCAGGGTGCCTTCGGCATCGCCCCTAATCCATTGACACCCTGTCGCGGTTTCCCCTTCTTTTGCCCTTCGTCGATAGACCCCGACCTGTGGTCTGACTATCCCTTAAACCTCCCATTCTCTCTACCATGGCAAAGAAAACCCAATCCCACTCCAAAACCACCAAGTCCACCAAGGTCGTCTACACCTGGGGCGACGGCAAAGCTGACGGCAACGGCTCGATGAAGGCCCTCCTCGGCGGCAAAGGCGCGAACCTCGCCGAAATGACCCGCATCGGTCTCCCGGTGCCTCCCGGCTTCACGGTCACGACCGAAGTCTGCACCTACTACTACGCCAACAAGCGCACCTATCCGGCTTCGTTGCAGGCCCAGATGGAAGCCGGCGTCGCCAACATGGAGAAGATCATGGGCACCAAGTTCGGTGCGACCTCCGGCATGCCGCTCCTCGTCGCCGTCCGTTCGGGCGCCCGCGACTCGATGCCGGGCATGATGGACACCATCCTTAACCTCGGCCTCAACGACCAGTCCGTCGTCGCCCTCGAGAAGGCCACCAACAACCCGCGCTTCGCGTGGGATTGCTACCGCCGCTTCATCCAGATGTACGGCGACGTCGTCCTCGGCGTGCAGAAGCGCGAAGGCGAGGACC
>CALQIY020000035.1 GCA_943330755.2 Opitutus sp. GAS368
CGTGGCGGCATCGAAGAGGACCCATGAAGCCGTTTGCACGGACTCGAAAGGATTCGTTTCGTTCGCCGAGATCACGAAGAGGCCGTCCTCGAGTTGGAGCGTCGACGTTTCGGTGATGGTCGTCTTGGGGCGCAGGAGGGAGCCATTCACGAGGACGGGTGCCGCCGACGAGGCTTCCAGGAGGAGCCCGGTTTCCGTCGCCGAAATCCCGACGGCGGGCTTGGCGGAAGGGAGGGGGAAGCGAACCGGCAGGCTGTCGGTGGAACCCTTTTGGCCGTTCAGGCAGTTGACCCATCGGAACGGGGTCTTTTTCTTGCTGGAGGTGAACATGGGTCCAAAAGGGGCGGGGATTGAAGACTGCAGTTGATATCTGGCCTATTGTCAGCACCATAGTCAGGTAAGACCTACCCTGAAGCCACCCCTAAACGATGGAAACCGAAGCCGACCAGTCCGCCCTCGAGCGCGCCCGCAATGGCGACCTTGGGGCGTACAATGAGTTGGTCCTCCGTTACCAGGGCCGCATCTTCGCCAAGGTCTTCTCGTTGCTTCGTAATAGGCAGGATGCCGAGGAGATCACGCAGGACACCTTCATCCGGGCCCACCGCGTCCTGGCTTCCTTCCGCGGAACCGCCACTTTCTCGACTTGGATTCACCAGATCGGCACGAATCTGGCCCGCAACCGCTACTGGTACTGGCGTCGCCGGAAGCGCGATCAATCCATGTCGCTGGATGCGGACCTCGGGGAGGACCCCGGCGCCACCTTGCACGACATCCTTTCGGACGGCTCCCAGGGCCCCGGTCATGAGGCCGAGCATAACGAATTCGTCAAGAAAGTGGCCGAGTGCATGGAACAATTGAAGCCGGAACACGCTCGTATCCTCACGATGCGCAACATCCGCAACCAATCGTACGAGGAAATCGCCGAAGAACTCGGCCTCTCGATTGGTACCGTCAAAAGCCGCATCAACCGGGCCCGCGAGGCCCTGCGTCAGCTCATGGGGGATGAGTTTCGCGGATGAGCAACGCCGAATTGGAGGCGCTGATCCTTTGTTACCTCGATGGTACCGCCACGCGGGACCAAGTGGTGCGTCTGCGGAACGCCTTGCAGGCTTCCCCGGAAATCCGCCAGCGCTTCCATGCCCGTGTCCGTTTGCATAAGGCCCAGATGGCTTTCCTGCGCGGTCGGGCCGATCTGGATGCGGCGCAGGCCGTGGCCGGGGTCGCCCGTTTCGCCCAGCGTGCCGGCCGGATTTTCGCCCATGCCTGCGTCCTGGCGCTCGTCTTCGTGCAGTTGCGGGTGACGTTGCCGGCCGAATACAGCGGCCTCATGCTTTACGTCGAGGATCCCTTGGCCGAAGAAGTCACCGCTGAGGGGGTGACCGTGCCCCCGACCGATTCCATGCCCATCGTCGTGGCTGAAGTCATGCCGGACGAGATGCCGGAGATGGCCCTGCCGACCTTGACGATCCCCGACATGTTCAATCCCGTGGAAGATCCGGGCTTGAACGAGGCTTAAGCGGTTATCCGCCTTGCTTCCGGCCCTTAGGCCAATCTTCTGTTCTGCAGATGCAGGCCGAATCCTCCAGGCCGGAGATCAGACTCCAAGGCACCGCCGCCGCTCCGGGCGTCGGTCGGGGTCCCGCCTACCTGCTGTTGCAGGGCATGGCCATCGTCGCCTGCCAGAAGGTACCCGATGTGGAGGCCGAACTGCGCCGTTTCGATTTGGCCCTGGAGGCCACGCGCCAGGCCATCACCAAGCTCCGGCAGGAAGTCGCCCAAAGCTTAGGCGAGTCCGAAGCCGCCATCTTCGACGCGCACCTCCTCGTGCTCGACGACGTCGCGCTCATCGACGACGTCAGCAAGGAAGTCCGTGCCACCGGCTTCAACGTCGAGTTCTGTTTCCAGGAGGTCGTCCAGCGCTACATCGATATCTTCGAGCGCATGGAGGATGCTTTCCTCCGCGAGCGCGCCTCCGATATCCGCGATGTCACCAGCCGCGTGCTGCACCATCTCTTGGGCACGCGTCCGGCGCATGCGACCATGGCGGCGCGGCAGCAGGTCGTCGTCGCCCGCGACCTCACCCCTTCCGAGACCGCCGGCTTGCCCGAGGACGGCGTCTTGGCGTTCGTCACGGAGGAGGGTGGTCGCACCGGGCATTCCGCGATCATGGCGCGCTCGCTGGAAATCCCGGCGGTCGTCGGCGTGAAGGGCTTGATGGAGGCCGTCCAGGAAGGCGACGTCATCCTGGTCGATGGCGAGACCGGCGCGGTGGTCATCAACCCCACCGGCGCGACGTTGGAGGGCTATCGTTCCCAGGAACTCGCCATCCGGCGCCGGCGCGATCGCGTCATGCTCGAGATCGCCTTGCCGGACGTCACCAGCGACGGTGAAGGCTTCGCTTTGCAGGCGAACATCGGCGGCCCCGAAGACCTCGAAGATGCCCGTCTTTATTGCGCGCAAGGCGTGGGTCTGTATCGGACGGAGAACCTTTACCTGCGCTTGGACGCTTGGCCCACGGAAGCCCAGCAATACGAGGAATATGCGGAAGTGGTCCGGGAGGCGAAGGGTCGGTTGGTCACCTTCCGCACGCTCGACCTCGGGGGCGACAAGCGACTCGGCGACCTCAACGACGAGGCCAACCCGTTCATGGGTTACCGCGCGATCCGGTTGTGCTTGGATCGGCCGGATGTCTTCCGTCCGCAACTCCGCGCGATCCTGCGCGCCGCCGCGTTGGGGCCGGTCGCGGTGATGTTCCCGATGATTTCGGGGATCGAAGAATTCCGCCGCGCGAAGGAAGTGCTGACATCCGTCGCGGACGAGTTGGCGGCCGAAGGCATCCGGCCGAAGGAGCGGATCCGCCTGGGGGCCATGATCGAGATTCCCTCGGTGGCGGCGGTCGCGGAAGACCTCGCGCAGGAGGTGGATTTCTTCAGCGTGGGTACGAACGACCTCGTGCAGTATCTTTTGGCGGTGGACCGCGGCAACCCGCGCATCTCCGCGCTCTATGAGCCCGCCCATCCCGCCGTGGTGCGGACGCTCGAGCGGATCTTCAAGGCGGCGCGTCAACATGGCGTCGCCACCGCCGTCTGTGGCGAACTGGCCGGCGACCCCGTGTGGGCGCCCTTGCTGATCGGCCTCGGTGCGCATGAACTGAGCATGGCGCCGCCGGCGATTCCCGAGGTGCGTTTCGTCCTCCGGCATTCGACCAAGGATGAATTGGTCCGGTTGGCCCAACAGGCTTTGGCGTTGTCCGAGTGCTCGGCCATCAAGGCCTTGCTCGCCGACTATTCCGCGACGAAACTCAAGCTCCGCTGATGTCCTCCGTGCTTCCTGAACCCAACCCACATGTCGCGGCCATGGCGGCCTATACGCCGGGCGAGCAACCCCAAGGGGGTGGCTGGGTGAAGCTGAACACCAACGAGAACCCCTATCCGCCGAGCGCGCAGGCGTTGGCGGCGATTCGGGCCGTGGTGGCCGAAGAGGGTGCGCTGCTGCGGCTTTATCCATCGCCCGATTCTTCGCCCCTGCGGGAGGCGGCGGCGGCGATCCATGCCTTTCCCGCGGCCGACATCCTGGCCGGGAATGGGTCGGACGACTTGCTGAACATCTTGATCCGGGCGTATGCCGGTCCCGGTCGTCCGATCGGCATGCTCGACCCGAGCTATTCGCTCTACCCCGTGCTCGCCGCGGCTCAAGGCGCCGGCGTCGTCAAGGTGCCGATCCGGGCCGATTTCAGTTTTGACGTCGCCGCGGTGGCGGGATGCGGCGCCGCCATTTTCTTCCTCACCAATCCCAACGCCCCGTTAGGCGTGTCGTTCCCGCCGGCGAAGGTCGCGGAACTGGCGCGCGCGTTCCCGGGCTTGTTGGTCGTCGACGAGGCTTATGCCGCGTTTGCGGATGCCGATTGCGCGGAACTTCCGAAGACGCATGCGAACGTCGTGGTGACGCGGACCTTCTCGAAAGGCCATGCCTTGGCGGGCCTCCGCGCCGGCTATGCGCTTTGTCCGCCGGGCTTGGCGGCCATCCTGCATCGCGTCCGCGACAGCTACAACTTGGACCGCTTGGCGCAGGTCGCGGCCGCCGCGGCTTTGGCGGATGGCACGTGGTTGCGCGCCACCGTCGGGAAAGTCCGCACGGAAAGGGCGCGGCTCACGGCAGGTCTCGTGGCGCTGGGTTGGACCGTCGTGCCCTCGTCGGGCAACTTCCTCCTCGCGACCCCGGCTTCGGCGCGACGACCGGCATCACCGGCGACGGGTGAGCATGCTTTCGCCTTTCTGCGGGAACGGAAAATCCTGGTCCGTCGTTTTCCGAACCATCCCCTGACGGCGGCGGCCTTGCGCATCACGGTCGGCACGGCGGCGGAAATGGATGCTTTTCTCGCGGCGGCGCGGGCCTGGTCGGAAGGGTGAGGTTGACATTCCGCTGGGGTGGAGGGATTTTTCTGGCATGAGCACCGGCGCCCGCCAAGCCACCATCCGTCGCGATACCGCCGAGACGAAGATCGCCCTGTCCGTCAACCTGGACGGCACGGGGGTTTCCGAAATCTCGACGGGCATCGCCTTCTTCGACCACATGCTGACGCTCTTCAGCCGCCACGCCTTGATCGACCTCAAGGTCAAGGCCGACGGCGATACCGAGGTCGATTACCACCACACCGTCGAGGATGTGGGCATCGTCTTGGGCAACGCGATCAAGGAAGCCTTGGGCGACAAGGCCGGCATCCGCCGTTACGGCTTCTTCATTCTCCCGATGGATGAGACCTTGGCCCGTTGCGCGGTGGATCTTTCCAACCGCGCGATGCTGGTCTACCAGGTCGAGATCTCCAATTACATGGTGAAGGACTTCAACATCGCCCTCGTGCGTGAGTTCTTCCAGGGCCTCGCGAACGCGTTGGCCTGCAACCTCCACCTGAAGCTCGAGTACGGCGAAGAGCCGCACCACATCGCCGAGGCTTTGTTCAAGGTCTTCGCCCGCGCCTTGCGTGCGGCCGTCGAAATCGATGCGCGCCAGGGTGGGCGGGTGCCGAGCACCAAGGGTACGCTTGCCTGAACGTGGAAGCCGCTGGGACTAGCCGTCGCCCCCGGGTGGCCGTGATCGATTACGGCATGGGTAACCTCCGTAGCGTCAACCGCGCGATGGTGGCGGCCGGTGCCGACGCCTATCTGGCGGCGACCCCGCAAGCCGCCGAAGGCGCCGACGCCGTCGTTTTTCCGGGGCAGGGGGCCATGGCCGATTGCATGGCCTGCATCCGCCGCAATGATTTCGAAGTGTTCATCAAGGAGTGGATTGCGGCCGACCGCCCCTTCCTGGGGGTCTGCATGGGCCTGCAGGTCCTTTTTGAACGTTCCGAAGAGGCCACCGTGCCTGGTTTGGGCATCTTCCCCGGGGTCGTTACCCGTTTCCCTTCCACCCGTGGCCTCCGCATCCCGCACATGGGTTGGAATGAAGCCATTTTCAAGGCCGCGAGCCCCTTGACGGCGGGCCTGAATGCCCACGGAGAGCCCTTTTATTTCGTGCACAGCTATCGGGTCGTCCAGACCGACCCGGCCTTGGTTTGGTGCGAGACCGACTACGCCGGCCGCTTTGTGAGCGGCGTCCGGAGGGGGCGGGTGCTGGCCACCCAGTTCCACCCCGAGAAAAGTCAGGTCAAAGGCTTGCAACTGTACCGTAATTTCCTGACTTTGGCTGACCGCTGAGGCGTCAGGCCTGTGGCGGAACACCCACCCCGCCATGAGCACCAAAAACGCCATTCTCAAACTGGACGACAAGGAAATCGTCCTTCCCATCGTTGTCGGCACCGAGCAGGAATGCGGCGTCGACGTCCGTAAGCTGCGCGACGAAACGGGCTACATCACCTTCGACGACGGCTACGCCAACACCGGCGCCTGCGAGTCCAAGGTCACCTTCATCGACGGCGAGAAGGGCATCTTGCGTTACCGCGGCTATTCCATCGAGGAACTCGCCGAGAAGTCGACGTTCATCGAGACCGCCTATTTGCTGATCTACGGCGAACTCCCGACCGCTGCCCAGCTCACCACCTTCAAGGCCCGCATCCTCGACAACTCCCAGGTGCACGAAGGCCTGCGGATCGCCCTCAGCGGCTTCCCGGGCAACGCGCACCCGATGGCCGTGCTTTCGGCCACGTTGAACACCTTGGGTTGCTATTACCCTGACCTCGGCACGAACGAGCGCGCCCATGACTTGGCGAAGTTCGACGAGACGGCCGCGGTCCTCATGTCCAAGGTCCGCACCTTGGCCGCCTTGGCGCACCGCTCCAAGGAAGGTGAGCCGCCCGTCTACCCGAAGCCGGGTCTGGATTACTGCTCCAACTTCCTGCACCTGCTCTTCTCGCAGCCCAACGCCGATTACACCGTCCATCCGGAAGTCGCCCGCGCGCTCGACCTGATCCTCCTCCTGCACGCCGACCACGAGCAGAATTGCTCCACCTCGACCGTGCGCATGGTCGCCTCCGGCGGCGCCAATCTCTTCCCGTCCGTCTCGGCGGGCGTCTGCGCGCTCTGGGGTCCGCTCCATGGTGGCGCCAATCAGGCCGTCATCGAGATGCTCCAGGAAATCCATGCTTCCGGCGACGACGGTTCGAAGTTCATCGCGGACGCCAAGGACAAGACCAAGCAGGTTCGCCTGATGGGCTTTGGTCACCGCGTCTACAAGAACTACGACCCGCGCGCCAAGATCATCAAGGCGCAGTGCGACAAGGTCCTCAAGGTCCTCGGCATCAACGACCCGCTCTTGGCGATCGCCATGCGCCTCGAAGACGCGGCCCTCAACGATCCCTACTTCAAGCAGCGCAACCTCTACCCGAACGTCGACTTCTACTCGGGCATCATCCTCAAGGCCATCGGGATCCCGACGGAGATGTTCACCGTCATCTTCGCCATCGGCCGCATGCCGGGCTGGATCTCGCACTGGAAGGAGATCGCCGAGACGCCGAAGCAGAAGATCCACCGTCCGCGCCAGATCTACGTCGGTTCGACCGAGCGCAAGTACGTCGGGATCGCCCAGCGCGCTTAAGCGTCGCAGCGAGTCCAGCAAGGGGAAGGGCCGAACGTTTCCGTTCGGCCCTTCGTCTTTGAGTCATCCACTGTAAGCCGGATTCTGTCCCGGGTGGCTCTCGCCAGCCCTTGCGCATTCATTTCTCTGACCTTGCGGACCCGCCTTGCGGCGGTGCGACAACCCGGAACCTTGGTGGGCGGCCTCGGGCGGTCCCTGTTTGTCTTGCACCGGATTGGGTTTACCATGCCTCCTCGGTCGCCCTTGGAGCGGTGGGCTCTTACCCCACCTTTTCACCCTTACCGTTTCCCTTGCGGGGACGGCGGTTTGTTTTCTGTGGCACTGTCCGTCACGGTTTGACCCGTGCCCCGACTTGCGGCGGGAATCCTGCCCTATGGTGTCCGGACTTTCCTCGCGTCTTGCGACGTGCGAATGCGGATGGATGACTGTGGGGAGAGATTGCGTTGGTCGGATGGGGAAGGGAAGGCCAAACACTGTCCGCGGACGACATTAAGGGAGGCTTCCGACGGTTTTTAGGACTCGCCCATGAAAATCGGCCCTCCCATCCTCACGTCACCCCCGCCACCTATGAAGCTCCGCCCTTGTTTCCTTTGTCTCCCTCCCCGCCGCCGAAGAGCCGATCAAGGTCGCCTGTGTCGGTGACAGCATCACGCAGGGCAGCGGCGCCGAGCGCGGCAAGAGCTACCCCGACCAGTTGCAGGCCCTGCTGGGCGACAAGTACAAGGTCGGTAATTTCGGCGTCAGCGGCCGGACGCTCCTGCAGAAGGGCGACTTCCCTTACCGCAAGGAGAAGAAGTACCAGGAAGCCCTGAAGATGCAGCCGAACATCGTGATCATCATGCTCGGCACGAATGATACCAAGCCGCAGAACTGGAAGCACGAGGCCGAATTCGTGGGTGACTACCGCGACCTCATCAAGTCCTTCCAGGAGCTCCCCTCGAAGCCGAAGGTCTACGTCTGCCGTCCGTGTCCCGTCCCGGGCAAGGGGAACTTCGGCATCAACGAAGAGAACGTCCTGAAGATCATCGAGCGCCTCGGGCCGCTCATCAAGGAACTGGATTGCGGCATGATCGACATGCATGCGGCGCTCCTCGAGAAGGCGGCGCTGTTGCCCGATCGCGTGCACCCCAATACCGCGGGCGCCGGCGAGATGGCCAAGGCCGCGGCCAAGGCGATCACGTCCAAGTAAGGTTCAGGCCTTCTTGGGGCCTACCTTCGCGAGCACTTCGCGGGCCGCCACGCTCAACGCACGCCAGCGCTCCCACGGGTGGGCGGCGCCGTGGGCGATGAGCCGGAGCGTACTGCGCCATTCGAGGATGGCCCGTTCGAGGTCGCCCGTGCCCGGCCCGCGGCCTTCGGCGTCGGGGGGCGGCAGCTTGCCGTGCAGGACGAAGCCGCGCAGGACCTCAGCGCAGCCCTCGCCGAAACTCTCGGGCAAGCCATCGCGCAAGTAGCCTTCGGCCGTGAGCGATTTATAGGTCAGGCGACAGCAGGCACCGAGCCGGCTGCTGCTGCGGCCGCCGGCGGCGACCCGTTCGCCCGCGCGGAGCTCGGCCAAGTCCCAGGCGAGGTCGTGGACGTCATAGCCTTCGTCCTCGAGGGCCGCCGCGACGGCGAGGCCTTCGCCGTGTTGGAAGAGGGCGGCGATCTCGCCGCGGCGGGTCGGGCGAGCGTCCGCGTCGATGAGGCCCAACTTCAGCCAGAGCCGTCCCGCGCGGGCGGCGGAGATATGGCCCCCGCCCAAGACCGTGCCGAGGTGGATGTCCTCCTTCTGGACCTTGCGCCGCAGCGGATTGATCAAGGCTTGTTCATCCGCGTCGGGCGTCACCCGTACGTTGGCCTTCGCGTAGTCCAGCCGGACCTGCACGGTGTCGCGGAGGACGTAAAGTTCGCCGAACGCTTGGCCGCCTTGGGTGAGCTTGGGCAGGAGCGGCAGGATTTCTTTTTCGAGCGTTTCCAATTTCCACTGACGGCGTGGTCCGCGCGGGCCTTCGAGCTTGAGCAATGCTTTGCGCAGCCAGTCGGCGGGCTCCAGTCGGTCGCTGGCTCCCGTCTTGGGGAAGTGGGCCAGCGGAACCGCGCGCCCGTGGCGGACGGAGCCGTCGGCCATCGGTAGCCGACAGGGCGTGCCGATGGCCACGCCGCGCAGTGAATCCGGCTTGGTCAGGGCAGGGTGCCATTCGTCTTTGACCAAGATGAAGGCTTCCGTGAGCGGCACCACTTTGGTGGGCCGGAGGCGTTGCCAGATGCCGTTGCGTCCGCACATCTCCTCGATTTCGCGGATGACCACGGGAAGGGCGGGGGCGGTGGCGACTTCGGGCAGCGTGAGCTGGTCCAAGGCCAACTGCACCGGCTCGCGGGTGAACAAGGAGGCCGCCAATTTTTGGGCGGCCGCCTGCGGGTTTTTCGCTCGGTGCATCAGCGCGAGAAACGCCGGCCAGTCGAGGCCCTCGCCACGTTTAAGTTGGAGGGGTTTGGCTTCGCCGAGCCGCGGCGAATCCCCCGACCAGAGCGCAAAGCCTTTTTCATCGAGCCCGCGCCGGCCGGCCCGGCCGAACATTTGGAGCAACTCGTCGGGACGGACTTCGCGCTCGGCGTGGTCGGTGGCGTAGCGTCGGTCGGTGACCAGGACCGAGCGCAGCGAGAAGTTGATGCCCGCCGCCAGCCCCGTGGTGGCCACGACGACCTTGAGTCGACCGGACTTGGCCCAAGGTTCAATGAGCAGGCTGCGTTGTTCGTAGGTCAGGCCGCTGTGGTGTAGGCCGACCCCTTGGCGGAGGAGCCGGTAGAGGTCTTCACCGGCCATGTCGCGTTGGGCCGGCGACAGTTGCGGTCCATTGCCCATGGGGAGCCCGTGGGCGATGTCGCGGGCGATCTGTTCGGCCGCGCGTCGCCGCGGGGCGAAGACCAGGATGGGCCCGAGGTCGGCGAGGATGCCTTTGATGACCGCCCGGGCGATCGGGCTGCGGACCCCCTCGGGCTCCTTGGTCTCGAGCGCGTCCAACCAGACCTCCTCCAGGGGGACCGGGCGGCGGTGCTCTTCAACCAGCGTCACCGTCCGTCCGAGCGAACGGAGCCATTCGGCGGTGGCCTTGGGGTTGGCGATGCTGCCGCTGAGCAGGAGCAGCTGGGTGGCCTTGGGGGCGAGGGCGAGCACCGTCTCGTAGGCCGCCCCTCGGCGGAGGTCGGCGATCATCTGGTATTCGTCGACCACGAGGAGGTCGGGGTGCTGGTTTTCCAGAAAGCGGTGACGCTGGGTTTCCAGCGTGGCCACGACGACCGGTGCCCCCAGGTTCTCGCTCAGGTCGCCCGTCGCGATGCCGACATCCCACCCGGCCGCCTGCCATTCCGCCCGCTTATCGTTGGCTAGGGCGCGGGTCGGCACGGTGTAGACCGCTTGCCCGCGGTGGCCGGACTCCACCAGCAGCTCGAAAACGTGGGTCTTCCCGGCGCCCGTGGGGGCTTGCACGACCACGTCCTCCCCCCGCCGAAGCGCGGCGAGGGCCACCTGTTGCCAGTGGTCGGGGAGGATGAGCCGTTGGTCCGACATGTCAGGATTTCAGCAAACCGTGATTGAACTTGGACGCAAGCCGGAGGGCGTTTGCGGTTGCGACAAAAGCGTGGGCCGTGCTACGACCTAGGTCGCATGGCCATAAGCAACGATCTCGCCCGTGGGCTCAAAAAAGTCGACCAGGACCTCGCGTTCATGATGGGGTGCTTCGTCGAGGTCCTCGAGCAGCTCGACCACAAGGACCTCGCCGGCACCTTGCCGTGGATGGGGAAGCGCAAGTTGCGCGGCGTGCAGATCTTTTCCTACCGCGGCGTGCAGGCGTATTCGATCGCCTTCCAGTTGCTGAACATGGTCGAGGAGAATGCCTCGGCGCAGTCCAAGCGTCTCCGTGAGTCGAAGCATGGCTTGGCGTCCGACCCCGGTTCCTGGGGCCGGGCCTTCAACCGCTTGCGCGATTCCGGCCTGAGCGACAAGCAGGTGGCCAAGCGCCTCAATCGCATCCGCGTCGAGCCGGTCTTGACCGCGCACCCGACCGAAGCGAAGCGTGCCACCGTCCTCGAGATCCATCGCGAAATCTACAAGCTCCTCGTCCGACGCGAGAACAGCATGTGGACCGTCGCCGAGCAACGCGCGATCCGCGACGAAATCAAGGTCGCCCTCGAACGCCTCTGGCGCACCGGTGAGTTCTATCAGCAGAAGCCCGACGTCCAGTCCGAGCTCCGCAACATCAACTACTTCCTTTCGAAGGTCTTCCCGGACGCGCTCGTCAGCATGGACCTGCGCCTGCGGCAGGCTTGGGAGGAAGCCGGTTTCTCGGCCGATAAGATCGAGCACCCCGATTCGATGCCGATGGTCACCATGGGCACCTGGGTGGGTGGCGACCGTGACGGTCACCCGTTGGTGACGGCCGAGGTCACGACCCGCGCCCTGAACCTTTTCCGTTCGACCGCCTTGGATATCGCGAACGAGCGCCTGGAGGCCCTTGGCCAGCGCCTTTCGCTGGGCGATCACCTGCAGCTGCCTCCCGCGGTCTTCGTGAAGCAGGTCGAGAAGCATGCGGCGGTCCAGGGTGAGGCCGGCGAAGCCGCCCTGAAGCGCAACATCGGCGAAACCTGGCGGCAGTACATCAACCTCATCCGCCTCCGCCTGCCTGAGACCGTCGGCGAGTGCGCTCCTGGTAAGCACAAGACGCCCGATGGCGTCATCGCCGACCTCCTTTTCCTGCGCGAGACCCTGGTCGAAGTCGGCGCCGGCAACATCGCCCGCTACGAGCTCGACCCGCTCATCCGTTTCCTCCGCACGTTCGGCTTCCACATGGCGACGTTGGACATCCGCCAGAACAGCGCCTTCCACGACAAGGCCATTGGCCAGCTCATGGAAGCCGCCGGTCTCGCCGATACCGACTACGCGCACTGGGATGAATCTCGTCGGCTCGGCTTCCTCGATTCGGAGCTTCGTTCCACGCGGCCGTTCATCCGCGAGCAGGCCAGCATCGGACCGGAAGCCGATGCCGTCATCGCCTGCCACCGCGCGCTCGTCGAACACATCAAGCAGTACGGCTCCGCCGGTTTGGGCGCGCTCATCGTCAGCATGACGCGCTCGGTGTCCGACCTGCTGTCGGTTTACCTGTTGGCGCGTGAAGCCGGCCTCACCGCCGGTGGCGCCGATGAGCCTTACTGTCTGCTCCCGGTGGTGCCGCTCTTCGAGACCATCGACGACCTGGAGCGAAGCACGGCGATCTTGGACGCCTTCCTGTCGCACCCGATGACCCGTCGCACGCTGGAGATGCGTCGCGATACCGGCGTCACGGATGGCCTGACCCAGCAGGTCATGATCGGCTATTCCGACTCGAACAAGGATGGCGGCATCCTGGCCTCGCTCTGGAATCTCTATCGGGCCCAGCTGAACCTGACGGCCGTGGGCGCCAAGCATGGCGTCCGCATCGTCTTCTTCCATGGCCGTGGCGGCACCATCTCCCGCGGCGCCGGCCCCACCCATCGTTTCATCGACGCCTTGCCTCCGGGCAGCATCAACGGCGAGCTCCGCGTGACCGAGCAGGGCGAGAGCATCACGCAGAAGTACGCCAATCACATCACGGCGGTGAACAACCTCGAGCTGCTGTCCGCGGGCGTCACGCAGAACACCTTGCTGAACGAAGCCGTCGAGGCCGATGACGTCGCCTTGAGCAAGGTCATGGATCGCCTCGCCGAGTTCTCGCGCGAAGCCTACCAAGGCCTCATCCGCACCCCCAAGTTCATCGACTTCTTCCGCCAGGCCACCCCGATCGACGTCATCGAGGCCAGCCGCATCGGTTCGCGTCCCTCGCGCCGTACCGGCGCGGCCTCGCTCGAAGACCTCCGCGCGATTCCTTGGGTCTTTGCGTGGAGTCAGGCCCGTTTCTATCTCTCCGGTTGGTATGGCGTCGGCTCCGCTTTGGCCCGCATGAAGGAAGAAGACCCGAAGGGCTTCGAACTCCTCCGTAAGCATTACGACTCGTGGGCGCCTTTGCGTTACATGCTGAAGAACGCCTCTACCAGCGTCATGGCGGCCAACCGCAGCATGATGAAGCTCTATGGTTCGATGGTGACCGATAAGAAGCTCCGCAACCAATTCCTGGGCCGCATCCTCGCGGAGCATTCGCTCACGCGCAAGATGCTGAACGACCTTTCCGATTCCAAGCTGACCGAGGGCCGTCCGCGCCTCCGCAAGGTCATCATGCTGCGCGAGGCGGCGATCGACCTTCTCCACGAACAGCAGGTCGCGTTGCTCAAGGATTGGCGCAAGAAGTTGGCGGAAGGCGAGCGCAAGGAGGCGGAAGCCCTCTTGCCGCAGATGCTCCTTTCGCTCAACGCCATCGCCGCCGGCCTGCAGGCGACGGGCTGAGTTCGCTTAACGCTTCGGCAGTTCCGCCGTCGCGGGGATTTCCCCGCGGAGCATGCGCCCGATTTGGCCGGTCAGCCACAGGTAGTGGTCCGTGGGGACGTCGGACAGGTCCACGAAGGGGCTGGCGCCGACGGGGCGGGGGCCGCCGCACTTCATGATCGCGGTGCCTTCGTCGATTTCATCGAACATCGCGACGTAGACCGTTTTGGCGCCCGCCTGCCGGGCCGCCAGGGCTTGTTGCCAGAGTAGTTGGCCGCCGAGCCTCGGGATCTGGTTCAGGCGTGCTTCCTTGCCCCGGAGGGCGGAAAGGTTGTGCCAACTGAAGCCGGGGAAGATGACGGGGAGGTAGCCTTGCTTGGTTTCGGCGCAGGCTTGGATGTCCGCTTGCCAAACTTTCTGGGCATAGGTGGCGACTTCGGTGGGACGCCCATAGCGACCGACGGACCATGGACTGATGAGGTCGGCTTGGCGGATGAGCGTACGGACGGCGGGGTCGGGCCAAGCGTCGGCCTTGCCCTCGCGCCAGTAGGAGGGCACGCCGAGCATGACGGCCGCACCGGTCGCTTTGATCTCTTGGAGTAGCGCTTGCCATTCGGCAGCCGCCACGGGGCGATCGCTAAAACCCAGGCCCCACAGCGCGACCAGAGGTTTGCCGGCGTGGTGTTGGTAGCAGGGCTGTTTTATCTGCCCGGCGGCGATGAGCTTCTTCCAGTCCTCGGCGACCACGGCGAACTTTTCCGGTTTCAGTCCCGAGAGGTCGTACATCACCGTCAGCGAGCGGCCTTCGGCGGTGGCGGCCTCGTTGCAGTGCCGGAGCACCAGGTCCATGGCGGCTGAGCCCCGACCATGGCCGAGGCCGGTCGCGAATCGCTGCACCATCGCTCCATCGATGCCGTACTCCTTCATCCAGCGGAAATGCCGGCGGACCGTGAGCGGGTGGACGCTGCTGAACAACGGGGCGGATTGGCCATCGGCGAACTTAAACGGCGACGCGTAGCGTTCTGCGGGCGTGTATTCCGAGAGGTCGGGCCAGAGGTCAAAACTGCAGGTCCCCGGGGCGAGGCGTTGGCCTGGACCGTAGTGGACCCAGCCGAGGCCGCTGGCATCGCCATCGGCGCGGAACCAGCCTTGGTAGCCGCAGACAACCTTTCCGTCCAAACTCGGGTGACCGGGAGAGGCGCCGTGTAGCCCGACAACCGCGAGCAAGCCGACGAGGGCGGCTTTAAGCATCGCTTAGACGTGCTTCCAGAAATCCATCAGGAACCGCGTCGCCAGCTGGGAGAGGAAGACGATGTTCCAGAAGATGAGTTGCAGGCCGAGCGAAGGGCCGAAGCCCATGCTGAGGACTTGCGCCGCAGCGCTGGTCACCAGCAGGACGACGGTCGCCGTGCAGAGGGAGATGACGAGGATCTCGACCGACTGCGGGATGAAGCCGGAGAGACTGGTGTCCGCCATGCAGATGGCCGCGAAGGTGAGGGCGACGGAGAGGATACCGGTGAGGCCGATGCCGATGGCGGAACCGTCCTTGCCGAAGAAGTGTTGGGCGGCGAGGCGGCCGAGGATGGGAAGGTAGATGAGCACCATCGCGAGGGCGATCCAGAAGCCGGTGCTGCCATATTCCTGGCCGAGGATCTTCTGCGCATAGTTCTCCGCCGCGCTCTTGATGACGGCTTCTTTGATCGGGTTCAGCGGATTGGCGAGGAGGAGAATCACGGGAGCAATGAGTAGGTAATCTGGGCTTTGCTGTCGACGCTTAAGGCAGGCGCAGCTCGATGGTCAGTTCCTTGCCCGCTTCGGGCGTGACCGTGCGGGTGACTTCCCCGCACTGCACGGTGACCTTGCCCCCGGCGGCAGGGACTTCGACGCGGGTGACGTCATTCAGGTCCTTGTCTTCGCCCTTGGTGGTGGCGGACTGCGTCGTGCTTCCTTGGCGGACGGTCACCTCGGCGGCGATGCGCTTATCGCCGCGGTAGGCGCGGAGGGCGATATGGGTTTTGTCGGGGGCGACGGGCACTTTGCGGCCGCCGTTGAGGGCGTGGTAAGCGGCGGTGCGGTCGAGGCCGTGGACCTGCGTCGAGCGTAGGTTCCACACCATCGGGAAGGTCAGGCCCGTGCGGGCCCACGAAGTCGCGTAGATCCACGTTTCCGGCTTGGCGGGGTCCGCCGCGGCCGCGCGTTCCATGAACCAGGCGTGGTCCCAGCCCTTGGCGTCGGGATTGTACTCCGTGACGCGCCAGCCGGCTTGCCATTGCAGGGCCAGCAGCGGCGTGACTTCGGAGTCGGGCTTGGGCGCGCCATCGGCGCCCAGCCAAACCTCGACCCAGTTATGGTTGCCGTTGACGGTGACCCAGGTGGGGACGCCGGCGATGCGGGCGGGAATGCCGACCGAGCGGAAGGCATCGCACAGGAGGATCGAAAGCCCGGAGCAGGAGGCCAGGCCTTGGCGCATGGAGTCGCTGGGGCTTTGGTTGGCGGCGCGCCGACGGGTGCTGTACTTCACGCCGACTTCATCCTGGATCTTGGCGTTGATGAGTTTGGCGGCGGCGTCACGCGAGCCGGCGTCTTTGACCATGTCGCCGAAGCGCTGCAGGAAGTCGGCCCGCCAAGGGTCGCGGGCCTCGTCCAAGCAGGCGTAGGGCAGGACGTCGTTCAGGAAAATCGGCCAGGGCACTTGCTGGGCCCAGGGAAAACGGTGGCGCGCGGCGAGGGCGAGGCGGATGTTTTCGGCGATCATCTCGCCGGTGACCTTGTGGCGGTCGCTGGCGGGCATCGTCACGAGCAGGAAGTTCGCGCAATGGCGGGTCTCGACGTCGGGTGAGTTCAGGAGCTCCTTCCAGCCTGGCAGCATCGACGCTTCTTTGACCCACGCCTCCGTGGCCGCGGTCTCCTTCGGGTCGATGTTGGCCTTATAGGTCACCTCGGGCCGCTCATCGGGGACGGGGCACGTCTCCGCGGGCAAGCTGGGAGCCTTGGGTGCCACGGTGGTGGCGGCAAATAAGGGGTTGATGCTGGCCATCCCCACGAGGCAGAAGGCAAGGACACGGGAGAGCAGGGGCATGGCCGAAGCCTAGCCCCGGACCCTTAAACGAAAAGCCCAATTAGCGGGTCCACTCTTCCTTGGCCGAGGCCCAGAGGTCGTAGTTCAAGGCGCGCTTACCGGTCGGCACGAGGCGATAATGGCCTCCGGAGGCCTTGATGATGGCCAACCCTGCGGCGACATCCCAGAGGTTGGTGCCGGACTCGTAATAGGTGTCGGCCACGCCTTCGCCGACATAGGCGAGCGCCAAGGCCGCCGACCCGATCATCCGGATTTTTTTGTAGCGGGAGACCTGCCCCATGAAGAGCGCCATCGCGGGAGCGGACTTATCGGCCATCGCCGGGAAGCCTGTCATGATGCAGGCGTCGCCGATCTTATCGACCCAGCCCGGGCGGTGCGGCTGGCCGTTGATGAAGGTCCCTTCGCCAACGACGCCGAGGTAGGTCTTGTCGGCGGTGAAGTCGTAGATCACGCCCAACACCGGCTCGGAGCCGCGCATCAACCCCAGGGAAACGCAGGTCGCCGGTTGGCGCCGCAGGTAGTTGTAGGTGCCGTCGAGCGGGTCGACGACCCAGTAGAGTTCCTTGCCGTCGAACAGCGTGGCGTCGCCGCCGAGCTCCTCGCCGATGACGGGGATCCCTGTGGCCTTGAGCCGTTCGCGGACGAGCGTCTCCGAATCCACGTCGGCCTGCATCTTGACGTCATCGTCGGTCGAGGCGTTGACCTTCATCTGGGCGCCTTGCGCCAGCAGTCGCCCGGCTTCATGGGCGGTGGCGAGGGCGATGTCCTTGAGGGCGGAAAGGGAGGGCGTGCTCACGGCGGCAACGTAGGCCGGCGGCGGGCCATCGGCAACCCCAGACCTGCCGTTACAGCGAGATGACTTCGCGGAGACCGAAGCGTCCGAAGTCGTGGGCGGCGCGGCCTTGCAGGCCGGTCGCGCGGACCACGACGCCTTGCTTGCGGGCATGGACGGCCAGTTCGCGCAAAGCCTGCGCATAGGAGCAGTCGATGAACAGCGCGTGGTTGAAGTCGAGCGTCAGGGTCAGCGTGCCACGTTGGAGCCGACCTTCGATCGCGCGGGGTTCGGCGGCGCGGCCGAAGTGCAGATGGCCCGAAAGCGCGAGGACGACCGCATCGGCCCGCTCCTTCACGTCGATGGTTTCCGGTTCTTCCTTTTCGGGGTGGGCGGATTTCCGGATCAGGAGGAAGATGAAGGCGGTGAGGACGCCGAGGCCGACGGCCCAGATCAGGTCGACGAAGACCGTGATGGCGCAGGCGAGGACCAAGAGGATGAGGTCGGATCCGCCCGAGCGGAAGAGCCTCGGCCAGAGGGGCAACTCCGCCATATACCAGCAGACGGAAAGGAGGACGCCCGCGAGGGCGGCCAGGGGGATGAGTTTCACCAGGTGTGCGAGGCACAGGAGAATCGCCAAGACCGTGGCGGCGTGGATAAGGCCGGCGATGGGTGACTTGGCACCCGCGCGAGCGTTGGTGCTCGTGCGGGCGATGACGCCAGTCACAGGCAGGCCCATGAAGCAGGCTGATGCGATGTTCGCAATGCCTTGCGCCGCCAACTCCGTGTCGGAGTCATGACGATCGCCGGTCATGCCATCGGCGACAACCGCGCAGAGCAGCGATTCGATGCCCACGAGCAAGGCGATGCCGAAGGCCAGCGGTAGGACCTTCCACGCGAGGGCCAGCCAGGCGGCGCGATCTGGGAGGGCGGTGCTCCAATCCGTGAGGCGGAAGCTGGCACTGATTTCCTTGAACTTCGAGCCGATGGTCGGAATGGAGGTGTCAGGCACGCTCGCCCAACTGACGATGATTGTGGCGAGGAGAACCGCAATGAGTGCACCGGGGATTTTGAGGGATACCTTGCGGAGTCCAACGATGACCGCGAGCGTGCCGAGGGCGACGTAGAGGCAGCCAGGTTTTAGGAAAGTGGCACCCTCGAACAGGTGGCGGAGTCGTCCCAAGAAATCTGGAATCGCTGGGGAAGGGTCGGGGATGCCGAGGGCGGGCCCAAGTTGTGTGCTGCCAATGATGATCGCAATGCCCGTCGTGAAGCCGATGACGACGGGGTAAGGGATGAAGCCGATGTATTTACCGAGGCGGAGGGCGCCGAAAATCAGCAGGATCACGCCCGCCATGAGCGTGGCTAAGGCCAGGCCAAGGTAGCCATTGGCAATCACGGCCGCCGCGCAGATGCCGACGAAGGCGCCGGCCGGGCCGGCCACCTGGACGCGGGAGCCGCCAAGGAGCGAGACAAGCACGCCTCCAATAATGGCGGTGTAGAGGCCTTGCTCGGGGCTGACGCCCGAGGCAATCGCCAAGCCCATCGAGAGCGGGAGCGCGACAACGCCCACGAGCATGCCCGCCGAAAGGTCCGCCAGAAAATCCCCTTTGCCATACCCGGTGCGCATTGAGCGCAAGAGGGCCGGTTTGAACCAAGGGGCGAAGGCCATAGCCGCAAGTTGGAGGCCGCGGGGATGTATTCAAGGAGAAACAAAAAACCCGGCTCGGGTGAGCCGGGTTGAGCGTGAAGGGAAGCCCGTGGCAGCCTTACGGCAGCTCGGTCCTGCCCATCAGGAACTTGTCGCACTCGCGGGCCACGCCACGGCCTTCGTTGAAGGCCCAGACGACGAGGGATTGGCCGCGACGGCAGTCACCGGCGGCGAAGACGCCCGGGAGGTTGGTCACGTACTTCTCGTGGTCGGCCTTGACGTTGGAACGGGCGTCGCGCTCGACGCCGAAGGTTTCGAGCAGCGGCTGTTCTGGGCCCATGAAGCCCATGGCGAGGAGGACGAGCTGGGCCGGGCGGACCTTCTCGGTGCCGGCGATCTTCTGCGGACCGAACACGCCCTTGTCGTCCTTCTTCCATTCGACTTCGACGGTGTGGACTTCCTTGAGGTTGCCCTGGTCGTCGGCGACGAACTTGGTGGCGGTCGTGAGGTAGACGCGGGGGTCGGAGCCGAACTTGGCGGCCGCTTCTTCTTGGCCGTAGTCGACCTTGTGGGTCTTCGGCCATTCCGGCCAGGGGTTGTCCTTGCCGCGGGTGGCGGGGGACTTGGCCATGATCTCGAGCTGGACGACGGACTTGCAGCCGTGGCGCAGGGAAGTGCCGACGCAGTCGGTGCCGGTGTCGCCGCCACCGATGATGACGACGTCCTTGCCCTTGGCGCTGATCGAAGCGTCGGGGGCCTTGCCATCCAGCAGGTTCTTGGTGTTGGCGTGGAGGAATTCCATCGCGAGATGGATGCCCTTGGCTTCGCGGCCAGGGAGTGGGAGGTCGCGGCCCTTGGTGGCGCCGACGGCGAGGATGACCGCGTCGAAGTCCTTGCGGAGCTGTTCCGGCGAGACATCGACGCCGACGTTGACGCCGCACTTGAAGGTCACGCCTTC
>CALQIY020000036.1 GCA_943330755.2 Opitutus sp. GAS368
ATTGACGTAGAGGGCGCCGAAATCGTCGCAGTCAAAGACGAACGTGTACTTGCCGTCTTCGGGGGCCTGGAACTGGGCGGTCCAAACCATCGCGAACGCGTCCTTCAAACCGGCCTGCGCGGGGCTGATGACGCCGGTGTTCTCGTCCTCGATCTGCGCCGGCTTGAGCTTGGTGAAATCAGGCAGCTCCTTCCACTCGCCCTTGTACATCGTGCCGACGAGGTTCACGAGGGCGGTCTTGGCGGGCGGGAACGGATGGTCCTTGAGCAGCTCGGCGGCCGTCCAAGGGGTGGTGCGCGCGGCGGTGGCGGCGCGGACCGACTTCACGAGTTCTGGCGTCACGGCCCCGGCATTGCCGGCGAAGGTCTTCCGGACGTAGGTCAGCGCCGCGGCGATTTTCTCGTCGCTCAAGACGGCACCCTGCGGCGGCATGTCGATGTTGTAGGACTTCCCCGCCACTTCCACCGGACCGGTCATCCCGTTGAGAACGATCTTGATCGAACGTTCGGCGGGACCCTTGGGCCAATCGCTCCCGACGAGGGGCGGCAGGCCGTTGAGGCCTTTGCCGTCGGGGCCGTGGCAGGCCACGCAAAGGGTGTTGTAGACCTGGGCGCCATCTTCGGCGCCAAAGGATACGGCAGTGGTGGCCACGAGGGCCAGAAGCGCGGGGAATCGCATGGGGATAGGGACATTCATATTAATAGATGGTTCCGAGCAAATGAAAAAGGCCACGGAACGGGTCCGTGGCCTTTAAAAAACCCTCAAATGCAAGGCTTAGCGGGAGCGATACTGGCCGCGGGGGTCATAAATCCACCAAGCATCGAAGGGATTGGAGAGCGCGGGGAGTTCGAAGTAGGTGTGGCCCTTGTCGTCGGCCTTCTGCACGACGCCCGAAACATCCGCCTGAGCGGTGCGCGGCATCGGCAAGGTCATGACGGTCGGGGCCGGCGGCAAGAGGTCGAGCACCGCGGTCTCTTCGATCCGCTCAACGATGTTGTCGATCCACTTCAGCTCCTTGGCCTTCTCGCCGAAAGCCTGCCAGTCACCGTTCGAGTCGTTGGCGTACATCTGCTTCACGAACTCGGGCAAGGTGATCCCCATCTTCTTGGCCACCGGGGTGCCGAGGCGTTCGAACCAGCGGTTGGTGAATTCGATCTGTTCCTTGAGCACGGTCATGTTGCCGCGGGCGCTGTTGGAGACCTGGTGGTGCAGGATGATCGAGTTCGGATAGCAATAGGAGCGCTCCGCGAGGGTCGCGATGACGGCGGTCATGGAGGCGGCGAAGCCCTTGACGACGACGTAGACCGGAGCCTTCGAGGCCGCCATGGCCTTCTGGATCTGGTAACCCGCGGCGACGGAGCCGCCCGGGCTGTTGTCGACGACGATGAAGATCGGGAATTCCGAAGACTGGTTGTTGTAGAAGTTGATGCGCTGGCAGACGTAGTCGGCCAGGTTCTCCGTCACGGCGCCGTTGAAGGCGATGCGGCGATCGCTGATGACGAGCGTGCCATCGACCAAGGGCTCCTTGAGGTACTTCGGCTTGGCCTTCGTGGCCACCTTGCGGGCTTCTTCTTCCTTCTGGAAACGGGAGAGCTCATTGCTGAGGCGGGCGATGGTGTTGGCGGATTCGAGCTGGAGCTGCTTGGCTTCGGCTTCGAGTTCGCGGATCTTGTTGTTGCGCTCGGAAAGGCGGGCTGTCGAGCGGGCGGCCTCGAGGGCGGCTTGGCGCTCCAGCTTGGCGCGCTCGTCTTCCAACGCGGCGGCTTCGGCGGCGGCCTTGGCGAGACGGAGGGCGCGTTCGGCGGAAAGCTTGGCGGTCTCGGCGTTCAGCGGGGCGAGTTCTTCGGTGCGCTTCGCTTCCGCCAAGGCGACTTCGGCGTCGATGCGGGCCTTCTCGATCCGCATGCGGTCGGCTTCCTTCATGGCGGCCTTCTGTTCCGCCGAGATCTCTTCGCGGTTGATGCCGGGACCAGGCGCCACGGTCGTGGCACCGGGCTGCGCGGTCGGCAGACCGCCCGTGGCAGGGGCGGCGGTCGTACCACCGTTAACGGGGACCGCCGTCGCGCCGGCGGGAGCGGCGCCGGCCGGAACGACGATGACGCGGCGTTGGGTCTGCTGCGCAAGCACCGGAGCGGTGACCAAGGCGGCCAGCGCGAGGAGTCGGAAGGTGGAGGGGAGGTTCATGATGAGAGGTTGGTGTTGGTTATGCGTAGAAGGGTTCAGCGGATGACGTATTCGATGGTGGGGTCGTACATCCACCAGAGGTCGCACGGACCGGGAGGAGCGATCTCCTGCCGCGCGCGGCCGGTCGCCGGGTTGGTGTCGCCAAAGCCCGTCAAGGGCAACGGGGCCGGCGCCGGCGCGGTGCCGGCGGAGGTGAAGCTGTTTTCGACCATGCGCTCGACGACATCGGTGGCCCACTTGCGCTGGACGGCTTCGTCGCCATGGATCTTCCAGTCGCCGGTGACGGTGGCCTTATACATGTCGGCGATGAAATCGTCGAGGGGGACGCCGATGCGGGCCGCGACCTTGTGGAAGATGCGCTCGCACCAGACCTTGCTCCACTTGAGCTGCTCCTGCATCTGCGTCATGTTGCCGCTGACGCCGGTGGAGGCCTGATGGTGGAGGACGATGGTCTGCGGGTAGACGAAGGAGCGCTTGGCCAGCGTGGTGACGATGGCGGCCATCGAGGCGCAATAACCCTTCACGACCACGAACACGGGGGCCTTGGAGGTTTCCATGGCCTGCAGGATCATGTAACCGGACATCACCGAGCCGCCGGGGGAACGGTCGATGACGATGAAGATGGGGGCCTCCGAGTCCTGGGCATTGTAGAAGGCGATGCGGTCGCAGACCGAACGGGCGAGCGCGTCGTTGACGACGCCATTGAAGGGGATGCGGCGGTCGCTGATGTGCAGGACGCCATCGATCAGCGGATCCTTCGGGTAGGTCATCTTCGCCTGGCTGGCGACTTCCGAGGTCTTTTGCTGCAGGCGCGCGATGGCGGCGACGGACGAGACCTTGGCGTAGTCGAGGGTGACTTGGGCAAGCGCGAGCTTGGCTTCGGCTTCCAGTTCCGCGCGGGCACGGTCCTTGTCGGCGGCCGCGGCGGAAGCGCGGGCGGAAGCCACGGAGGATTCCAAACTCAAGCGGGCGCGTTCGGCTTCCTGCGTCGCCGCGGCGGCTTCGGCGCGGGCGGCCCGCACTTGGGCTTCGGCCTCCAGTTTGCGCATCTCCAAGCTATCGGGGAGATTGGCCAAGCGACGCTTCGCCGCCGCGAGCTCGAGGCGGGCCCGGATGATTTCGGCTTCGACTTCAGCCTTGATCGTCTCGGGAGACTTACGGATGGGCGACTGCTGCGCAGGGAGCGCGGCGGTCAGAAAAAAAAGGGCAAGGACCAGGCGGGGCATGGGAGGGGAACGTTCTTTTTGTCAGATAAATGGTTCCCTTGAAGCCCTATTTTAGCAAATCTACTCACATGAATGCCGACGACCCCATCCACCTGCACAACCGCCACACGGGCGGAAACGAGATCGAGAAGGTCTATGGCGAGGCGTGGTTAAAGCGTATTTACGGCAATCCGCTCGGGCAATTGACGCTCCACGCGGCCGCCAAACGCTCCTTTGTCTCCAAGTTCTACGGCTGGGCCGCCGACCGTCCAAGCAGCGCCAAACGAGTGAAACCGTTCATTCGCGACTTCGGCCTCGATGTGAACGAGTTCGCCGACCCAGACCCGGACTCCTACAAGACGTTCAACGAATTCTTCTACCGAAAGCTCAAGCCATCCGCACGTCCGGTCGACCCTCGCCCGGAGATGGCGGTCTTGCCCGCCGATGGGCGTCACTTGGGTTTCCAAGATGCGAGCTCGGTGAAGGGTATCTTCGCGAAAGGGCAAACCTTCGACATCCCTGCCCTCGTCGGCGACCGCGCGCTCGGCGAACGCTATTTTAAAGGTACGGTGGTCTGCTCCCGTCTCTGCCCCGTCGACTATCACCGGTTCCACTTCCCGGTCGCGGGAACGCCGGGCGAAGCGGTGCCCACCAATGGCTGGCTTTACTCGGTCAACCCGATCGCCCTCCGCCGCAACGTCGCCTACCTCTGGGAGAACAAACGCCAACGCGTGACGCTCGACGCGGGTCCCTTCGGTCTCGTGACCATCGTTGCGATCGGCGCGACCAACGTCGGCACCATCATCGAAACCTATCGCCCCGGCGTACCCGTCGCGAAGGGCGACGAAAAAGGCTACTTCCGCTTTGGCGGCTCCTTCTTGGCGACGCTCTTCGAGCCGGGCCGCATCCGCCTCGAGGCTGACCTCATCCAAGCCGGCGAATCGGGCGTCGAACTCTACGCCAAGGTCGGGTCTCCGCTGGGTCGACTCGCCTAAGCGCTCGCAAAGCGCTTGCCAGCAGGGCCCAAGGTGCAAACCTTACCGCCCACAGGTACGCTCGGGTGGTGGAATGGCAGACACACCAGATTTAGGTTCTGGCGCCGCAAGGTGTGCGGGTTCGACCCCCGCCCCGAGCACCCTGTGACCCACGGACGTTACTTCTTCGCTTTGGCCTTCGGCGCAGCGGTGACTTCGGCCTTGAGCGGGGTGACGGTGACCGCCTCCGGCTTCACGCCCGTGAAGGCGGCCTGTTCGGCCTGGATGAGCTCGGTCGACACGATGGCACCCTGCGAGATGAGGAAGCGGTACTTGAGCGAGAGGGTCTCGCCCTTCTTGAGCGTGGCGCGAGGATAGGCCCCGAAGCGGGCATAATCGCGATAGGCCGACCACTTGGTGCCACGTGGGTTCGTCGGGGCGTCGATCTGCACGACGCCATAGCTCTTTTCCCCCAAGGTGTAGTTCATGCCGACCCAAGGGTAATCGAGGTCCTTGTGCGGGAGGGGCTTCGCGACAGGAAAGAAGTACTCGGTCTTGGACGCATCGACTTCCTGCGGGGCGCGGTAATGGACGCCGCCATGCTCGGGGTCCGCTTCGAGTTGCAGGTCGCCCGCCTCGGCCTTGACGATGGTCCGGAAGTCGACGCGCAGGAAACCCGGAGCCGGCGGCTGGCTGAGTTCCATGGTGCGTTCTTCGGAAAGGATGAGCAGGCCTTTCTTGTCGTTCCAGTTGATCAGCGAGACGAGCTTAGCGCGGCCATTCGCAGCGGACTGTTCCTTGAAGGCCGTGTGAACCTGCCGGCCCGAACCCATCGACCAGAGGTCGAGCTTCTGCTGCTCGAAGCCGATGCGCATCCAACCGAAGAAGATGCCGCGGTGATGCGTGTACGTGCCGCCGGGGCCCTTGGTGATCGGTTGGCCGGTGGTCGGATCGACGATGCGAAGGTACGGCTTGTAGGTCTCGTTGGCGCGAGCCGGGGTCGAGACGTCATTCGTGATGAGGTAGGCGGCGACGGTCTTGCCGCCGAACTGCACTTCAACGGCGCCTTCAACGGGCTTGAGCGTCACTTCGGGACCGGACGAAGTCTGGGCAAAGCTAGCGACAGCGAGGAAGAGACCGGCGATTGGGGCGAAGCGCATCAAGGGACCTTGAACGCGTTAGCGATAGAGGGCAAGGCTAGGTCGGCACGCAGTACCGACCCTACCACGATGCCGCGCGGACAGCAAAGGGCTCTGTCCCAACCTTCATTCTACGATCAACACACCACGCATGATCTGCGCGTGGCCCGGGAAGGTGCAGAGATACGGGTAGCGGCCAGGCACCTTCGGGGCGTCAAAAAACACGATGGTCTTCTTGCCGGCATCAAGCAGGCGGGTGTGGCAAAGGATGTCCGTGGTTTCCGGAACATAGTGGCGGAAATAGGCATCGGGTTCGGACGCCATCTTCGCGGAAAGGAGCGTCACGGTCTCCAACGCGTCCGGCTTCGTGAGCACCCAGTTATGCGGCATGCTGTCGGGATTGACCACGGTGAGGGCCACGCCCTGCCCTGCCTTCACGCGCAGTTCCTTCTGGGCGAACTGCAAACCAGTCGCGGTCTCGAGCGTGATCTCCTGCGGGGGCTTGCCACAGATTTCCGTTTCCCAACGGACCGGCCGCATCTGCGTCGAGCCTGACGGCGCAGGGGCGGCGTGCGCATGCGCGGCCTTCGGAATCGCCGTATACCCCGGGAAGTCGGTGAACGGAGCGGCCAAAGCATGGGCGGTCAGGAAGATGTCCGTCGAGCGCTGTGCGGCCAGGCGCACGCCGAGGTGCACTTGATGGGCGGTGGTGAGCTGCGGGATCTCCAGGAAGAGCGAGCAGCCATCGGCCAACACGTGCGCACTGCGGACCGCCAAGGGGTCGTGTCCCACGACGCCCGGATGGGCGACCGAGAACTCCGGCGAACCGTAGGCCGCGGCATAACGGTAATTCCAGCATTGAGCGAAGTGGCCCGCCGCCTGAGCGGCGATGGACGCGTCGAGTTTTGCGTTGAAGCGCAGGAGCACACCGTTGTCGCGGACTTCGTGGCCGACAAGGACGGGCGCACCCCCGACGTGACGGACGCGCTGCAGGCAACCGTCGTCCGTGGTGTAGGTCTGCCAGCCAGCGATGCCGCTGACGTACAGATGCCCGTCCTGCGGATTGAATCGTCCCTGCTGCGAACCCGAAAGGAAGTCGGCCGCGATACGCTGCGCGGCACCCTGCCACTGTCCGGCGACGTTCTGGCGCGTGACGATGAGGGCCGACCCGGCACCGAACGAGAGGTGCACGAGATTCCCCGCGCCACGCAATGCCGGCCAAGCGGACTCGGAGAGGAAGACCTGCCCCGCGCTGGAGTTATCTTCGCCGCGCGGGAGGTAGAGCAAGGGGGCCTTCGGGGCAGCGCCGTTCTTCGGACCACCGTAACCGAAATGCACGCCTTGATCCTTACCGACCTCGACCTGCACAATCGCCGAAGCGGGCGTCCAATTGCCTTCCTGCAGGCTGGAGGTGAAGAACCGTCCATCGGCCGACATCCCCGTGCCGTTCGGATTGCGTAAGCCGGTCGCGAGGACCTCGACGTCCTGGCGGCCGCTGAGCCGCAGCATACCCTGGTTACCCGAAGCGGTGTAGAAGTTGCCGCGGGCGTCCGCCTCGAGGCCGATGACGTAATCATGGCCGCCGTTGGAGGTCGCATAGCCATTCGTCACGCACTCATAGAAGTCCGCTTCATCGTCGCCATTGAGGTCATGCAGGCGGGTGACCTGATCACGCCCGAGGACGTAGAGCCGGCCATCGATGATCCGTACGCCCAACGGTTGGTGGAGGCCCGTCGCAAAGCGCTTCCAGCGGACGTTCTTGAGGTCGGTGTCGAGTCCACGGACGAGCCAGACTTCGCCGGTCATCGTGCAGACCGCCGCGGTGCCGTCGGCGAAGAAGTCCAAGCCGCTCAAGAACATGAGCGCACCGTAAGGATTCTGGAACGGCACGGTGATGGTGTCGGTCGCGAACGGCTTCCCCTGGCCAACCGTGCCCTTGGTCTCGATCCATTGAGGCCACTGCGCTGGTCCGCCCTTCGTCAAGTCCGTCAGCTTGGTCGTGTCCTGCGGTCCGCTCCAAGCCGTGGTGAGCACCGCCTTACCGCCACGCGTATAACTGAAGATGGTCTGCGTGCCATGACGGTAAAACCCGTGGTAGACGGCATCCTTGACTGGTTCACCGAGGGCTTGCTTGCGCACGACCGTCCCTTGGACGCGACCGCCGTCATTGAAGCCGTGGCGCATCTCGCCCAACTGCACGAAGCCACCCTTCCACTCGAGCGGGAACGATAAGGTCACCGGATCGAAGCACGCGCTGCGCTCGCCTTCGTGCACCGCCACCGCTTTCGGGATGGTGAGTCCTTCCCCACGGATGACCCCGCTAAACAGCGACCCCTTGTCCGCCAACTCCCAGCGCTTGTCGCGCCACGTGACCTGGTCGTTCTGGTTTCCTTGGTGACCATAGCGGCCGGCGTCGAGCCCGGGGTATTCCGGCAACAAGGCCGGCAACGGCTTCCCACCGAAGGCCAAGGCCTGCTTGGCATAGAAGTCGTAGATCCGGTCGCGGTTGACGTACGCCTTCCAGAGACGCGTCTCGTCCGGATGCAATGGCGGCAGCGTGTAGCGGAATTCCGCGGGCGTGGGCGCGGCGGCCGCGGCCGCCGCGGACAACTGGTCATCGAAGTTCCAATTGCCCAAGGTGTCTTGGTCGCGCTTCAGGCGCGGCATCGGTTGGGCGGACTTTTCGGGCGGCAACTCACCCCGCGAGAGGCGGACGTCATCGACGAGTCCATCGCACCCGATCGTGCCATCCACGAGTCGACCAAAGGCCAATTTCTCTTCCGCGGCGGCGGGGCGGATTTTCTCGGCGGCGATGGGCTTGTCCAAGACGAGTTCGCCATCGATCCACACGCGCACGCGCTCCTTGCCGATGGCGGCCACGTAATCGTGCCACTTACCGTCGGTCATGACGCGGCCCGTGGGGAATTCGCCGCCACGTCCCGGGATGTATAAACCGAAGGCGCCCGTGCCTCGATCGGTCTTCAGCTCCCAATGGCCGAGGTCGGGCTTATTGTTGCAGGCGACGATGACGTTGTAGTTTTCCTTGCCGTCCAAGCGGGCGCGCACTTCGACGGTGATGGGCCATTCATGGAAGGACGGCTTCCCCTTGGTCACGTAACCGCCCGACAGCGCATACCCGAACTCGGGCGCGAACGAAGGCACCGGCTCGGCGGGCGGACGCTTCGGCTTCGGCGCGGGCTCGACCCAGGTCCGATACTTAGGCGCAGCCGGCGCCACGGGGTCATCAAGCTGCTCGACCAACCATGCGAGCCCATCTAGGTTGTCCTGCAGGCGCCCTTCGGCATCGAGGTTGGTGTGGTTAAGGATGCCAAGCGGACCGCGGTAGCCGCTCGCCCGGATTTGCCTTAGGATGGCGAGGTCGAGGTGACCGGACCCCAGCGGCTTGATCTGCTGGCCCTTGGCCACGCCATCGGCATCCATGCCGTTCAGGTTTAGACACAATAGATAAGGCAGCAGGTTCGGCAGGAACTTATCGAACTGCTCAATCTTCCCATGGCCGTGATGCAGGTTATAGACGATACCGACGTTCTTCACGCCCTGCGCCCGCAAGGCTTGCACCATCGCGAGGAGGTTCTCCGGTTCACCGAACCAATTCCCGTGGTTATACAAACCTACTTGGCAACCTTGCGCGGCGCCGGCCTCGCAGATGGGCTTAAGCCGTGCCACTTCCGCGGCGATGCGAGCCTGTTGATCCGCGGCGCTCTTCACCGGCAGGGAACCGCCATTCCCCATCACCCAAAGTTGTGGGCGCACTCCGTACTTACGGAAAAGCGCCAAGGCCTGCTTGGCCTCGTCGTTCAGGGTCGTCGGAAACCACCAACCCGTGAGCTGGATACCATGCTTCTTCAAGGCGACGAGCTCGGCGTCCCACTGCGGGATATGCTCCGCCCGGTAATCATAGATGAATTGCTTGAAACCGAGTTTCGCCAGCATCTCCGCCCGTGCCTCCGGGCCGCGCTGCTTCGCATCAAACGGGACGATGCACCAAGCGGCCAAGTTATCCCGAGCGAACAACGGATCCTCGGCCGCCATGGAAGGAATCAGCCCGACAACCAGCAAAACGGCCGTGCGGATGGACTTCAGGAATGAATGCATAGGGCAGCCGGGGGTAGGGGCTAAGATGCAGACCTGCGTCCGCTTGGCGAGTTCCACCTCCCTGCCTTGCCAAGCGCGATGGGCACCGCCAACTTGGCGGCATGTCCACACCGCGCCCAGTCGCCGTCGTCGGCGGTGGGGCCGCCGGCTTCTTCGCCGCGATCGCTTGCGCGGAGAAGCTGGGCCGGCGCGGGGTGGTGACGCTCTTTGAGGCCACGCCGCACCTCCTCGCCAAGGTGAGGGTCTCCGGCGGGGGGCGTTGCAACGTGACCCATAACTGCTTCGAGCCGACCGAGTTGGTAAAGAAATACCCGCGCGGGGGCCGGGAGCTCCTCGGCGCGTTCCACCGTTTCCAACCGCGCGACACCATCGCTTGGTTCGCCGAACGTGGGGTCGGCACGAAGACCGAAGAGGATGGCCGCATGTTCCCGGTGACCGATGACTCGGGCACGATCGTCGATTGCCTGCAGGCGGCGGCCAACCGCGCCTTCGTGCGCATCCGCGTCCAGACCGCGGTCAAGAAAGTCGAGCGAACCGATGCCGGGTTCACGCTCCACCTCGGCGACGGCACCACCCACCTCGCGGAGAAGCTGATCATCGCGACCGGTGGCAACAAGGCCTCCGGCGGCTTGGCCATCGCCGAAGCCTTTGGCCACTCGATCGTCGCGCCGGTCCCTTCCCTCTTCACGTTCCACATCAAGGACCCCCGCCTCACGGACCTCTCCGGTGTCTCGGTGGAGCACGTCGTCGTCACCGCACCCGGCACGAAACTCAAGACCGACGGCCCGATTCTCGTCACCCACTGGGGCCTCAGCGGACCCGCGATCCTCAAGCTCTCGGCTTGGGGGGCGCGCGGCTTCGCCGAAGCCGGCTATAAATTCCCCATTCAAGTCAACTGGGTCCCTCCGCACACGCGCGAGACGCTGCTCAAGGAACTCGGGCACGTCCGTGAGCAGAACGCCCGTAAGCAGCTGACCACCTTCAGCCCCGTCGCGATGCCGCAACGCCTCTGGGAACGTTTTGTCGCGGCCGCGGGCATCGCCGCCACCACGCCGTGGGCGCACGTCAGCAATCCCGCCCTGCAGACGTTGGTCACGCAATTGACCACGTCCACCTTCGAGGTCGACGGCAAGAGCCTCTTCAAGGACGAGTTCGTCACCTGTGGCGGGGTAAAGCTGTCCGAGGTCGACTTCAAGACCATGGAAAGCCGCCTCTGCCCCGGACTCCATTTCGCCGGCGAGGTGCTCGACGTGGACGGCGTGACGGGCGGCTTCAACTTCCAGAATGCTTGGACGACGGGCTGGTTGGCCGGTCACGCGGCCGCGGAGTAAGCGGTTCTTCGGTATCGCCTTTCGGGCCGAGCCCCGCACGCTTCCCGACATGAGCGCAGACGCCAATGCTGAAGGCCCCCAGTTGGGCGATATCCTCGAAGGCCAGCAGCTCGTGGCTGTCGGCTTGGATTTCACGTTCACCGAGATCCACGCTTCGCACGAAAAGCTCTTCAAGGAACTCGACATGTGGCTGACCGGGATTCGTACCTACAGTTTGGAAGACGACTTCGAGACCGACGCCGGGCTCTGGGACGAACTGGAAGACTGCGGCTACGCCATCGGGGAAGGCGAGGTCGACGGCGAACAGCCTGGCACCACGCTCAAACTCTACGACGTCTGGGTCGACGCCGATCAGGTCGCAGCCACGCTCAAGGAAGTCGAAGAGCTCGTCGCCGACTTCCAGCAGCAAGCCATCGCCTTGCTCCCGCCCGGACTGCACGGCGCCGCCTCCACGCACGAGACCCCGCTCGAGACCCTCAAGCTCATCGCGCAGCTGAAGGAGTAGGCGAGGAAGAGGGGTTGGGGGTTGGGCCGAAGTGCAAAGGTGCAAAGGCGGAAAAGCGCAAAACAGGCAGGGCTAGAACAGGTGCCCATTTCCCGCTCCCCGCTTCCCCTTTGCCTTCCCCGCATCGGGTAGGGACAGCACCGCATGCTGTCCTTTCTGTATCGGGTAGGGTTGGCACTGCGTGCCAACCTAGTCGCCACCGTTCGTCTTCATAGAGGTAGGGGCGCGACTGCGTCGCGTCCGTTCGCAGAGCAACGGAGGATTACCACAACACCTAATACGGAGGGCACAGCAAAGACACACCCCGACCGGCGGCCGCCATCCAACGAATCAACCATTCAACGAATCAACCAGCCTCTCACCTCGCCACCGCATCCACCAACAACCACGCCCAGGTGGCGACGACGGCGTCGCCCTTGCGATGAAGGCGGTCGTAATCACGGATGAGGTTGCGGAGTTCGCCGGGATTCAGCCGCGGGGATCCTGTGACGCCACTGCCGTGCAAGGCGCGCATGAGGTCAATCGCCGAGGGATAGGTTTCCGTGGACTCGAGGACGCCGTGTGCCCGGACGTCGAAGCCGGCGTGGTCCAAGACCTGCAACCATTGGGCTTCATCGCGCCAACGGATCGGGCCTTCACCGGTGAGGTCACGGAGTTCGTTCAGGCATGGGTCGCACGGAACGCCCAAGAGGAGTCGGCCTGACTTCGGCAAGGCGTCGCGCCACTGCTTGAGTACGAGCACGGGATCCGCCGCCCAATGGAGCAAGCCCGACGAGGCGATGGCCTTGGCCTTGGGCTGAGCGCCAAAGGCTTCCCGCTGCTTCCAGACCGCAGTGGGTGCGGCGGCTTGGCCGACCTCGATCATCGCCGGCGAGGCATCCGTGGCTTCGACGAATACGCCCTGGGCGAGCAAGGCGTTGGTGAGAAATCCGGTACCGGCGCCGAGCTCAGTCACCTGCGCTCCGCGATGGAACGGGGCGAAAGCGGCCAGGGCTTCCGCAAAACGGCGCTGCGGAGCGGCGTGCTCTTCGTAACTGCCGGCTCGTTCATCGAAACGCATCAGGCGGTGGGGCTGGCGAGGAAGTCGCTGAGGGCGTGGCCGGCTTCATCGACGATCTGCGCACCGACGATGGCCTGCGTCACGCCCTCAGGGTTCAGGAGTTTATCCTCCGCACCGACATATGCTTCCCAGCCTTGGGGCAAGCCTTGACGTCCGAAGGTGACGAGTGAGATGCCCGCCGGTTCGGCCAAGATATCCAAGCCAGCCGAAAGGTGCTCGAGTTCATACGGGAGCTCCGTGCTGCTAACCGGCGCCAAACCCGCGCGGGTCCGGAAATCCGCCAACGCCGCCAAGGGTTCCTTTTCCAACCAGCGCTTGAGCCAACGGACCTGTGTTTCACTAACGCGACCGCACTTACCATGCTCGGAACAGAACGAGGTAAACGGAGCGATGAGCAAAGCCTTGGTGGGCAACTGTACGCCGCGTGCGGCGGCTTCGAGCAGGAGGTGCGCCCCCAAGGACCAGCCGATGATGGCGTCGCAGCCCACGAGGTTCTCGGCCGCGCCCACCACGGGCGGATAGATGACGTGCTCGGCGTCGGGCGCATGGGCGACCGCCAGCGGCCCCATCTCCGCCAAGGAGATTCCCCAACCGCCAATCCAACCGATCTTCATCGTGAGATTCCTTTCAGGACGGAGAGGAAGGACGCGAGCGCGGAGGCATCGAGTCCACGGCGCAAGGAGATGCGGATGCGTCCGGTCCGGACGGGGACGGTGGGCGGGCGGATGGCGGAGACCATGAATCCAGAGGAGCGGAGGGCTTCGGCGTAACGCAACGTGACGTCCGAATCGCCCAAGATGAGCGGGATGATCGGCGAGTCGCCCGTGGGTACGGCAAAGTCGGCGGCGCACAGCGCGTCACGCCATTCGACGGACATCGCCTGCAGGCGGGGGCGTTCCGCGACCATCTCACGGACACGTCCGATGGCGGCGAGGGCCGAGGCGGCGCTCACGGGGGCGAGATAGGTGGAGTAGACGAACTCCCCGGCGAAGTTGACCAAGGCATCACGGACTTCCGACGCGTGCGAAAGCACATAGGCGCCTTGCGAGCCCAAGCCCTTGCCCAACGTACCGACGACGATATCCGCCGCGGCGAGGACGCCTTGATGCTCCTGCATGCCCGAACCGGTCTCACCATACCAACCCGTGGCATGGGCTTCATCCAGCACCCAGCAAAAGCCGAAGCGCTTCCGCAACGAGGCCAGACGGCGGAGATCCGGGCCGTCGCCGTCCATCGAGTACACGCTCTCCGTGACGACGAAGATGACGCCCCCGAGGGCCGGCTCCTCGTGCAGCATGAGCTCAAGGGCATCGAGGTCATTGTGCGGGAAGCGTCGCAGGCGCGCGCCGGAGGCCATGATGCCTTCCAACATGCTGGCGTGCACCAAGCGGTCGGCGAGGACGAGGTCCCCCGCCTTGGGCAGGCCGCCGAGCACGGCGGAGTTCGCCGCGAAACCGGTGTTCAAAACCAGGCCATGCGCATAGCCCTGCCACGCGGCCAAGGTGTGTTCGAGCTGCTGATGCAACTGCGTGTAGCCCGTGACGAGCGGGGAGGCCGACGAAGACGCGCCCCAGGCACGGAGGGCGGTGATGCCCGCTTCGACCACGACCGGGTCGCGCGCGAGGCCAAGGTAATCGTTATCCGCGAGGTTGATGCGGGCATCGTCCACCGCGCGCGCGACGAGTTTCCGACGGAGCGAGGAGCCCTCGCGTTCGCCCAAGGACTTACGCAGACGCTGGACGAGCGCGTCGTTCATCGCGGCAGGAAATGGAAGCGCGCGGGCTTCTTGCCCGGACCAGACTCACCGTAGAGCGGAATCCAGGCGTCGGCGAGGCCGGCACGATTGGACGCGGCGACCGCCGGGCTGGGCTTCTTGATGGCATTCAGCCACACGCCCATCGGGCCGTCATAACGGCGGCGGAGGTAAGCGATCGCGAGACGGGCCTGATTGATGGCGCCCAAGCGGTCTTCCACGACAACGATGACCGCCATCGGCTTGATGGCCGCAGCGAAGTCAGACCAATCCTTCCCTTTCGGGTCGATGGGCACGGCGACACCACCCGCCCCTTCCACGACGCGACAAGGCGCCGCCGGAACCGCTCGGTAGAGTTTGAGCAGCGTGGCGAGGTCGAGCTGCTTGCGCGCCTTCTTCGCGGCGGCGAGCGGAGCGATGGGCGCAGGCAACGCCATCAAAGTGTGCGCATCGGCCCACTTCCCGGCGGCCTTGAGGGCATCGGCGGGACGGCCCGCAGCGGCGCCGGACTCGACGGGCTTGATGACTTGGGTGAAGCCATCGCGCGCCATGCGACGCGCCAGCAGGCCGGCGACGTGGGTCTTGCCCACGCCCGTGTCACTGCCCGTCACGAAAAAGACTGGCATGGCTTATTTGCAGCCGCAACCGCCCTGGCCGCAGGATTCTTCGGTGGCGTTGGCCGCGGCGAATTCCGCCACGCTCGGCCAAGCGGCCGGTCGGGCGGAGGCCGGGGCGATCTCCCCGCGGTGGATGCGGCGGGCTTCATCCGGGTGCATCGGGTGCAGGCCCAGGCGCTTCATGAGATTCATGTCCTCTTCGATGTCGGGGTTGCCGGTGGTGAGGAGCTTTTCGCCGAGGAAGATCGAGTTGGCGCCCGCGAGGTAGCAAAGGGCTTGGGTCTCGTCGTTCATGTTCGCGCGGCCGGCGGAGAGGCGGACCATGGCCTTCGGCATCAGGATGCGGGCTACGGCGATGGTGCGGACGAATTCGATGGTATCGACGAACTTGCGGCCGGCGAGCGGCGTGCCTTCGACCGCGACGAGCGCGTTGATCGGCACGGAGTCGGGCTGAGGGTCGAGCTGCGCGAGCTCGACGAGCATCTTCAAGCGGTCATCGACGGTCTCACCCATGCCGATGATGCCGCCGGAGCAGACCTCGAGGCCGGCCTTGCGGACGTTCGAAAGGGTCTGGAGGCGGTCGTCGTAGGTGCGCGTGGTGATGATCTTGGAGTAGTGCTCGCGCGAGGTGTCGAGGTTGTGGTTATAGACGTCGCAACCGGCCTGCTTGAGGCGGCCGGCCTGCGCTTCGCTGACCATCCCGAGGGTGCAGCAGACTTCGAGGCCAAGCTCCTTCACGCCGGAGACCGTGTTGAGCACGCTATCGAACTGCTTGCCGTCATTCACGCGGCGCCAAGCGGCACCCATGCAGAAGCGCGTCGCACCACCGGCCTTGGCCTTGCGGGCATCCTTAAGGATGGCTTCGGTCTCCATGAGGGCTTCGCTTTCGAGGCCGGTATTGTTGTGCACCGACTGCGGGCAATAGGCGCAGTCTTCGGGACAGGCGCCGGTCTTGATCGACTTGAGCGTGCAGAGCTGCACGCCGGCCGGATCCTGGTTGGCTTGGTGAACCTGCTGAGCCTTGAAGATCAGCGTGTTGAGCGGGAGGTCGTAGAGCGCGCGGGCGTCGTTGAGGGTAGGCATGGTGTTGTTGAAGGGGATAGGGGATGGCAGATAGATTACGGAGTACGGAGTTCAGATTACGGATTACGGATTTTAGGGTCGATTGCTGAGTCGATGAAGAGGCAGGGTTGGAAGTGTAGTCTATATCGGTTCAGGACTCTGTACTCTGTCATCAGTACTCAGTACTCCAAACCCGCTAGGGCTTCCTCCATCGCAAGGTGGACGGCGCGGACGAGGTGCTTCACTTCGTCGGCTTGGATGGAGATGGGCGGGACGAAGAGGATCGAGTCGCCCAAGGGGCGAATGATGAGGCCATGACGACGTGCCGCGAGGGCGACGCGGTAACCCGCGCGGGTATCGGTCGGCCAGCACTTCGCGGCGACGGGCTTGAATTCGACCGAGCCCGTCAAGCCAACCTGACGGAACGTCCGCACGTGCGGGTGTCCGGCAAAGGCCGCCGCCATCTCGCGGCCCAGGAGGTCAGCGCGCTCGGCGACTTGGCCGGAGGCGAGCATCGGACGAAGCTTGCGCAAGGAGGCGCGGGCCACGGCGCAACCGAGCGGGTTACCCGAGAAGGTATGGCCATGGAAGAAGGTCCTACCTTCGGAGAACTTCCCGAGGAAGGCTTCGTAGATCTTTTCGGACGTGAGCGTCGCGGCGAGCGGCAGGTAACCGGCCGCGAGGCCCTTCGCTAGGCAGAGGAAATCCGGCACGACGCCTTCGGTTTCGGCGACGGTGAGGGCACCGAGGCGACCAAAACCCGTGAAGACTTCGTCCAAGATGAGGTGTACGCCGTGCTGGCGGCACAAGACGGCGACCGCCTTGACGAAACCAGCAGGCTGTTGGACCATCCCGGCGGCACCTTGTACGCGCGGCTCGAGGATGACGCAGGCGGTCGTGGCGGCATCGCGGACCAAGAGGGCTTCGAGCGCAGCGAGTGACGCCGAGGCGTCGGAGCGGGCGACCTGCCCGGCGCATTCGGAATGCACTGGGGCGGGGAAAGTCTGCGCCGCGAACAGCCAAGGCGCGAAACGCTCGTGGAATTCCGAGCGACCGCCGACGGACATCGTGCCGAACGTATCGCCATGGTAGGCGCCTTCCATCGAGATCACTCCGCGCTTGGATTCCTTGCCGACGAGCTGCCAATACTGGAAGGATAACTTAAGTGCGACCTCGATGGCGTTGCTGCCGTTATCGGTGAAGAAACAACGAGGCAGCGCCCCACCCGTCAGGGTCGCCAAGTCCTCGGTGAGGCCCGTGGCTACCGGGTGGTTGAGCCCGAGCAGCGTCACATGCGCCACCTGCGACAGCTGCTCTTGGAGCGCGCGGTTGAGGTCGGGGTCGTTATGCCCGTGGACATTCGTCCAGACCGAGGCGTTGCCGTCGAGGTAGCGCTGCCCTTCCCCGTCGATCAGCCAGGAGCCCTCGCCACGGACCAAGTGGAGCCGGGGGTTGTCCTGGTATTCCTGCATTTGGGTAAACGGGTGCCACCCGAAGCGACGATCAGCGGCATCGAGGACGTCCAAGGCGGACGGGACAGCTGCAGGGGCAGTCGGCACCCCCTTTATCTAGGGCCCTCCCGGCCCATTGTTAAGCCAGAAGTGCGGCTAGGTTTACAATCAACCTGTCTGCAGACAGACAGGCCGACGGGGTTGACCCAAAGTACCGACGACCTAGCGTCCCCGCATGCGCCCTGCCCTGACGCTGCTCATAGCCCTGCTGGCGTTCGCCTCCGTTTCGGCAGCCGAGCCCACCGCGTCCAGCAAGGAACCAAGCAAGAAGGGCTGGGCGGGCGGGCATCCCGACACGGCGAAGGAGATGAACTGCGGCTGGTTCTACAACTGGGGCCCGCACGGCGACTCCCAGGACGGGATCGAGTTCGTGCCGATGATCAAGGGCAAGAAAGGCGCGACCGAGAAGGTGCTCACCCAAATCAAGAAAAGCGGCGCCAAGGTCCTCCTCGGCTTCAACGAACCCGAGCGCGAGAAGCTACCCACAAAAGGGGTCAGGCCGTTAGTGGCGATGGGTGTTAGTTTAGAGGCCACTTTTATCCATTCAAACTAACAGGGGGCAGCACTAACGGCCTGACCCCTATTGTGGGCGGAAGATACTAGGCCGCAGGCC
>CALQIY020000037.1 GCA_943330755.2 Opitutus sp. GAS368
AGGCAGAAGCTGTCATCGTGCTGCAGGAAGGTGGCCGAGAGCTCCGTGCGGAGGTGGTAATTGCCAGCGTTATCAAACCAACGCCCCACCACATCCTCGGCGGGAAGAATCGGCGAAGCATCTGAGTTGCCGATTAAGCCGAACTGAAATGGGGGGGCAGGATTGAAACCTCGTGCATCCCAGCCTTGCAAATCCGCGAGCGACTGGGGCGGGGCAACCGGCAATTCCGCGACGACCGCCCGGCTCAAGCCGCTGGAGGCGTCCAGACCGGAAACGATGAAGCCACGCTGCGCGGCGTCGACCTGCGGGGCGTAGCTATCCATCCAGCCGCTGAGCGGACGATAGTAGAGGTCGAAGGGCGCGTTCACGGGGTGGAGCGCACCTTGATATTGGATGCCGTCCCCGAGCGCGGTCACCTGATTGGTCACCGGCCGAAGATCCGTCAGCACCTCGCGCGACTTATCGCCGAGCTCGGTGTAGCCCGAGAACGGACTGGACTGGATCGTCCCGCGCGAAACCACGCCCCGATCGAGCTTCACCGTGCCGTCGTTGGCCAAGCGCAGGCCGAAGGAGAATGTCCCGAAAGGACGGGGACTCGAACGCAGATCGGCCAGGATCGCCTGCGGACCGGGCGGATCGTCGGGCCCATAGAGCGTCGTAAAGATGAAAGCCGCCGCGATGGGGTCGCTATTGCGGAAGCTGAGGCGAATCGGCGTCCCGCGCGTCCAACCCGGGATATTGATATCCGCGGCGATCGCATCGCGGCCGGTGTTCAACTTCAACATTCGCGAAGAAATGCGGGTATCGCCCGGCAGATTCTCCAAGTTCAGAAAAAGCCCGACCGGCCGACCAGCGGCGTAGCCTGGCGTCAAAGGCAAGTTGACTGAACCAGGTGTGCCGAGCGAGAGCATGGCGCTTTCGGTCGCCGCGGAAAAGACCCGGGTCTCTCCGGGCATGAGGTCGATCTGACCCGAGGGATCCCGCAAGGATAGGCCGAGCGATCCCCATTTGCCGTCAAACCATGAGCCCATCGGGATCGGTCCACCCGCAGGGGAAACCGGCGCCAACTCGAAAGCCACGGGCAGGCTGCTCCCCTTCATCGTCAGCGAAAAGTTCTTCACCTTCATCCGCACATTGTAGGGATTCCATACGGTGACGACGGGCTGCGCCAAGATGGCTCGACGCTGCGTGCCGTCGAGAGCACCGCCATCGGTGGCGGCTTGCGCGAAGACGAACTGGACGCGGGCGACGACCGGCTGCCGATAAACCGTTTCGTGATAACTGTAGAGCGGACTGCTGCCCGCTTGCGACGGAGCCATCTCGACTAAACCACCCGCGCTACGGCTCACGACGGCTTTACGATACTGCAAGGTGTAGTCGACCAAGGTGTTCCAGCTGCGAATCGGCGGGATGTAGGATAGCGACCCGAAGGTCCCGGCGTTGTAACTCGTCGAACCGCCGCTGGAGCCGTAATCCGACCACCAATACATCAAGGTGTGCCGCCCCCGGTTGCCGGCCGAAGTGGCCTCGACCTCGGCGGACTTGGGGCGGGCGTAATAAAGGTCCGCCGTAGTGGCCGCCGCGGCGGTCAAACGTGGCCGGACCCGAAACAGCGGCAATTTCACCTCGCGGCGTGGATCCGCCTCGTCCATCCAATCCCAGGTTTCAGCCAGCAAGGAGAGGTCCTTCCGGACGCCCCCATTGGCGGTGTTCGTCAGCAACCCAACGGAGTAGGTCGTATAGTCATGGAAGCCCGCCTTGCCGCCGGTCACCACAGGCACGAGCGCGGCGGTGCCACGCGTCGGCAAGGAAGTGCCGGGCGGAGTGCCGATCAGGCCCAGGGCGGCCAAGTCGGTATTCCCATAGGTCCGCACCCGTTGCATGGCCTCATCGATGGTGGGAGCGGGCGGCGCCGGATTGTCGGCTGGATGCAGCAAAGCCTTTTGGTTTTCGCCCGAGATCCACCAAGCGAAAGCTCCCGTCCCATCGGGAAAGGGGTTCGGGGTCAGATAGATTCGGCTGGTCGCGACCGAAGTGGTGGCTGGACCCACCAAAGGCGAGATGTAGTTGAAGTGGCGGATCGTCGGAGGGATGGCCGCAAAACGCCACGCCCCGAGTCCCGATGATTCGTAGGCAGGGGTGACCTTCGGCGGAGCGGTTGGCTTCGGGCTGACCGGTGGCGGCGTCGGCTTGTTCGGCGGAGGTACGGGCGGCGGCGGCGGGCTGGGCGGCGGCGGCGGCCCGACGGGCACGGTGGGCGGCTTGGGCGGCGCAACGACGGGAGGCGGCGCAGGCGCAGGCACCGCCGCGGCGGCCACGAAGTATCCCATCGAAGACGAAGTTAACCACCCTACGAAGCGGCCGCCATAAAGCGTCCCATATGGATTGCTGGTCGCCTTGAGATTATAGTCGGGTTTGTAGGGCCGGCCAGCGTAGCGCCCGCCCGTATCGTGATCTCGCCCCTGCCAACTATGCCAAACGCCGAGCACGGGATAGGTGTACTGGCCCGTGGTTGTTGCCGGGTCCTCAAAAAGCGACGAAGGCGCTGTGACCCGGGTGTCGGGGCCGACAAACTGCTGCAAGGCAGCCCCCGCAAGCCGCATCGAGGCCATGGCATTCAGGCGGGCACGCAGCACCGCATGCCGATTATGGGCGAGTTGCGACTCCACGCGGATGAAGCTGGCGAGGACGATAATCGTCAGGACCAGAAATGCGGTCACCATCATGGACAGCACCAACGAGAAGCCGCGGCGACGGGAGGGGGACTGGTGGTCGGGGCGGGCCACACGTGCCAATGAATGCTTTTTACTAGAAAAGGCAACCCCCTCGCCAGCTGGCCCGATCGGCCCGGTTGGCTATTTCACCAAGCCCACCACGTCTTCCGGCTCGGCCCAGGCATAGACGGTGGCCTTGGAGCCGACCCGCTGGCGCGGGTTGAGCTCCGCGACCTGCAAGACCAATCCCGCCGGGGTCGTGAATCGGTGGATCGCGAGATCGCCCTGAAACAAGGAGTCCGTAACCTTGCCGGCAAAGGCGTTCTCGTCCGGCGCCAGCGCGTCCAGGTGCAGGCATTCGGGGCGGATGCAGACAACGAGCGCAGCGCCGACCGCGGGCGGCTGCGCCGGTTGCGAGAGGGCCCCACGCACTTCGCCTAAAGCGGTGCTCGCAATGAATTCGCCGGCGGCCGCATGCACGACCGTGCCCGGAAAAAGATTGGCGGAGCCAAGGAAAGTCGCCGTCCAGCTGTCGACGGGCCGACGGTAGACATCGATGGGCGCCCCGGACTGGATGACCTTACCCTGCCGCATCACACCGAGCTGATCCGCCATGGCCAAGGCATCCTTCTGGTCATGGAGCACGCAGATAACCGTCAAACCTTGAGCGCGGACGAGCGCCCGCAGGCGATCGCGCAGCTCAATCCGCGCGGCGGCATCGAGGTTGCTCAAGGGCTCATCGAGCAGGAGGAGTTTGGGCTTGGCGGCCAAGGCTCGCGCCAAGGCAACCCGTTGCTGTTGGCCGCCGGAAAGCTCCTGCGGCCGGCGCGCCGCCCAGGCCTCGGCCCCGACCGCCGTCAACGCCTCGAGGGCACGCGTGCGAATCTCTTCCGCGGATAACCCCAACGCCTCCAAGCCGAAGGCGGCGTTCTCGAGCGCGGTGAGGTGCGGGAATAGTGCGTAATTCTGAAAGACCATCGCCGTCGCCCGCTCCCGCGCATCGAGCGCCTTAAGGTCTTTACCGCCCAGCAGCACGCGGCCGCCATCAGACTCCGACTGGCCGGCGAGGATTTTCAATAAAGTCGTCTTGCCGCTCCCCGAGGGTCCCACGAGGCAATAGAGCATGCCGGCATCGACGGCGAGGTCGACGCCGCCCAGGACCTCGGCGGAACCGAGGCGCCGACGCAGGCCAGTGACACGGACGGAAAGCACGCCCCCCATTAGTCGGAAGTCTTGCCTCGGTGCAAGCGTCCGCGGCCATCCGGGTGGGCAAAATCGGCTTTCATCCCGAGCGCCAAGCATTGCGCCAAGAAATGTGGATAAAAACCTTCTTCGGGACGCTTGCCTCCGCCCCCTTTTGTGCCAAGTTATGGTTTCCCATGGCTCACGACGACGAAGACGAGGACGAGAAGACCCCGGCCGCTCCCAAGGAAGCCTCGCCCAGCGCGATGCTCATCCAAAAGAAGTTCCTGGAACAGCGTAAGCTCTTCCTATGGGGTGCCGTCGACGACGCCTCCGCCAAGGACATCGTGGAGAAGCTCCTGTACCTGGAGACCTCGGACCCCGGTAAGGACATCACCTTCTACATCAACACCCCCGGCGGCTCGATCACCGCGGGCATGGCCGTCTACGACACCATCCGCCTCATCAGCTCGCCCGTCACGGTCGTCGTGACCGGCATGGCCGCCTCGATGGGTTCCATCCTGCTCCAAGCCCCCAAGGGCAAGGGTAAGCGCCTCGTCTTCCCGCATGCCCGCGTGATGATCCACCAGCCGCTCATCATGGGTCGCATCCAAGCCCCGGCCGTGGATATCCACATCCAGGCGCTTGAGATGGAACGCCTCCGCACCGAACTGAACGAAATCCTCGCGAAGGCCTCGAAGCAGAAGCTCGAGAAAGTCGTGAAGGATACCGACCGCGACTTCTACATGACCGCCGAGGAGGCCATCGAGTATGGCCTCGCCGACGAGATCGTGAAGAAGCTCTAAGCCACCCCAGCCATGGGCATCGGTGACCGAGCCTACATGCGCGACAGCACGCCGGAACGCCGGCAGCTGACCGCGACGGCTTGGACCCTGGGGGTCTTGCTGTCATTCGGCATCCTCGGGCTGGTCGACTGGAGCACCGGCTTCAAGGGGTACAGGTTCCTCGAGCCGTTGGAGCTGAACAACGCGGCGCCCCAAGCCTGGCAGTGGCTGACGTACGCGCTGGTGCACGGCGGCGTCTGGCATTTCTTGATGAACGCCTTCGCCCTCTGGTGGCTCGGCAACCTCGTCGAAGAAAGCTACGGCCGCCGGGCATACCTGCAGACGCTCATCGGGGGCGTCCTCCTCGGCGCCATCACCTGGTGGCTGACCGGCATCGGCGGCCCGCGCGACAACCTCCACCTGGTCGGCATCTCCGGGGGCGTCTACGCGTTGATGGTCGTCGCCCTGCTCGACCGGCTGGAGAACACCATCACGTTGCTGATCCTGTTCTTCCCGGTGAACATCAAGGCTCGCTGGGTCTTGATCTTCGCGACCGCCCTCGCCGTGCTCGGCTGGATTTTCCTGGAGCTCCCCGGCCGGCACGCGTGGACCTTCTGGAATCCCGCTTGGCCCATGAATCCCGCGGAGGCCATCGCCCATTCCGCCCATTTAGGGGGTTTGCTTTCGGGCTGGCTCATGTGGCGCTGGCTGGGACGGACAATTCCCGATGCCGGCGGCGCTTATGTCGTGCAAAGCCCGTCCATGCCCGCCACCTCCGTCGCTTACAGCCCCGAATCGCCTTCTAAAAGCGCCACCGAAGGGCTTTCGCCCGCCCAAGCCCGGGCGGAACTCGATCGCCTGCTCGACAAGATTTCGGCCAAGGGTTTCGGCTCGCTCACGGAGAGCGAGAAACGCAAACTTGAAGAACTCAGCGCCCGCCTCCGCTGAATACCCCCATTATGCGACTCCTCACCCCGTCCTTGCTGGTCCTGCTGTCGGCTGCCGCCTTCGGACAGACGACCCAGAACTACACGACCACGGAGCTCATGCAGAACGAGACCCGGGCGACCGTCGCCTTGCTCGAGAAGCTCCACATCAGCAAGAAGGAGATGGCGTCGGTCGATACGAACGAAGTCCTGAAGACTTACTTCGAAAGCCTCGACCCGGGGAAGATGTACTTCACGCAGAAGGAGGTCGATGAATTCACCGCCCGCTACGCCAAGAGCTTGGACCTCTACCTGCAGCGCGGCAACCTCACGCCGGCGTTTGAAATCTACAAGGCCTTCAAGGCTAAGGTCAGCCTGCGGACGGATGAAGCCCTCGCGGCCCTCAACCAACCGATCGACCTGAACCAGCCAGGCGTCTTCCCAACGGATCGCCGCAAGGGCAGTTGGCCGACGAGCGATGCCGAGGCCGACGACCTCTGGTCCCGCCGCCTGCGCCTCGAGATCCTCTCCGAGCTGCTCGGCGAAGACAAACAAGGGGCCAAGGATGCCCCCAAGGCGAAACCTTCGCATGAAACGACCGCCCCGGTCATCACCCCCGAGAAGGTCAAGGAAGCCATCGCCCGCCTCAAGAAGCGTTACGAAAAGGTCCGCGTCTACCTGACCTTTGACCCACAGGAAGTCGAAGAGCTCTTCCTCAACGCTTACTCCACGCAATACGACCCGCACTCGATCTTCTTCTCCCAGCAATCGCTCGAGGAGTTCGAGATCGCGATGCGCAATTCGCTCTGCGGCATCGGCGCCACGCTCTCGGACGAGGATGGCTATTGCACCATCAAGGAAGTCCTCCCCGGCGGCCCGCTGGACCTCTCCGGCCAAGTGAAGCCAGGCGACCGCATCATCGCCGTCGGCCAAGGCGAAGCGGGCGAGATGGATGACATCGTGGGCCTACGCCTCCAAAAGGCGATCAGCCGCATCCGCGGGAAGCAAGGCACCACCGTCAAGCTACTCATCGACACCGCCGGTGCCCGCAAGACGGTCGCCCTGAAGCGCGACCAAATCAAACTCGTCGGCCAGATGGCCTCCGCCCGTTGCTTCGAGGCCCCGAACGGCAACGGCAACGTGACCATCGGCGTCATCGACCTCCCCGCCTTCTACGGCAAGAACCCCGACGGCACCGGCTCCAGCCCGACCAAGGACGTCGAGCAGCTGATCGAGAAGATGAAGAAGCTCGGCATCAAGGCCCTCATCATGGACCTCCGCAAAAACGGTGGCGGCCTGTTGACCGAAGCCGTCGACCTCTCAGGCTTGTTCATCCCCAAGGGCTCCATCCTGCAGGTGCGCGACAGCCAAGGCCGCATCGAAGACTACCGCGATGAGAACGAGAAAGTCGCCTGGGATGGCCCCCTCGTCGTGCTCACGTCGAAGCTTTCCGCCTCAGCCTCGGAAATCTTCTGCGGCGCCATGAAGGACCATCGCCGGGCACTCGTCGTCGGCGATACGACGACCCACGGCAAGGGCTCGGTCCAGAACATCATCGAACTCAGCCGCGTCTTCCGCGGGCTGGACGTGAAGTCCGCCGTCAAGGTGACCATCCAGAAGTGGTACGCCCCCAGCGGCTCTTCCATCCAGCTCAAGGGCGTCCCGGCCGACATCATCGTGCCGTCCGTCTTCTCCGTGTTGCCCGTCGCGGAGTCCGACCTGGAGCGTCCCTTGGCGTGGGACTCCATTCCGGCTTCCCTCACCAAGCCCGATGAAGGCGATTGGCTGAAAGCCAAGCTCTCCGACGACCTCGTCAAGCAGCTCTCCGAGGCCTCCGCCAAGCGTCAGGCCGAAATGCCGGAATTCCTGACGCTCGCGCACTCGATCGAGTGGACCAAGAGTCGCCAGCTTCGCAAGGAAGTCTCCCTGTCGCTCGAACAGCGCCGGCAGGAGCGCAGCGATGACCTCGTCTTCCGTGAGCAGGTCCGGAAGGAACTGACCCAGCTCGCCACCAAGGGCGCCAAGGCGACCGACGTCAAACTGGATGCCGCCCTCGAGCAGGAGAAAAAGGAAGGTGCCGAGTGGACCAACAAATCAAAGCGCATGTCGCGCGTCCGTGACCCGCTCGAAGATGAGGATTGGCCCGACTACGACATCCAACTCCAGGAAGCGGTCCGGATCGCAGCCGATTGGACCAAGGCCCTCGGCGCCAAGCCAGCCGAGAGCAAAAAATAAGCCCCTGCAGCCCCGCCACCGCGGGGCTTTTTCTTGGCTCAGGCCCGTCGGCTCACCAAGTTGTGTGCATGGACTTAGCCTTGTTCGCCGTCGCCGTGCTTGCCCTGACCGGACTCGTCGTTGCCCTCGCCCGCACCCGCGTCTCCGGCCACCGGACGCGTATCCATGGGGTCGTCAACGGTCAGGCCGTCCGACTCCACCTCTTGAACAACGGCCGAGGCATGACCGTCGCCATCAGCGAATACGGTGCCACCCTGACTTCCGTCCGGGTGCCTGACCGCTTCGGCAAAGTCGGCGAAGTCACCCTCGGTCACGATGACGTCGCTGGCTACGTCCACCACAACGCCTACCTCGGCAGCACGGTCGGGCGCTACGCCAACCGACTACGTGAGGGCCAGTTCAACATCGACGGCACCGCCTACCAAGTCACGCGCAACAATAACGGGCAGCACCTCCACGGTGGCGTCGAGGCCATGCACGCGCGTGTCTGGTCCGCCGAGGTCTTGGCGATCAGCGGAGCCGCCGCCGTGCGCTTCACGCACGTCAGCCCAGCGGGCGACGAGGGCTACCCAGGCAACCTCACCGTCGTCGTCACCTACACCCTGCCCCACGACGCCAACGAGCTGCGCATCGACTTCGCTGGGGCCACGGATGCCGCGACCTTGTGCAACCTGACGAACCACGCGTTCTTCAACCTCGCCGGTCAGGGCGATATCCTCGACCACACCCTGACGATCCCAGCCGAGCGCTTCATCCCGACCGACGCGGCCTTGATCGCCACGGGCGAACGCGCCCCGGTCGAAGGCACGCCTTTTGATTTCCGCCAGGCCCGCCGCATCGGCCAAGACATCAACGCTGAGCACCGGCAGTTACGCCTGGCGGGCGGTTACGACCATTGCTTCGACCTCGGCGTCCCGACGGGCCTGCGCCTCGCCGCCCGCGCCACGGAAGCCCGTTCCGGCCGTTCGCTCGAAGTCCTCACCGACGCACCCGGGATTCAGTTCTACGCCGGCAACTTCCTCGACGGATCCATCGTCGGCCGCGGCGGCCGTAAATTCAGCTACCGGCATGGCTTCTGCCTCGAGCCGGGACTCTTCCCCGACTCACCGAATCAAGCGTCCTTCCACCGTGCCGGCTACCCTTCTGGCGTCCTCCGTCCAGGTGAGCGCTACCGCCAGCGGATGATCTATCGCTTTGGCACCTGAAGGCCGGGCCTCAGCCCTGACCATGGTCGGTCGTCTAGGTAATGAGTATTAGGGTCTAGTTATTGTTTTTAATAACGGTCGGTTATGCTGAAGGGGGTGAAAACCGCCCTCCTCTTCCTGCTCACCGCCAGCAGTTGCTGGCTCCACGCTGCCTCTCCCTCCACAAGTCCGCTCGAACTCCCGAGCAGCCCGGCTCCAGCCTCAACGGAGACCCCTCCTGGGCTCGGCCCAGAAGACCTCGAAGCACGTCTATCAGATGAAGACGGGGACGGCCTGACGCTCGTTGAAGAGCTACTTGCCGGGACGGACCCAACGAACGCGGACACCGACGGCGATGGTTACTCGGATCGCGAAGAGCTCCTGCTCGGGACCGACCCCACCAACCCCAACGACCCACCAAGACCTAAACCAGTACCCGGCCTACCGCCGCGGACGGTGCAGCTGACCCGCCAACCGCTCAGCCTCCTAAAGAATGGCGATTTCGCCACCCCACTCAAACTGAACCGTTCGGCCGGCGCAGGTAGCGGCTACTTTGGAGGAGCGTTTAAATGGGACTACTTGGCTGCTGGGTCGGTCTCCGGCTGGAGCGCCTATCAAGGGACGCAGATCGAAGCGTGGTCCAACCAAGGCAACCAGTTCATCGAACTCGATGCATCGAAGGGTAACTACGGGATCAAGCAGCGGCTTACCACCCTACGCGCCGGCGGCTATCTCCTCCACTGGAACCAGTGCGGGCGCAGTTCCTCCCAGGCTGGCAAAAACGCCTACTGGGTCTCGGTGACCGATGCGGCTGGCCAAACCATCGTACGCACCGACATCGCCGCGCAATCGTCAGCCGGCTGGAGCGCCGCGACCCTGGCCTTCAGCCTGACCGCGGAACAGGCGGCCACAGGCGTGACGGTCAACTTCGTGCCCGTCGCCAACACGACCTACGGTTGCCTGATCGATAATGTTTCCTTGGTCACAGCCGCCCTCGAGGTCGATGCTAACCGCGACGGCGTCATCTCCGCCGGAGAAGCCCCCGCTGCCGGCAAACCGTGGCGGCTATGGATCAACGATGACCGCGACGCCGGTGACCACCAGTCCAACGATGCCGACGTCCCTGGCCGCCCGCCGGTCGTAGAAAAGACCTACCCCGTGAGCGAAAACGGCCCGCTCATCACGGAAAAGACCTATAATAACTTCACCGAGCCTGGCATCCAAGGCCAACGGGACCTCATCGATTTCTTTCCAGTCAACCTCGCCATCGCGGAACTACTTCGGCTCATGCCCACGGCTGATGGCTACCGCTATCGACTCAGGCAGGCGGAATGGGGAGTGAACCTGACGATGACCGGACTAAAACCTACGGAGGTCAGACAGCTACAGACGACACCCGAACTGAAGGCGTTCGGACCGAACCTCGATGCGGGCGTCCAGCGCGCTGAACTGTTGGCGCTCGATACAGCCGGTAACGTCGAACTACCCGCTGCGTGGCTGACGCGCTTAGAGCAACTGGGCCATGGCGTCATCCTCCTCGAAGGTCGCTACGCCTCAACGAAGCCCCTAGAACTACAAGTCGTTAAAAACGGCCTGCCGGTAGCGACCGTTCCCCTGCGGTTAGCGATTAGCCCCGTCGAGGAGATGTATCGACACGTTGACCTGACGCGCCTTTGCACAGACATCACCGGGCGCAGCATCCTTACCCCTCCGGGCGACACGCGAGCGACGCGGACCGCCCCGCCGGCAGCGCTGCCCGACGATGAGTGTTCAGAAAAGTGGGCTGTCTTCTTCCATGGCTACAATGTCGACTGCGAGCACGCCCGCGGCTGGCAGGCAGAGGTCTTCAAACGACTCTATGTGATGGGCAGCAAGGCACGCTATGTGGGCGTGACTTGGTACGGCGATACGGGGCTCGACTACCACAAGGCCGTCTTTCACGCCTTTCAGGCCGGCGACGCCTTGCCCGAGGCCCTGAACTTCTTGGACATGAGCCAGACCACGCTAATCGCACATAGCCTAGGCAACATGGTGGTCTCGCACGCACTGCAAGCGAATCAATTGACCCCGCACCGGTACTTCATGGTCAACGCCGCCGTAGCCGCCGAGGCATATGGAAACAGTAACCATGAACAGGCCACAGAGATGACTGCGGAAGCTTGGCGGCCTTATAACCCGAGACTGTTTGCGGCCGAGTGGCACAACCTCCCTTTCCCTGCAGGTGATCGCCGGAAAGACCTAACCTGGAAGGATAGATTCATCCACGTCGCCCGAGGTGACTTCGCCATCAACTGCTACTCTCCCAACGACGAAGTCGTGCAATGCCCGAAGGATACAGTCAATGCTGACCTCTGGGAGGTGATCACAGAGCCAGGGTTTGGCGCCTGGAAAATCCAGGAACTCATTAAAGGTCGTTCCAACCTCCCCTCGCTCGCCATCGAACGACTTCAGGGCGGGTGGGGATTCAATAGCGACTGGGACACTAACTACTTCTGGGCCTGGCCACCCATCCGCCAGACGATGAGCCCAGAGGATACCGTTAAGTACATCACCAATGAACATCTGATCGGGAAACCGTTCTTTCGTCCATTTAGAGAAAACGCCCTGCACTATTACGAGGGCATGTTACATCAGACGAACTGGGCACTCGATAGTAAGCTAACGTGGTACGACCTCCTCGCGCGAGGCATCCCAGCCAAGAGTTATGGCGCCGGCACCACGCCACTGACCTCTTTAAACCCGGACGAGTCCCGTCCATGGCGCAACTTCAACCTGGAAACCACCGGCCGACGCCACCTCAGCGATGACCTCAAGACACCGCTCTGGCCCACACAAGGACACCAAGGAGAGCACTCCACCAACTACTGGCTGCACAGCGACTTTAAGAACGTGGCCTTACCCTACGTACACCCATTCTTCGACTTCATGATTCTCCAATTCAAATGAACCTTCCCCTCCAAAGACTGATTCCCCTCGGCACACTGCTACTCTGCCCAGCGATGGGGCTTGCTGAATACGACGTCCAAAAGATGCGTCAAATCTACGCTTCGCCGAAAGAACTCGGCCTTCGCATCCGGGACGAAAACGGCAAGCCCGTGACGGATGCCTCTGTCCACTTACTTGCCTTCAGGCTCAACTCCGGGGGTCGTTACGTAAGCATCAATGAGAAACCCGACGATCACGGCGAGTTGGTCGCCCGAGCGCCCGCCTTCTATGGCTTCGATAAGCTGACCATCCGCGGCGGCAAACAGACGGCCTTACCTTATTACACGCTAAGCACGGATAATCATGGCTTCATCCAGTATGCCGCCGTGCGGCAAGACTTGGACGTCACGCTGCCGCACATTGTGAAACCTATCCCGCTCCGGGCGCTCGACCAAGGCATGCTGCACCGGCGCTTCAATGGCCCCAATGACAAGTTGCCACCAGCCCTCGGATTACCTGACTTCGCTGAATCTATTATTGGGTTTGATGCGGAGAACTGCCAAGCGGTCGAACCGTTTGGCCGGGGCAAGACGACGGATTTCTACGTAGTCATCCAAAGTGTCTTTCGGGGATACAAGGATAGCCTAACGGAGGCCAGTGCACGTAATCGCGCAGATCGGGGCGTCGGGCCAATCGAAGAGTCCAAAGTCATCCATGGTAGCTGGACCCATACGTTAACCTTTCGCTTCATCAACCCCGGCGATGGTATCATTCTCAGCCCGCAGTTCTGGCCCTATTGTCGGCTCCAAATGCCCCACCAAGCCCCCGCTGAAGGCTACGTAGCCGAGCTAAGCCTCAGCATGGAAGAGGACCAAGTCGCGCGGCAGTTAGACCTCAAGACGTGCCGCCGCACCTGGGAACACAATGGTTTCTTTCTGCGTGTGCGCAGTCAGGTCGACCAAGACGGCCAGGTCGTCGCTGCCCATTATGCGAAGATCGTCTCACCGCACCTCACGGGGATGTTCAAACAAGTCCTTCGCTGGAGTTTCTTCTACAACCCAACGGCCAACGACCGAAACCTCGAATACGACTTCAAGCGCAACCTGCTCTGGGAGGCCAACAATCCTGCAAGCACGCCCATCCCGCCACTCGACCACCATCACATAACCATCAACTAGGGCGCAGTAACGTTCCAAACAAAAGGGGCCGGCGAATGCCGGCCCCTTTTTCGCGACTGCTCGTAGGCTTAGCCCTGCTTGAGGCGGTCGTCTTCGCGGGCTTGGGAGGCGGTGCTATCCGCCCAGAGCTGCTGCGTGACCTTGAGGAGCACGTAACCGCTGACGGCAAAGACGGCGGTCAGGATCCAGGCCATCTTGAGGCGGGAAGGATCGCCGGCGGCGTAGAGGAAGTTGCCGATGGCGAAGAGCGAAGACCAGATGACCGCGCAACCCGAGATCCAGCCAAGGAAGGCGGCCCCGATGCGGTTCTCTTGGGCGACTTCCGCGTCCGTCACCCCGGCTTCGGCCCGGATAGCAGTCCAGCCCGGACCCACCGGCTTCACCTTGCGGTAGAACGAGATCAGGGTCTCACGATCCGTGACTGGGCCGACATAGGCCGTGATCAGCCAAGCCAGCGTGGTGACCCCCACCTGCACGATGGTGCGGGTGGCGAAGTCGGTGTCCGGCATCAGCAGCGGCACCGCCAAGGAGGTCACGAGCGACATGACCATCGCGACGATTTCGCACCAAGCCGAAACGCGCCACCAGAACCAGCGGGCGATGTAGATCAAGCCGGTGCCAGCGCCGATGGAGAGGAGCACCTCAAACGCCTGCTGCGCGGACGTCATGAAGAGGCTGAGCACGGCGGCGAAGACGTAGAGTACGACCGTGGAGAGCCGGCCCACGTTGATGTAATGCCCTTCGGTGGCGTCCTTATTGATGAAGCGGCGGTAGAAGTCGTGCACGAGGTAGGACGAACCCCAGTTGAGGTGCGTCAGGATCGTGGAAGAGTTCGCCGCAATCAGGCCGCCGACCATCAGGCCGACGAAGCCGACGGGCAGGAACTTCAGCATGGCCGGGAAGGCCGAGTCATGTCCGATCTTCGTCGGGTCGGCCGCCGGGAAGGCGGTCTGAATCGAGGCAAGGTCCGGATAGATGATGATCGAGCAGAGCGCGGTGATGATCCACGGCCACGGGCGCAGGACGTAGTGGGCGATGTTAAAGAAGAGCGTGCCGCCGAGGGAGTCCTTCTCGGACTTCGAGGCGAGCATGCGCTGAGCGATGTAGGAACCGCCGCCGGGCTCGGCACCCGGATACCAGTTGGCCCACCAGCTGATGGCGATCGGCAGGATGAAGATCATCAGCGCGAGCTCGGACATCGTGAAATTCGGGAGCATGTCGAGGAACGGCTGACCGGAGCCATTGGCGACCGACATCACGGGCTGCGCACCGTGCGCGGTATTCACCTGCTGGGTCGATAGCTTCTCGACGAGGGCCTTGAGGCCAGCATACGCGCTGTCATCGTTGACCAGACGCTTACCCACTTCCTTGAGCGAGAACCAAGCGGCCGCGAAGACGGCGGTCATCTTGATGAAGAACTGCACCATATCGATGATCAGCACCCCCCAGAGACCGGAGTGGGCCGCAAAGACGACGTTGAGCACCCCGCAGACGACGATCGTCTGCCACGCCGGCATGCCGAAGAGGATGTTGGCGATCTTGCAGGCCGCCAGCGTCACCATGCCCATGATGAAGCAGTTGAAGAAAAGGCCCAGGTAGACGGCGCGGAAGCCACGCACCCAAGAGGCGGCCTCGCCGGAGTAGCGATGCTCGTAGAACTCGAGGTCGGTCATGACGCCGGAACGGCGCCAGAGTCGGGCGAAGAAGAAGACCGTGGCCACGCCGGTGAGCACGAAGGCCCACCACTGCCAATTACCCGCGACGCCATACTTGCGGACCTGCTCGGTGACCCAGTTCGGCGTGTCGGACGAGAAAGTCGTGGCGACCATCGAGAGGCCGGCGAGCCACCACGGCACCGAACGGCCCGAAGCAAAGAACTCGGAGGTGCTTTCGCTCGAGCGCTTGGCGTAGAAAAGCGCGGGGACGAAGCAGATCAAAATCGAAGCGATGACGATAGCCCAATCAATCCAGGTGAGTTGCATAAATGGTTAGGGGGTATGTCTCTGATTTCCCAGAAACACACCCCCTTGGCAACAGTCTTCCCCTGAGGGGAAAGACTGATAACGATTATTTAGCAGGGATCTCGTTCAACGTGTACCAGCCCTCGTTATGCCAGAGCGCATCGCCCGCCTTGTTGCGGACGCCGTCGGCGACGAGGTGATGGATGTGACCGCGTACGAGGCCATCGACGACCAGACGGACCTTCAGGCCGTCGGCCGAGACGGTGGCGGACTTCACCGTAGGCTTAGCCTGATCGACCTCCGGGCTACCATAGGCAGACTGATAGATATAGGTGAAAGCATCCAGGGAGTAGCTCGCCGCATCCGCCGCCGTGGTGGGATCGACCGGGTGCGTGAAGGTTACCTCGAAACCATCGGCGCGGGCCGAGATGTTGTGCATCTCGAAAGGCACCGTGCCCTTGTAGCGAACACGCTCGAAGGTGAACGGCTGCGAGCCGCGCGAACCCCAACCACGGTTGGTACCACCGATGAAGAGCGTGCCGTCTTCCTGGTCCATGCGCACGGGGACGAGGCCGGCTTCGAAGCCCTGGAGGAAGTGGAAGACCGCGCCCTGGTAGAGGCCATTGACGACTTCGAGGTTGACGCGCTGGACCTGCGAAGCGGTCTGCTCGCCCACGAACATCTGGTTGGCCCAAGGACCCCACTTACCCTTGGTCATATCGCACGCGATGCCGGAGGGCGAGTTACCGACCTTGCCGTGCGGGAGGATGACGGCGGGCGGGACGAACTCAGGGAACTTGAGACGCTCGGTCAGGATGCGCGAACCGCTCTGAGGCTCGGGCGGTGCGGGGAAGTTCGCGAGCAGCGACGACTTATTGCCCGTCGGGTTGCCCTGGAAGGAGCCAGGCCGGAGCCACTTCAGCGAAGAGGAGCCGTTCCACACGCCTTGGTTGTCGGTATAGAAGACATCGCCCTTCTCGTTCATGCCGATACCACCCGGCGAACGGATGCCCGAAGTCGTCGGGATCATCTTCCCTTCAGGGGTGATGCGCACGCACCAGCCACGCCAAGGGGAATAGGCGTGGAACGAGCCCGTCAGGCAAAGCACGACCCAGACGTTGCCATCCTTGTCGGGATCGGAACCGAAGGCGTATTCGTGGTAGTCGCCATTGATGCCCCACTTGGCGCAGATGGTGTCGAAAGCGTCGGCCTTGCCGTCGCCGTCGGTATCCGTCAGGCGGGAATGCTCCGGACGCTGCGTCAGGTAGAGCGAGCCGGATTTGTAGAACATGCCCAGCGGCTCATGCAGGTTGGAGGCGAACTTGGTCCACTTGACCTTGGTGACGTCGGCCTCGTAAGCGCCTTCGCACACCCACACGTCGCCGCGACGGGTAGCGATGGCCACCTTCTTGCCGGGCATCAAAGCGATCGAGGAGACCTCGACGACCTCGCCGGGCGGGGTCGGGATCTGGACGCGCTCGTAATACTTGTCCTGTAGCGCCAAGGCTTCGGGACCAGCCATGGCCTTCTTGGCGGCGGCTGCCTTGCCGTCCGCGGCCTTCTTCTTCGCCTGGGCTTCCGCCAACGGGGCCAAGGCGAGCAAGGCCAAGAGAGTGAGGGTGAGTTTTTTCATATTAAAGGTATGACTTAGGGATTAGCGGAAGGAGTAACCCAGCACGGCCGATTCGCCGGGCTTGAGGGTGAGGCTGAGGTCGGCGCCGACCACGGTCGGGGCGACGCCCGACAGGGAGCGCACCACCAAGCGGGGACCGACTTCGAGCGCCCCAGCGTTGTCCTTCACCGTGAGGCCACGGGAAAGGGTGATCGTCACCGGCTTATCGCCGGAGGCCGTGAGGGTGCGGGCGAGGCCCACCGAGCCACGCGCATCGGCCGGCACCCACGCATCCGTGAAACTGAAGCCTTCGCCGGCGACCTTGAAGGTCGGGTTGCCGTTCTTGTCCAGCTGGTAGCCCTTGAACTCAGCGGCGACCGGCACGGCCTTGAAATCGTCGGCCTTCGCGCCGCGATAGGCGACGATGGCGCCGCTCGGGGCCGACGGACCGGAGACGGCCGCGCCGTCGGACACCTTCACCACGCCGTCGCCGGCCGGAGGCTGGTTGCCTTGACCGCGGTCGATCCAATGGTTGGAGCCGTCCATGAACTTGCCGGTCCAGAGGAGCTCGACGGCGCAGTTATCCGCGCTGTAGGTCAGGTTCGTCGCGTTGGGGAAACCGAACCCAAGCGCGCGCGGGGTCGTGCCACCGATGAAATTACGGTAGCTGGCGGTGTAGCCATCCTTGGCTTCGATCGGGATCGGCGTGCGCTTGGCCTTGCCGGCGGCACCCTTGGTGTCCGAGAGCCACTTGAATTCCTTATCCTTCGGACCCTTGTAACCGAGCTGAATGACCTCGTGACCGGCGAACTCGACGTATTCGAGGCGGAAAGGCACCGGCCCCTTCTTGAGCAAGATGGGCACTTCCTTGCGGCGGGTGCCGATGGCGCCGATCCCCTTCACTTCGGCGATGCGCTCGCCATTGACGTAGAGGGCGCCGAAATCGTCGCAGTCAAAGACGAACGTGTACTTGCCGTCTTCGGGGGCCTGGAACTGGGCGGTCCAAACCATCGCGAACGCGTCCTTCAAACCGGACTGCGCGGGGCTGATGACGCCGGTGTTCTCGTCCTCGATCTGCGCCGGCTTGAGCTTGGTGAAATCAGGCAGCTCCTTCCACTCGCCCTTGTACATAGTGCCGACGAGGTTCACGAGGGCGGTCTTGGCGGGCGGGAACGGATGGTCCTTGAGCAGCTCGGCGGCCGTCCAAGGGGTGGTGCGCGCGGCGGTGGCGGCGCGGACCGACTTCACGAGTTCTGGCG
>CALQIY020000038.1 GCA_943330755.2 Opitutus sp. GAS368
GGTAAACCACGCCCCTACCCAAGACAAGATAGCCCTGCGTGATGGGAATTCCCCGTGCATGGTCAAACGGACGCGACGCAGTCGCGCCCCTACCCAAGGCAACTAGGGCAGCACGCGGTGCTGCCCCTACCCCATCCCCACGACTTCACTTCACCGCATCGCTCGTCCGCACGCCATTCACCAAGCGGGATAGGCCCAGCGGGTTGGCGTTCTGGAGTTCGACCGGCAAAGCGGCGTCGGGGTGGTTCTGATAACAGACGAGGCGGGTGAAGCGGTAGATCGCGTTCGAACCGACCGAGGTGCTGCGACCATCCGAGAGCGAGGGGTACGGGCCGCCATGCACGATGGCATGCGAGACTTCCACGCCGGTCGGGAAACCGTTGACGACCACGCGACCCGCGAGGGCTTCGAGCTGCGCGCGCAAGGCGACCTGGGCGACGACTTCCTCGTCGGTACCATGCAAGGTGGCGGTGAGGTTTCCTTCCAGCGACTCGAGGACCTTGCTGAGCTGAGCGAGGTCGTCGCACCAGACGATGAGCGAGCTCGGACCGAAGAGTTCGGCCTGTAACTTGCGATCGGAGAGGAAGGTCTTGGCACCGACGGCGAGCAGGGTCGGCAGCGCACGGCCAGGCTTACCACTCCCCTTCCCATGCGAGAATGCCTGGATGCCACCACGAGTCTCGCGCGCGGCGAGTCCGGTGACATACGCCTTCTGGATCGCCGGCGTGAGCATGACGCCTTCCGGGGCGTTGCGGAAATGCGCGGCGAGCTGACCGACGAAGGCTTCGGCGGCCGGGGTCTTCACCATCAGGAGCAAGCCCGGTTGCGTGCAGAACTGGCCAACACCCAAGGTGCAGGAAGCCGCCAAGCCCGTGGCGATGGCTTCACCACGTGCCGCGAGGGCACCTTCGAGCAGGACCACCGGATTGAGGCTGCTCATCTCCGCGTAGACCGGGATGGGGACCTCGCGTTCAGCGGCGATATCCATGAGGGCGCGACCGCCCGTGCGGGAACCAGTGAAACCGATGGCGCGCAAGGCCGGGTGCTTGGCCAAGAGCTGGCCGACGTCCTTACCGTCGCCCATGAGCATCGAGAAGGTGCCTTCCGGGAGACCCGCGGCACGCACGGCGTCGACGATGAGGCCGCCCATGATTTCGGCCGTGCCCGGATGGGCGTGGTGCGCCATGACGACGACGGGATTACCCGCGGCGAGCGCGGAGGCCGTGTCGCCGCCGGCGACGGAATAGGCGAACGGGAAATTGCTGGCGCAGAACACCGCGACCGGGCCGAGCGGACGGCACATCGAGCGATGGTCGGGCTTGGGCAAGGGCTTACGGTCGGGATTGGCGAGCTCAAGGCGCGCGTCGAGCCAATCGCCTTTCTCCACGAGGTCAGCAAAGAGACGGAGCTGACCCATCGTGCGGCCGATCTCACCGAGGCAACGCGCTTCGGGCAAAGAGGTCTCCTGCTGCGCACGCGCGGCCAGGGCTGGCGTCGCCGCTTCGATGCGGGTCGCGAGGTCGCGCAAGAACGCGGCCTTGGCCTTGCCGGACAACGCGGCAAGCACGGGCGTCGCCTGCGCGGCGAGCTTCATCGCCGTGGCGACGTCAGCCGCCGTGGCCGAATGGAAGACCTCGGGGAGGTCGTTCCACAGCGCGCTGTCGAAGGCTTTCCACGTGCGGCCGCCGACGCGACCACGGGAGAAACCCAAGTAAGAGAGGCCAGTGAGGGCGGACATCTTAGCGGATCTTCGGACGGTTCTTGAGGGCCTTCTTCAGGGTCGAAGATGCCAAGGCGAGGTCGGCGCCGGCCAAGGCCAGACGCGGGCCACGCACGGCAGGGTTGCCGCCGCGGACTTCCGCTTGGATCCACTTGATGTGCTGCACGAACTTGGGAACGGTATCCAGGCGCAGCAACGGCAGGAACCAGGCGTAGAGTTCGTCCGCGCGTTCGTGGTCGCCGAACATGGCGGCTTCGTAGAGCTCGACGGATTCCTCGGGGAAGGCGTTGACGAGACCGGCGATCCAACCGCGGGCGCCGGCGGCGACGCCTTCGACGATGCAGTCGTCCATGCCGACGAGGATGGTGAGACGATCGCCGAGGAGGTTCTTCAGCGCGGTGATGCGACGGGCGTCGCCCGAGGATTCCTTGATGGCCTCGAGGTTCTTGTGCGCGGCGGCGAGCTCGGCGACCTGCTCGGGGAGAAAGTCCGTCTTATAGGCGGGCGGGTTGTTGTAGAGCATGCACGGCAGGTCGGTCGCGCCGATGACCGCGGAGACGTGGGCCTTCATCTCGCGCCAATCGGTGCTGTAGACGTAGGGCGGAAGGACCATCAAGCCGCCGCAACCGAGTTGCTTGGAGGCGATGGCGAGGGCGACGGCTTCGTCGGTCGAAAGCGAGGCGATGCCGGGGATGATGGGCAGGCCAGGGACGGCGGCGACGCAGGTCGCGATGAGGCGCACCTTCTCGTCGAAGGTCAGCGTGGCGCCTTCGCCGAGGGAACCGCAGGGCACGATGCCGATGCTGCCCGACTCCGCCATCCAGCGGCAGTGACGCGCGATCTCCTTATGGTCGAGTTCGCCGTCCTTGCGGAAAGGGGTCGTGATCGCCGGGATCACGCCTTCCCATTGGGCGCGGACTTTGAGTTTAGCGGAGGATTTCTTCTTCATGGTATGGATAGTATTGGGTGAAAGTTCAGGCGTGGCGATCGGGGTCGACTTCGGCCAAGGCGACCGAGGTAGGTTCGCCGCAGACGAGCTGGGCGACGATTTCGCCGGTGACCGGGCCGAGGCTGAGGCCCATCATGGAGTGGCCCGTGGCGACGACGAGGTTTTCCGCCGCGCGCGTGCGGCCGAGGTAAGGCATGCCGTCCGGCGGACAGGGCCGCAGGCCCGACCAGATGGGGAGTTCGGTGAAGTCGGACTCCTTGAACGCCGGGTAATATTTAACGAAGGCCTTGCGGATACCGCGCACGCGGGCGGGGTTCACGGACAGGTCGTTACCGGTGATCTCCATGGTGCCGCCCACGGTCAGCGCGTCACCCATCGGGGTGACGGCCACGCGGGCTTCCATCAGGAGCGAGCAATACTTGGGACGCTGCACCGGATGCGGCAGACGCATGCTGTAGCCCTTCCCGGCCTGCATCGGAATCCGGAGGCCCAAGGCTTCCGCGGCGGCCGGCGACCAAGCCCCCGCCGCGAGCACGAAGGTCTCGCCGGCGAACTCGCCCGCGGTCGTGACGGCCGCCTTCAGGCGGGCGCCTTCCTTGCGCCAACCGGTGACCTCCGCGTTCCAGACGATGCGGCCGCCGAGGCGTTGGATTTCGGACGTGAGCAATTTGACCAGCTCACGCGGATCAAGGTGCGCGTCCTTGGTGAACATCACCGCGCCCGCGATGGCGTAGTCGATGCCCGGGTCGCGTCGACGGACCTCAGCGGCGGAGAGAACTTCGGTCGGGACGCCGACGGCGTTGGACTTCGCGGCGAAGACGGCCTCGTGGTCGAGGGTCTCCTGCGTGCGGCAGAGCGCGAGCAAACCGACGGTCTCGAGGGCGAACGAACCTGGGAGCTCTTGGCGGTGACGCAGGAAGATCTCGCGGCTGCGCAGGTTGAGGTCACGCAGAACCGGCGTGCAGCGGTCGACGTGACGTTGGTTGGACGAGCGCCAGAACTTCCAGCCCCAGCGGGCGAGGTCGAGGTCGAGCCGCGGGCGCACCCAGAAAGGGCTTTCTCCATCGAACATCCACTTCAGGCCAAGCATCACCATGCCCGGTGCGGCCAGCGGCACGAAATGGCTCGGTACGATCATCCCAGCGTTGCCGAGCGAGCAGGAATCATGATCAGGCGCACCCTTCTCGAGCAGCACGACCGAGCGACCGCGGCGCAACAACTCATAGGCGGCGCTCAAACCCACGATACCACCCCCGACGATGACGACCGGTGCGGACATGGCGTTCAGCGGATGCCCCAAGCGAAGGGGTCTTGTGGGTGGAAATGGAAGACCGCCTCGGACTGCACGTAGGCGGTGCCGGTGATGGACGGACGGATCTTACCGTCGGCCAGGGATTCGTAAGAACCGACGAAGGCGCTGCCGATGACGCTCTCCTGCCGCCAGAGGGCGCCAGGCGCGAGCTTTCCGTCGGCCGCGAGGCAGGCGAGTTTGGCGCTCGTGCCCGTACCGCAGGGCGAACGGTCGTAAGCCTTACCCGGACAGAGCACGAAGTTGCGGCTATCAGCCGTGGACGTGGACGCGAAGAGCTCGACGTGATCGATCTCCCCACCATCAGCGCCGGTCACACCCGCCCGACCCAAAGCTTGGCGAACCTTCCACGCATAATCGGTCAGCGCTTCGATGTTCGCCAACGTGACCTCGAGCCCATGCTGCTCGATGAGGAAGAACCAGTTACCTCCCCAAGCGATATCGCCACGGACGGTTCCTAGGCCCGGCACGTCGACGGCGACGGCCTTGGCGTGACGGTAAGACGGGACGTTCGCGATGGTCACGGAACCATCGGCGTGCAGCGTCGCGGTGACCGGACCGACCGCCGTGTCGATGCGCACCTCACCCGGCTGGATGAGACCCTGATGCGCGAGCGTCACCACCAACCCGATGGTCCCGTGACCGCACATCCAGAGCGTCCCGACATTATTGAAGAAAATGACCCCGAAGCGGCAGGACGGGTCGTGCGGCGGGACGAGCAAGGCACCCACGACGACATCGGAACCCCGCGGCTCATTCACCACCGCCGAACGGAATCGGTCATGGTCGCGACGAAACACCTGCAGACGTTCCGCCAAGGGCCCGGTACCGAGGTCCGGGCCGCCCGAAACCACCACCCGGGTCGGCTCGCCCCCCGTATGGGAGTCGATGACGCGGAGCGCGGTGGGAGCGGTGGAACGAGACATGCCGGATTGCCTCTTAAAACCGCTCAAAAGTCGAGGGTGAAGCCCCCAGCGAGCGGACTCCGCCATAAAAGGCATGGAACTTCCCCCTTCCCTGCGGAGTTTAATAAGTTAACCTTCCATCCATGAATAAGAAAACCTTCCTTTTCCTGACCCTCTTCGTCGGCATCGTCGGTGGCGTGGTCATCGCAAAATTCAGCTCCTCCTCCCCGGAGCTCCCGGCCAACACGACCAAAACCTCCGACGAAGTCTCGAGCACCACGACCCGCCCGACGGCGGCCGGTCGCAGCGTCAAAGGCCTGCAGCTCGACAAGTCGACCAACGTCCAACCGGAGCTCGTGGCCGCCGACCAAGCCGTCGATAGCGCCGTCCGCGAACAGCTCGAACAACGCTTCCGCAGCTTCCGCGAAGACGGCCGTAAGCAGTTCGAAGACCTCGTCGGCGGCGACCGCGAAAAGATGGGCCGCCTCTTCCGCGCCTCGTTCGGCAACCCCGAATTCCAGCAAATCTTCCAGAGCTCTCGGGAAATCTCGGAGAAGTGGCGGACAGCCACCGACGGCGAAAAGCCGGCCCTCATGGATCAGCTCACCGCCCTCCGCAACAAGGGCCTCGGCATCGCGAAGCAGGAACTCGCCAAGATGGATGCCCCGCCCGCCGCCCCGGTCCAGCCGACCGTGACCGTCGACGGCGCGACCATCGTGCCCACCGGTGCCAAGCCCACGGGCGAAGAGCCCGCCGCCCCGGCTCCCGTCATCATCATGTAACGGTCGCCGGCGCGAAGAGCGCTGGCTAACATGAATCGGTCCGGACTCATCATCGGCATCGCCGCCGTCTTCACGGTGGCAGTGATTGCGTGGTTCTGGACGCCGACGCCGATCGCGAAGCCTGTTCCGACCATCGCGAAACCATCCGCGCCCGGGACCAAGCCACGCCCCATCCTGGCGGCCGCACCACGCTCCGCCGCCGGGCTCAAACTTGATCCCGCCCGGAACGTCTTCCCCGATTCCTTCCCGCCCGCGGAACGCCAGAAGTTCGCTTGGGCCCGGGTCGTCCGCGAGGTCCAGGAGATGAATGAACTGGACCATGAACGCTTCGCCACCGCCCTGCGCTCCTGGGTCGAAGTGCCCGCCAACAAGGCCGTCCTCGAGAAGATTCAGCAGCTCAACAAGGACTTCCCGACCTTCGGACTGGACGTGCAGGAAGCCCAACTCCCCTTGGCCGAAGCCCTCTACGAAGAAGGCATGCGAACGCTGCGCCAGAAGTATGCGGAAACCCCGGTGGGCCAGCCGCTGGCGAAGTAATCAGTCCGCGGCATCCTCGGCCAAGACGGCCCGAAAGCCGCTGAGCAGCTCCTGGATCCGAGTGAAGCCCGCGTTCTTCGCGCCCGTCGTTTCATCCATGTAGAGGTCGCGTCGCACCTCGACCATCAACGACTGCACGCGCGGATCGCTTCGCCAGAAACACGTCGGCACGAAGGTCCCGCTGAACGGCTCATCGACGCCGACCTCCAGCCCGTGGTCCTTGAAATACGTTCGAGCCAGTTCGCATAAAGCCGGCGGGGTATGAAAGGCGTCCGTCCCGAGCCCGATCTCGGGCTGCGGCGCATTGGGAAGCTGCGTTGGCAAAGGACCCCTCGGATAGCTGTGCGCATCGAGCACCACGCATCGGCCCCACGTGGCCAAGGCTTGGGCCGTCGCCGCCTCGCAGGCACGATGATGCGGGTCGTAATAGGTTTTCAACAACACCTCGCGGCGCTCCGGATCGGGTCGGCGCAAGGCCTGCCCGCGGGTCCCGCGCACGTAGACCGCCCCCATGCCGACCGCGGCGCAGGGCTCACGGTCGTCGGAGCGGAACCGCTCGACGTCGACGACCAACCGCGAGACCGGAGCGCGCCAGGTCTGGGCCGCCGGCCAGCCTGCGCCGAAGAGGTCATCGGTATGCCGATCCTCCAAACGCAGTTGCTCGTCCGCCAGCTCGGCGGCCCCGACCAAGAAATCGCCCCGAAAACCCTCGGGGATGACGGACGACGCATGCGGCAGGTGCAGGAAAAGCGGGAATTGCATGGGGTTAGCCTAGCCCACTTTCAACTTAAGTCATTGATGGAGAGTGTCATAAAACTAATAAATAACTGAAACAACCCCCCGCTCGGGGGGTTTCATAAGAGAACCCACATATACCCATGAAACTCAAATTCCCCCTCCTCCTCGCCCTCATCGCCGCGGCCGGCCTCGTCGCCGCCGACGCCCCTGCTGGCGACGCCAAGAAGCCTGATGCCCCGAAGGGCGACGCCGCTAAGGGCGAAGGCCGTCCTCAGCGCGGTAACTTCGCCATCCCCGGCGTTTCGGCCGAGGACATGAAGAAGTACCAGGAAGCCCGCAAGGCCGCCCAGGAATCCCCTGAAGTCAAGAAAGCCACCGAAGCCGCCACCGCTGTCCGCGAAAAGGCTGCCAAGGCCGAAGACAAGGAAGCCGCTCGCGCCGAGATGCAGAAGGCCATGGCCGCTGTCCGCGAAGCCACCAACGCCGCGATCATCAAGGCTGACCCGTCCCTCGCTGAAATCATCAAGAAGGCCGACGAAGCCATGAAGAACCGCCAGGGTGGTAAGGGCGGCAAGGGTGGCGAAGGCAAGGGCAAGGGCGAAGGTAAGGGCGAAAAGCCTGCCGACGCTCCGGCCGCCAAGTAATCTTCGGATTACCCGGCTCCCATCAGACCCCGGTTCGCCGGGGTCTTTTTTTGCGTCCATCGCAAGGATGCCTGAACTTCCCCCTGCTTTCGGTGTATAATTAACAAGAACATGCCCCGTCCTTTCTTCACCCTTTTGATGGCTACGGCCGCGCTGACCGCCGCGGACACTCCCGCACCCGCCACGACGACCACCAAGCCGGCCGCCACCGCGAGCGTGCCGGGGCTACCCGAAGTCGAAGGCGTCTCCCGCGAAGAGCTCCTCAAGTTCCGTCGCGCCGCCGCGAAGACCGCCGCCGACCCCGAGATCCAGGCCGCCCGCGAGAAGATCCAGGAAATCCGCAAGCAGGCCGAGTTCGCCAGCGATGACGACAAGAAATCGATGCGCAGCGAACTCGAAGCCACCGTGGACAAGCTCGTGGAACTCACCCGCACGGCGATCGCGAAAGCGGACCCTTCCCTCTCCAAGGAAACCATCATCAAAGTCAGCGCGGCCTTCGAGAAACAGCAGCGCACCCGCGCCCAGGAGGCCAACAAGAAGGCCATCGCCGGCACCGGCAAAGCCTTCCCTGGCAGCACGGACGCCAAGCCTGCCGTGCGCGACCCGCAGGCCGACAAGAAGACTCTACCGACGACGCCGGCCGCACGTGGTCCCGTGCAAGTGCCGCAGGTCGAAGGCGTCAGCGCAGAAGATACCGCCAAGTTCAAAGCTGCTTTAGGACGCGCCTACCAAGATGCCGCCTGGAAAGCCGCCCGCACCAAGCTGCAGGAGTTGACCGCTAAGACGCAATTCCTCACCGGCAGCGAGCGGGCCGACATGCAGCCCGACTTCGAGAAAACTGCGGCAGAAATGCGCGCGGCCATGCGCGCCGCCGTCGCCAAGGTCGACCCCGCGCTCTCCGCCGACACCATCGCCAAAATCAGCGAAGCCATGGAACAGAACATGCGCGGCGGCCGCGGTAAATAAGCCGGCCATCCACCCCATCCCCCATCCCCTACCCCCCATCCCCTGACTTCAATGAAACCCCTCCTCTTCCTCCTCTGTGCCGCCAGCCTCACCTTTGCCGCCGACGCCGCCAAGCCCGCCGCCACGACTCCAACGGAACCTGCGGCGAAAGCCGGCAAGCGGACCGCCGGTGGCGCCGCCCAACGTCAGGCCGTCGTCCCCGATGAAGTCGAAGGCGTCACCAAGGAAGAGCTCGCCAAGATCAAGGTCGCCGCGCTCAAAGCCTTCCAGGATGAATCCGTGAAGGCCGCCCGCGAACGCATGGCCGAGGTCCGTAGCCGGCTGGAATTCGCCACCGGTGCCGAAAAAAAGGACATCGCGACCGACGCCCGTCGCGCCGTGGACGAGGTCCGCAACGCGCTCCTGACGGCCATCTGCAAGAACGATGCCTCCATCAAGATGATGTCGCTGGAGAAAGTCATGGACGCCATGGATACCCAACGCACCAAGGTCACGGACGGCGCCAAAAAGAAGAAGGCGGCCGAAAAGGCGCCGACCGCGGAAGACGCCGCGAAGAAGAAGACTACCTAACGGCCGTCAGGGCCTGCTGGAGTTCCTCGTCCGTGAGCGGCCGATTCCACAGCAGGAATCGGCGGATGGAGCCATCGAAGGACTCGAACCCCGGGTGATTAATCGCGTCGCGTTCCTGTCCGATGCACAGCTTCGAAGCATCGGCCTTAGGGTTGACGGGGAACTTGGCCGTCGCGACCGCCTTGGGCTGATCGACAAAGAGTTCGGCGCTGACCTCGCCCGTGCCGGCGCCTAATCGGCCGGCCACGACCACCCACTTGCCGACGGCGAGTTTGGGTCCGGCGAGTTTGGGGTTATTCACGTCGAAGCGACCGAAGGTCAGCCCATTGCGGGCGCCCCACCAGACCGTGTTGTCGTCATCGAGACAGCCCCACAGGCCTTCATATTTGCTGCCGTTACGGAGATTGCCGAAAAATGCGTTCACGTCCTTGAGGCCACCCTTCGCTTGGACGGCAGGTCGCAACACCGCGATCCACGTGCAGCCGTCGCCGCGCACCACGCCATCGAAGGCTTTCTCGTCGTGGCAGACGAGTTCCTGCGCCGCGAAGCCCACGCCCTCCGTGGCGTCCTTCGGAGCGGTCGGCAGGCCCGAGCCCGGAACCTTGCGACCCAGGTCCTGCCCGACAAAATCCCGGGCCTCGACCGGTCCCGCTTGGTTGACCCATTTGGTCACGCGGCCTTGTGCATCAACCGTGAGACCTACGCGGGCATCGAGGTCGACGAGCAGGCTCGTGCGCGGCAGGTCGGCCGCGACGGTCAAAGCAGCGGAGGCCAGGAGCAAAACAGGGCGAAGCATTCGGGCAATTTATCCGCAATCCCGACGAAAGCATCCCCTAAATGGCATAAAATGGAAGCCGTCCTATGGATAATACTATTGGAACCCCGCGGACTTGGCCTTTTCTAAATACCATGCTCCCCCGCACCCTCCGCCTCCTCGGACTCGCCTGCATCACCTCGCTCACGGCTTCCGCCCAGACGGTCTTCATCGAAGCCGAGTCCCTCGCCAGCCACGGCGGCTGGAAACTCGACACCGCCTTCACGAACATCGTCGGTTCGCCCTACCTACTGGCGCACGGCCTCGGCAAGCCCGTCGCCGACGCCCAAGGCACCGCGAAGATTCCCAGCGCGGGCGAGTACCGCGTCTGGGTCCGCACCAAGGATTGGGTCGGCCATTGGAACGCCCCCGGCTCGCCCGGCCGCTTCCAGGTCATCGTCAACGGCCAGCCCCTCGCCACCGAGTTCGGGGCCAAGGGCGCGGAATGGCATTGGCAAGACGGCGGCAAGGTCACGCTCGCGGCGGGCGAAGCCAAACTCGCGCTCCATGACCTCACGGGCTTCAATGGCCGCTGCGACGCCATCGTCTTGACCAAGGACAACGGCACCCCGCCCGATGCGGCGCAGGGCCTCGCGGCCTACCGTAATTCCTTCAACAACCCGAACGGCCCCGAAGACGTGGGCGAGTACGACCTCGTCGTCGTCGGCGGCGGCTATGGCGGCCTCGGCGCCGCGCTCTCCGGTGCCCGCCAATCCCTCAAGGTCGCCTTCATCCAGGACCGTTTCGTCCTCGGCGGCAACGGCAGCTCGGAGATCGGCGTCTGGGCGATGGGCGGCACCACCCGCGGCAAATACCCGCACCTCGGCGAGATCATCGAAGAAATCGCGGACCGCTCGCCGGATAGCCCGGGCCGCATCGACAGCTTCGGCGACGAACTCAAGGAGAAGGTCGTCCGCGCCGAAAAGAACATCAGCCTCTTCCTCGGTCACTTCGCCACCGGCGTCGTCATGGACGGCAACCGCATCGCCGCCGTGAAGGCCATCGACGTCAAGACCGGCCGCGAGCGCGTCTTCCGCGCGAAGTTCGTCGCCGACACCACCGGCCACGGCTGGGTCGGCGCTTACGCGGGCGCCGAATACCGCACCGAACCCAACAAGCGCATGGGGATGTCGAACATGTGGTTCTACCAGGACGCCGCCGCGCCCGTCGCCTGGCCCGCCACGCCATGGGCCCTGCCCTTGGCCCTCGGGGACTTCCCCTTGCTGCAGAAGTCCAGCTCGAAGCTCGACGATAAGCCCTTCATGAAGGCCGAGTGGTTCTGGGAGTCCGGCTTCGACAAGGACCCCATCAAGGACCTCGAAACCATCCGCGACTGGAATCTCCGCGCGATGTACGGCGCCTTTTCGGCGCTCAAGAACGGCGAGCAAAAGGACAAGTACGCCTTGGCCGACCTCAAGTGGGCCTCCCACGTCGGTGGCCCGCGCGAATCGCGCCTGCTGACCGGCGACATCATCCTGACGAAGGAAGACATCGTGGACCGCAAGGACTTCGCCGATGGTTGCGTGCCGACCACGTGGGATATCGACCTGCACTACGCCCGCGAACAGTACGCCAAGAAGTTCCCCGACAATCCGTTCATCTCCCGCGCGGCGTTCGGCTATGTCAACGCCAGCGGCAAGCACGTCGTCGCCGTCGACCGCCGCAACGGCTACCCGCTCCCCTACCGCCTCTTCTACTCGAAGAACATCGACAACCTCTTCATGGCCGGCCGGCACATCTCCGTCACGCACGAGGCCCTCGGCACCGTGCGCGTCATGCGCACCATCGGCATGATGGGTGAAGTCGTCGGCAAGGCGGCCTACCTCGCGGTCCGCGAGAAGACCAACCCCCGCGGCGTCTACCAGGAACACCTGCCCGCCCTCATCAAGCTGATGGAACAGCCCGGCCGCATGCGCCGCACCAGCCTGGACGGCGAACTCGCGCTCGACACCTCCATCGCCGACTACAAGCAGCTCCCCGTTGGTCGCATGAACGCCGACCTCGGCAAGGCCGCGGGCGCGCCGAACAAACTCACCGCCGATGAGATGGCGGAACTCGCCAAGCTCCCGGGCATCGTCATCGACGACTCGCAAGCCAAGCTCAAGGGCAACTGGAACGCCGGCCACGGCATCCCGCACCTCGGTGCCGGCTACCACTACGCCCCGAAGGGCGACAACGAAGCCGTGTACGCCTTCAAGATCCCGCAAGCCGGCCGTTATGAAGTCCGCCTCTACTGGGCCGGCCACGAAAACCGCGCCAGCAACACGACCGTCACCCTCAACCCGACGGGCAAGCAGGTCGTGACGCTCACGGCGAACCAGAAGACCAACCCCGAAGGCGGCTTCCAACTCCTCGGCACCTACGAATTCGCGGCGGGCGCCCACACCCTCACGATTGGCGGCAAGAATGCCAACGGCAACATCCACGCCGACGCGGTGCAGCTGGTCCCCGCCAAATAAAGCATGGGGCGACTGCAAGGCTGGGCGGTGCGGCTCTGGCGCCTCGGGGCGCTGGGCATCGCCGTCTGGTTGCTGCAGCTGACGACGCCCTCGCCGGACTCCGCCTTGGCGCAGCTCACGCTGGCGGACGCCCAGGCCTTCTTCCCCGAAGCGGTCGCCCTCAAACCCGGCCCCCAAGCCACATTGGTCGTCCGCGATCAGTATCAGAACAAGATCGGCCTCCTGCTCACGACCCAGCCCGAGGCCGAGAAGGTCCTCGGTTACCAAGGCCCCAGCAACATCCTCGTCGCGCTCGACAACCACGACCGCGTCGTCGGCACGCGCATCTTGTCGTCGGAGGACACGCCTGGCCACGTCGACAAGCTCCGCGACAACCCCAAGTTCGCGAAGTCGCTGCGCGATTGGCGCCCCACGTCGGAGCCTGCCCCGAAGCTGGAAGGCTACGCCGGATCCACGCTCACGGCGCTGGCCATCGTCCAATCCATCCAGCAACGCACCGCCGGGACCTATGCCTCGCTGCGCTTCCCCACCCCGCTTTCGCTCGATGAAGTCAAGCAGCTGGGCTTCCCCACCGCCGCGGGTTTCGAGCGCAACGTCCCGCGCCTCGGCTGGAACCTCGTCCGGGACGCCCAAGGCAAAGCCCTCGGCTACGCCGTCCGCTCGTCACCGTCGTCCGACGAGATCAACGGCTACGCCGGGCCCTCGGAAACGCTCATCGCCGTCGACGTCGACCAGTTGACCATCCGGAAGATCGTCCTCCGCGAAACCTACGACACGACCCACTACGTCCAACGCATCCACGACGACGAGGAATACCTGAAGTCGCTCACGAAGTGGAACACGAAGGAATGGCCCAAGGTGGACTTCACGAGCGCCCAGCTCGAAGGGGTGGCCGGGGCGACCCTGACGAGCTATGCGATCGCGGAAGGCATCAAGCAGCGCTTCGCGGACGACGCCAAGGGGGAGCTCGCCAAACGGCGCGGCATCTGGGATATCATCCAACAGGCGGCGGGCTGGTGCTTCCTGGTGGGGGCGTTGCTGATGACCTTCACGAACCTGCACGGCAAGCCATGGGTCCGGACGGTTTGGCAACTGCTGCTGGTGGCCGGACTGGGACTTTGGCTCGGGCAGATGATCTCGCTCTCGCTCTTCGTCGGCTGGGCGCGCCACGGCCTTCCGGGCGGGCCGACCGCCGGCTTGGTGGCCCTCGGCGCGATTGCCCTGCTCATCCCTTGGTCCACCCGGCGCCAAGCCTACTGCCACCAGATCTGCCCGCACGGCGCCGCCCAAGAACTCCTGGGAAGCTTCCCCAAACTCCACCTCCGCCTCTCGGCGCAAACGCACCGCTGGCTCCGCCTCATCCCGTTCGTCCTCCTCGGGGGCTCGTTCTTGGCCGCGCTGCTCTGGCCGCGCTGGAGCTTGGGCCAACTGGAACCCTTCGACGCCTGGTTGCTCAGCGGCGTCGCGCTCAGTTCGGTCATCATCGCCGTGCTTGGGCTCGTCGTGGCCGTCTTCATTCCCCAAGGCTTCTGCAAATATGGCTGCCCGACCGGCGCGCTCCTGAACTTCACCCGCACGCAAACCCAACACGAGACCTGGGCGAAGCGCGACACCTTCGCCGCGCTGCTCCTGCTCGTCGGCGCCCTCCTCACGCTGGGTCGGCCCCGCGAAAACCTCGACCTCGTCACGGGGCAAACCGAACCCTCGGCACCCGTCACCGAGATGCATGGCGGGGGCTTTGGGACGACTTGGACGGTCAAGGTCCGCGGCCCCATCGCCGACCGCACGACGTTGCACAAGGACATCGAAGCGGAGATCAATCGGGTGGAGTTCTCGCTCTCCCATTGGCGGAAGGGCTCGCAGACCAGCCGCTTCAACGAACTCGAGTCCACGCAGGCGATGATGATCGACGCCGAGATGGCCGCGCTCCTCACCTTCACGCAGAAACTCTGGACGGCATCCGAGCGAAACTACGACATCACCGTCGCGCCGCTGACCAGCCTCTGGGGCTACGGGCCAGCGGGCAGCCAGCTACCCGTGCCGTCCGCGGAAAAGCTCCGCGAGACCCTCGGCTTTATCGGCTCGGATAAACTCGCCTTGGACGCACCCAACGGGAGCCTGCGCAAGAGCCACCCACGCGTGCAGTTGGACCTCGGCTCGGTCCTGCAAGGCTACGCCGCCGATCGCGTGGCCCAGGTATTGCGCCAAGCCGGACAAAAGGAATTCCTCATCGAAGTCGGCGGCGAACTCTTGGCGGCGGGCAGTTGGCAGGTCGGGATCGAAGACCCCTTCAATCCTCGCGTGATGATCGCCAAGCCCGTGCTCAAGGACATGGCCCTCAGCACCTCCGGCCTTTACCGCGCCAAGCGCCAAGCCGAAGGTAAATCCATCGCGCACATCCTCTCCCCGAAGACCGGCCAGCCGGTGGCCCCCACCCTCGAACTCTGCTGTGTCTACCACGCGAGTGGCCTCCAGGCGGACGGTTGGTCGACCGCTTTGATGGCCGCTGGCTGGAAGGACGCGCAGGCCATCGCCGATCGCGAAGGCTTGGCCGTGATGCTCGTCGGCCCCAAGGGCGAAACCTGGAAGTCGAAGGCGCTGCAGGCGCCCAAGTAAGCCCGCTTACTTCAGGACTTTCGTCAGGGCCTCGCTCCAGCGCTGCGCGATCTTCTCGGCGCCCTGCGCATTGGGATGCACGAGGTCGGCGATGGTGTCCTTCGCCGGATCGAAGCCGGTCGCGAGGTCGACAAGGTAAACCGGCTGGGCAGGGCGATGCAGTTCCTTGACCAGACCCGCCAGCGCGGTGTTGAGCTCGGGGATGTAGCTGTACTTCGGCAACTTGCCGCTGGGGATGACCTGGGCCACGAAGACGATGGCCTTCGGGTTGAGGCGCCGGGCGGTCGCGATCATCTCGCGGTGTGCGGCGACGATGCCGGCGATGGGCTTCTCCTCGACGAAGTGATTGTGGCCCGCCTGCAGCATCAGCACATCGGCCGGCTGCGCCTTCAGCTTGGCTTCCAGGATCGAGGCGAGGTATTCGGCGTTCTTGCCGCCATAACCTTCATGCCAAAGCGGGCCTTGCGGGGTGTCCGTCTTCTGCGAGCCGACAAAGACCACACGCACGCCGGCCGCCTGGAGCTTCGCCGCCAACGGGATCCGATAGGTCGCGAACGTCTTCCCGCCGCCCTGGGTGATGGAATCGCCGACGGCCATGATGCGCGGCCCGACGGGTTCGGCGGCGGCGAGGCCGCAGGCCAAGCAAAGGCAGAGGAGGCGCAAGACCATGGGCGGAATCAGCCGAGGAACTTCAGGAACTGTTCCGCCAGCAACGCCATCGCCAAGCCCGAGAACCCGATCAGCGTCTCGGTGATGGTCCAGGTGCGCAGGGTCTGGCCAACGGTCAAGCCGAGGCATTCCTTGACCATCCAGAAGCCGCTATCGTTGAGGTGCGACAGGAAGAGCGACCCACAGCCGATCGAAATGACCATGAGCTCGGGACTGGTCCCCGGATGGGCCGCCAGCACCGGGGCGATGAAGCCGGAAGCCACGGTGATGGCCACGGTCGCAGACCCCGTCGCGACGCGGATGAAGGCCGAGACGAGCCACCCATAGACCAGGAGCGGCAGACCGGCCGAGGCCGCCAATTCGGCGAGCTGCTTGGCGACGCCGGCCTCGCGCATCACGAGGGCGAAGCCACCCCCTGCACCGACGAGGATCAAGGTCATGCCGATGCCGGCCACGCTTTGCTCGGAGAATTTGAGCATGTCGGCATTGGACCGGCCGCAGCGACGACCAAAGGCCCACATCGCGAAGAGCACGGACAGCAAAAGCGCCATGACCGGATGACCGATGAGCAAGGCCGCTTTGCCGAGGGGCGTCTCGGCGGCATGCAGGAGTTCGGTGGCCGTGCCCCCGAGCAAGAGGATGACCGGCAACAGGACGGTGAACAGCGTGAGGCCAAAGGACGGCAAGACCTGCCCTGCCGAGACCGAAGGCGCAAAGGCCGGCGTGGCGACCTCCACGCGCTTGACGGCCAGACGCGCGAAGAACGGACCGGCGATCGCGGCGACCGGGATGCCGAGCACGAGCGCCCAGAGGATGACCTTCCCCATGTCCGCATGGAGTTCCTTGATGGCGATGACGGGACCCGGGTGCGGCGGCATGAGGCCGTGCATGACCGAGAGGAACGAAAGCATCGGCAGGACCAACAAAAGGAACGGCTTACCCGTTTCCTTCGCCAAGGTGATGACGATGGGCAAGATGAGCAGCAGACCGACCGCGAACCAGGTCGTCATGCCGATGCACAAGGCCAACAAGATGATGCAGAGACCGATGCGGTCCGGGCCCAAGGCCGAGATGAAACGCTTGGCGAGGACGCCGGCGCCGCCGGATTCGGCGAGGAGTTTCCCGAAAACCACGCCCAAGACGATGATCGAACCCGTGCTCGCCAAGGTCCGCCCAAAGCCGGTCTGGAAGGAATCCAGCACGCCGGCCATCGTCAGCGGAACAACGCCTGGCACCACCAGTTGCGTGGCCACGACCATCGCCCCGAGCGCCAACGAACTCAGCAAGAGCGCGATGAAGGGGTTAAGCTTCAGCCACGTGACGAGGCCGACCAGGACGGCGATGGCGAGGAGGGCGTAGAGCATGGCGGAAAAAGGGCTTAGGGCTTGGGGGGAGCGACCGTGGCGCGGGTGGCCCCCGTGCTGATGCCGCCATCGACGAGGAGCGTCTGGCCGGTCACATAACGGCTTTCCTCGGAAGCGAGGAAGACCACGGGGCCGGCGAGGTCGTCCGCCGCGCCCGGGCGCTTGAGCGGGATCCGGTCGCAAAGGTATTCGACCCATTCCTTCTGCTCGTAGAGCACCGCGTTCTGCGCGGTCTTGAACCAACCCGGGGCGAGGCAATTCACCGTCACGCCATGGCGACCCCAGTCATCGGCCAGACTCATCGTCAGCTGCTTCACGCCACCGCGGCTCGCGCCGTAGGGGGCGAGGCCCGCATAGCCGGCGACGCACGTCACCGAACCGATGTTGATGATACGTCCATAACCGCGGGCGATCATGCCCGGAGCGACCGCCTGGGCGGTGAAGAACGTCCCGCGTAGGTTCGTGTCGAGGATGGTGTTCCAATCGTCCCAGGTCACCTCCAGGGCGGGCTTGCGGATGTTACAGCCCGCGTTGTTGACGAGGATGTCGATGCGGCCCATCTGGCGCTCCACCTCGGCGACCGCGGCCTTGATGCTGGCGCCGTCACGGACATCGAGGGCGACCGCGCA
>CALQIY020000039.1 GCA_943330755.2 Opitutus sp. GAS368
CGCAACCCGCACGGGGCGAACGCCAAGGACGCGGCACACCTCGGAGACACCGCCAGTCCTTCGCCGGTGAATGGTCCGGCCGCGCCCCGACCGCGCCTCCCCGAAACCGCTGCACCGATGGGCAAAGGTCAGCGAACCCCTTTACGCCTACCTGAACTCATCGTCGATGGCAGCGGTCCCGCAACCGTGGGTAAGCCGACGCTGGCGGAACTGCCGAAGCGCGCGCCTCTCCCGACGCCGGAGGGCAGCCTCAACCTCCCTCGCGAAATCGTGGGACCGGCCGCGGTGGCGAATCCTGATCGGGACCGGCGTCGTTTACCGCAGGCCATCACCGAGACCCCTCAGCGCGCTGCCCCTGCTGCGGGTTCGCTCCCGCTCCCGGGCTTCCCCGCAGAGGGCCCGAAGCGCGTCCCCGCCCAAGCCTCATCCGCCGGCCCCGTCGTGGGCCAACCCCAAGCCACCGCGACCCAGCGGGGCGGCCCTGGGATTGTCATCCCGGGCGCTCCGGCGACGCCAGTTACCGATGGGCGCACCTTGACCAGCGGAGTCGCCGAAGTCGCCGGAGGCCCCTTGGCACCGAAGGCCAACGGTCCGGCCGCCCCCCTACCCAACGTCGGTCCGACTTCGCCGCTACCCTCGACCCCGATTCCGGCCCCCTTCCGACTCAGCGAATGGATTTCCAACGACGCCATGCATCAAGCGTGGCGTCGGCAGCAAAGCCAACGGGCCCAACTCGAGCCGGAGATCCGCGGCGGTGAGCAGCAACGCCTACGCCTGCTCCTCGACACCTACCTGCTGCGCGCGAAGCCGGCGGATCAGTCCGAGAAGTAAGCGCCCCGCCGGGCTTAGGCCCAAGGGATCGTGAACTGATTCTGCTTCGACGCGTTCAGCTGCTTACGCGTCGGGGAGTAGTCATAGGTCTGCATGGTGCCGTCCTTGCGCATCTCGATCAGGCGCAACCAGCCGTCCCCGCCATTGGGCTTCATCTGGAAATTGACGAGCACCTGCGGCACGGCGTGGCCTTTCGCCGTTGACGTGACCACGCGGCCGAGGCCGTCGCCGAGGACGTGGCCGTTGAGGGTCAGGAGGAAGTTCTCGTGCCGCGAGATCAGCTTGGCCCAGAGCTCTTCACCGTCGTTGACGTCATCCCCGCCTTGCTTGGCCATGACGTAAGCGTGCGGATTCCAATCCTGCTTGGCACCCCACTTCTTCCAATCGTAGCGGGTCTCATCGTGATAGATGAGCACGTGGGTCAAGAGGATGACTTCGCGGTCCGGGTGGGCGGCGACGACCTCATTGGCCCAGCGGACGACGTCGTTGCGGGGCCCGAACTCGAGGCAGAGCACGAGGAACTTGCGGCCACCGGCCTCCAGGAAATGCCAACTGTTCTCGGAACGTTCCGGCTCCTTGTCGTAAGTCCCTTTCCAATGCTTGTCCGCCGCCAAGTCCTTCACCGGGAAGAATTCGGACATCATGCTGGAGCGGTCGGAGCCATTGCCCCGCAGGCCGTAGTCATGATTGCCGGGCACGAGGCACATCGGGACCTGCGCGTCCATCAGGACCTGCATGGCCTTGCGCGCGTTGGTCCATTGTGGGACCGTGTTTTGGTTCGTGATGTCACCCAGATGAAAGACCCCGGCGAGGCGGCGACGCTCGCGTTGCTCTACGAGCCAGCGAGTTTGCGCGAGGTAGGTCTCCGGGTATTTCTCGGAGTAATACTGGGTGTCGGGCAACACCGCGAAAGTGAAGGAACCCTCCGCCGGCAGCGGCGGCTCGCCATCCACGAACACCGCGTCGGCGTACGGGTTGGGCTTAGCCTTGGCGGGGGCGGGCTTGGGGTCGGCGGCGCGGCCGACGAACGGCAGGCAGCCCAGCGTGAAGGCGGCGCCGGTAAGGAGGAAGTCGCGACGGGAAGACGGGCGGGGACTGCTCCCAGGGGTTGGAGTCATCCGACTAACCTAAAACGAGGGCGACCGCCTGCGAGGCTAATTCACCTAGTAAACGAAACGGACGAGGTTACCCTCGCCCGTTCGCATCGACCTTGGCTGAAGCTTACTTGAGCTCCGCGACCTGGATGTTCCGGTACTCGACCTTCATCTTGAGCCCGCCATGGATCTGCAGGCCGATAGCGTAAGGGGTTGGGTAGGCGGGATCGGTGAGCTGCGAGACTTGCTCGCCGTTGAGCCAGACGGTGTAGGTGTCGCCCTTGGCGCGGAAGACGATCTGGTTCCAAGCGTCCTTCTTCCAGAGCTTTTCGACCTTCGGGGCAAAACCGGCTTCGGGGTACTTGCCGACGTAATAGGTACAGGTCATATCCTTCTTCAGGCTGCGCGAGACCCCGATCTGCATCTGCATGTCTTTCTTACCGGCCGTATCGCGGCGCACCATGATGCCGCTGTCGATCTCGCCGCTAAAACGGCACTCCAGGGAGATGACGACGTCCCCATAGGCCTTCTCGGTGTAGAGCATGTTGCCTTTGAGCTTTTCGTCGTTCTCGCCGACGAGCACGCCGTCCACGACCTTCCAGAACTTATTGTCCTTGGCGTCCTTCCAGCCAGTCAGGTCCTTGCCGTTGAAGGCGGAAACGTAGTCGACCTTGGGCACAGGCTCGGAAGCGGGGGCATCGGCGGCACGCAGGGTGGCCGTCAGAGCCAAAGCCAAGAGGGAGAGGAAGCGGAGGGAGCGCATGGGGGTAGGCAGAAGAGACCTAAAAGGTGGGCCGGTTGCAAGCCTTGGCCTCCTTTCAAATTGCCAGCCCCCGCCGACTGCCCTTAACAAGACCCACCCCCATGCGTTCGCTCCTCCCTTCCCTCGCCCTCCTGGTCGCCGCTTCCAGCGCTTTTGCCGCCGAAGCCAAATACGAATTGGTCCCCGACTTCATCAAGCCTGCCGAAGGCCGCAAGACCATCGGCAACGGCCACGGCGAAATCGCCGTCGACTCGGCCGGCCTCATCTACGTCAGCGTCCAGGAGAAGGACGCCGGCCTCCAGGTCTACGACCAGACCGGCAAGTTCGTGAAGGCCCTCAAGCTGCCCAACTCCCTCCACGGCTTCGTCATCCGCAAGACCACCGAAGGGGAATTCATCTTCGCCGCCGTCCTCAACGAACAGCGCCTCATCAAGTGCACCCTCGACGGCACGGTCGTCATGGAGATCAAGGCCGACGACTTCCCCGCCGCCCAAGGCAAGACGAAGGACGGCAAGAACGCCCTCAAGCTGACGAACTGCGACGTGGCCGCCAACGGCGACATCTACATCGTCGATGGCTACGGCAAGAGCTGGATCTTCCAGTTCGATAAGGCGGGTAAGTTCAAGCAGGTCTTCGGTGGCCCGACCCAGAAGGTCGCCGAGAAGGCCTTCGCCAACACCCACAAAATCTTCGTCGACAACCGCTACGCCCCGGCCCGCTTGCTCTGCCTGGACCGCGGCAACAACCGCATGTTCCACCTCGACCTCGACGGCACCAACCCGCAGATGATCGCCGACAAGGGCCTGCGCAACCCCTCCTCCGCCTCGTTCCATGGCGAGTTGATGTGCGTCGCCGAAATCGCCGGCCGCGTGTCCGTCTGGAACAAGGAAGGCAAGATGGTCGCCGAACTCGGCGCCAACGACACCAAGGGCCAGACCAACACCCCGGGCGTGAAGCCCGAGGCCTGGCGCACCGGCATCGTGACCTCGCCCCACGGCATCACCTTCGACGGCAAGGGCAACATCCTCGAGACCGAGTGGAATCAGTTCGGTCGCGTGCTCCGCTGGGACGTCAAGTGATCCGCGGACTGCGCACCGTCTGCCTGCTAGGGGGAGCCTTGTTGCTCCCCCTGTTTGCGTCTGCGCATAATGGCGAGTGGTTGCTCGCGAAGTGCACGATCAGCGGGGATAACAGCGTGACGGTGCGCATCACCGCGGACGCCGAAGCCAACCCGCGCATCAAGACCCAGGAGGACCTCGTCCGCGAGACGAAGGGCCTGCTGCTACTGCATGACGGCAAGACGACCACCGACTTCCTACGGCAGGCCAGCCAGGTCGACCTCGGGGTGGATGACCGCCTCGACCCCGCCGCCCCGCTCGGCCACACGCCCGAAGAGCTGGCCAAATCCTATACGCTGCTGCGGCTCACGGCGCGGGCCAGTGTGACACCCCGCAAGTTCACGCTCCGGCTGCCGGAAAACAGCCCGCATACGGTGATCCTTTGGCTGGTCGACGAGCGCCTGGTACAACCGGAGCCGCGCTGGGTGATGCTCATCGGCGGCGACGAGTCGCCCCTGATTGAGGCCGACCGAAGCATCAAGGACGAAGACCGCCCTTGGTGGCAACGGGGCCGAAGGGGCAGGTGGTCCCTCCTGAATGTGCTCATCTACGGTACCTTTGCCCTACTCGCGACTTGGCTGGTCCGCTGGATCGTACGGAACGTAATGCCCTGATCAGCCGCAGACGGCTTCGACGAAGCCGCCCTTGGCGTCGAAATGCGGGTTGTGCCCGCTGTCCGGCAAGGTCACGAAATCCACCTGCGGGAAATGCGCACGGATCAGCGGAAGGTCTTCATCGCGCACGTAGCCGGACTTCCCGCCGCGGATGAAACGCGTCGGACCGGACCACGTTTCATCGGGTCCGATGGGGTTGCCGAGGATTTCGGGAATCGCCTCGGTCAAGGCCGCGCGATTCACGGTCCAGCGCCAGCGGCCTTCGGCATCTTGGCCCAGATTGGTCAGGATGAACTGACGCATCCCCCAGTCGGCGACCAGCGGAGTCAGCAGCGCATCGGCGTCCTTGCGCGTCTTGATCGCGCCGAGGTCCAAGGCGTTCATGGCCGCGAACTCCACGCGCACGCGGTCCCCATAGGCGCGGGGAGCGATGTCGACGATGGTCAGGCGGGAGACGAGGTCGGGCCGATCCAGCACTAGCCGCATGGCGGTCTTGCCGCCCATGCTGTGCCCCATCAGGTGCACGGGGCCCAACGCGAGCTTTTCGAGCAGCGCGATGACGTCGCCAGCCAAAGCCTGATAGCCACAAGCCTCACCCCAGGGCGAGGAGCCGTGGTTGCGCAGATCCGGCGCCAGCACGCGATAGCCTCGCTCAGCCAAGGCCACGCCCGCGGACTGCCAATTGCGCGACGACCCCAGGAGACCATGGAGCACGACCAACGGCGGGCCTTCCCCGCCGAGTTCGCGGAGCGCCAAGGTCAGCGGAGCACTCACTGGATGATGCGGCCGGATTGGATCGAGATGCCGGAAAGATTCATCTCGAAAGCCTTCGGGTTCGGCGAGGCGGCGAGGCCGGCGGCCTTGCTGACCTTGCCCGCACGGACCATCCGCACCAAGTCTTGGTTGATCGGACGCGAGCCGACGTCGGCGCCGCCTTCCACCAGTTCCGGGACGCGTTCGAATTGACCATCGGCGAGGAGGCGCTTGGCCAATGAGTCGACGATGAAGACCTCCATCGCGGGGAGGACACCTTCACCGTCGAGGCGTGGGACGAGCGTCTGCACGAGGACGGCCTTGAGCGAGGCCGCGATGGAACGACGCGCCAAGGAAAGCTGCTCCGGCGGGAAAAACTCGAAGAGACGCTGGACGGCCTGCTGGGCGGTGCCGGCATGCAGGGTGGAAAGGACGAGGTGGCCCGTCTCGGCGGCATGGAGGGCCGTTTCAAAGGTCTCCTTATCGCGCATTTCACCGACGAGGATGACGTCGGGGTCTTGGCGCAGGGCCGCACGTAGACCCATCGGGAAGGACTCCACGTCGATGCCGATTTCGCGTTGGCTGAAGGAACTGCGCTGGTCCGCGTAGACGTATTCCACCGGGTCTTCGAGCGTGATGACGTGCAAGGCCGAGTGTTCGTTCACATGGCGGAGCATCGCGGCGAGGGTCGAGCTCTTACCCGAACCGGTCGGACCACAGACCAGCACGAGGCCTTCCATCAACTCGAGGGCCTTGAGCATGGTCTTCTCATCGAGGTTGAGCTCGGCGAACTGCGGGGGCTTGACCTTCACCAAGCGCAGCACGGCGGCCGGCTGGTTGCGCTGCAGGAAGGCGTTCACGCGGAAGCGGCCCTTACCTTGCGCCATGCGATCAAAGGAGTAATCGACCTGGCTATCGCGCGCCCAGCGCTCGCGGAATCGCGTCGGCAAGGTCGCGTCGACGAAGGCGTTCAGCTGTTCGGCGGTCAAAGGCGCCATCTCGGCCTCGACCAGCTGGCCGGCGACACGCATCAGGGCCGGACGACCGGTCTTGAGATGCACATCGCTCGCGGCGTTCTCGACGGCGAGGGCCAGGAGGTCCTCGAAGATCTTGGGTAGGTCGGCCATGACGGGGAGCCCAAGGTAAGCCTGCGGTCGCCGATGGGTCGAACCATTATTCGGTTCGGTGTACGCTGGACAGCCCGCGGCGGGCTTTTAGGAATTCTTACATGCGACCCCGCTCCGCCCTCCGCGCCCTCCTCTGCCTCGCTGCCCTCCCCCTTGCCGCAGTCGAAATCCTGCCCGCCACCGGCGCGGACAAGCTCGCGGAACCCTTCAGCGTGGACTTCGACGCCCAAGGAAAGCTCTACGGCGTGGAGTTCACGCCCAGCAATCAAGCCTTCGAAGTCCGCGACGGCAAGGTCCACGCCATCGCGGGTGTGCGCTGGAACAGCGGCCCCAAGGGTTCGCAGCCGCCCGCTCCGGCCAAGGCGAAGGACCTCTCTCCGGTCGTCTTCAACGGCATCCATGACATCGCCGTCGCCCCCGATGGCTCCATCTACATCGCCGATACTTTCCAGAACCGCATCGTCCGTCTGGACCCCAAGACCTATGCCGCCACCGCCTTCGCGGGCACGGGCGAGACGGGCTTCGCCGGCGACGGCGGCCCCGCCGCGCAGGCAAAGTTCAACAGCCCCTTCTGCTGCTCGCTCTCGCCGGACGGGAAATCGATGGTCATCGCCGACCTCGGCAACTCGCGCGTCCGCCGCATCGACCTCGCCACGAACCGCATCGAGACCATCGCCGGCAACGGCAAGCGCGGCATCCCCGAGGCGGGGTCGCCGGCGTTGACCGCGCCGCTCAACGGACCGCGCGCCACGTGCGTGGCCAAGGATGGCACCGTCTACATCGTGCAGCGCGAAGGCCATTCGCTCATCGCGCTCAAGGACGGCAAAGTGAAGACGGTCGTGAACGTCGCCGGGAAGAAAGGCGCCGCAGGCGACAACGGCCCCGCGGCCGAAGCCCAGCTCAATGGACCCAAGTACATCTGCATGGACGCCAAAGGCCGCGTGCTGATCGTCGACACCGAGAACCACGCCATCCGCGCCTACGACCCTTCCAAGCAAACCCTTGAAACCGTGGTCGGCACGCTCGGCAAGGCGGGCGCCAAGATCGCCCCTGACTGGGCCGGCACGCAACTCAAGCGCCCGCACGGCGCACGCATCGGTCCGGACGGAAAACTCTACGTCAGCGACAGCGAAAACAGCCGCGTCCTCGTCGGTAGCGCCCCGTAAGCGGATTCAGGCCAAGCCTGCCCTGGTCAAGCGGAGGTCCGCACTTGCCAGCCTCCCGCAGGATGGCTGCACTGGCTGCGTGAATCTGCACCGCATCCTCACCTGCCTGCTGGCCCTGACCGGGGCACCACTCGGCGCCCAGGAGTTGATCAAGTCCCTTGAAGTCGCCGACCTTCGCCAGCCGCACAACCTCGCCTTCGACGCGGACGGCAACGTCTATGGCGTGGAGTCCCTGCGCACGAACCGCATCTTCAAACTCCAAGGCGGCAAAATCGAATTCATCTCCGGCATCCGTTGGAACAGCGCCCCGAAAGGCCAACAACCGCCGGAGCCGTCGAAGCCCCTCGACCTTGCGCCCGCGGTCTACCACAGCCCGACGGACATCGCCGTCGCCCCCGATGGCTCCATCTACGTTTCCGACAGTTCCCAGCATCGCGTCGTTCGGCTCGACCCGAAAACATACGTAGCGACCGTCTTCGCCGGCACCGGCCAAGCCGGCTTCAGCGGCGACGGTGGGCGGGCGGATAAAGCCAAGTTCAACATCCCGACCGGCGTAGCGCTCGACCCGACCGGAAAGTTCCTGATCGTCGCCGACCTCGGCAATCACCGCGTGCGCCGCATCGACCTCGCCACCCAGGTCGTCACCACCATCGCGGGCAATGGGAAGCAAGGCTTGCCCAAGGACGGGGCCGATGCGCTCGCCGCGCCGCTGGGTTACGTCCGCAGCGCGTGCATGGCCAAAGACGGCACCATCTATGCCCTGCTGATCGCCAACGACGCGCTCGTCGCCGTCAAGGACGGCAAGGTCACCGTGGTCGTCAACAAAGCCGGCCAGACCGGGCCCGCGACGGATGGCCCGGCGGCCGAAGCCCGGATGAACAAACCCAAGCACGTGACCATGGACGCCAAGGACCGCGTGCTCATCCTCGACACCGAGAACCATTGCCTAAGGCTCTTCGATCCCGTCCAGAAGACCATCCGCACCCTCGCCGGCAACGGTAAGCCTGGGGCCACCCTCGGCTCGGATTGGGCCGGCACGCAGCTCAATCGACCGCACGGCGCACGCATCGGGGCAGACGGGCGCCTGTACGTGTCCGACAGCGAAAACAACCGCATCCTCATCGGAACCGCCCCCTAAGCGGGCTTTCGACCGACGGGGCGGGTTTTTGGGTTTGTCACCCGCGGGCGGGGCGGGTTGTTTTCTCGGTCAACACTCGTCGCAATGTCCACTCCCGGTTCCACCCCTTCGCGTCCTGGACGCCCGTTCGGCCCTCAGGCCTACGCTGGCGCCCACACCGCCCTCGTCACCCCGTTCCTGAACGGCCAGGTGGCCTGGGCTGACCTGCGAAAGTTGGTGGATTTCCAAATCAAGGAAGGCATCGACGGCCTGATCTCCGTCGGGACGACCGGCGAGTCGCCCACCCTCGACTACGATGAGCATATCGCCGTCATCGAGAAGACCGTGGAATACGCCGCTGGCCGCGTGCCGGTCATGGCTGGTACGGGTTCCAACGCGACCACCGAGGCCCTCGACCTGACCAAGCGGGCCGACCAAGCCGGCGCCGACGCCTTCCTGCTCGTCGCTCCGTATTATAACAAGCCCAGCCAAGAAGGCCTGTACCGCCACTTCTCGCTCTTGGCCGAGGCCACGGCCAAGCCGATCATGCTCTACTCGATCCCGGGCCGATGCGGCATCGAGATCACCGTCGAGACCGTCGTCCGTCTGCGGCAGAAGCACCGCAACATCATCGGCATCAAGGAAGCCGGCGGGCAGGTCGACAAGGCCGCGCGCCTCGTGCGCGAGCTCGACCCCGAATTCCTCGTCCTCAGCGGCGACGATTCCCTCACGGTCGCCTTTGGCGAAGTCGGCGGCCAAGGCATCATCTCCGTCGCGTCCAACTGGCTCCCGGGTCCGGTGGCGCAGCTCGCCGCCCTCGTGCGCCAGAAGAAGTTCGCCGAAGCCAAGGTCCTCCAGGCCAAGTTGACCGACATCTTCAAGACCCTCTTCATCGAGCCCAACCCGGTGCCCGTGAAGCACGTCATGCAACGCTCCGGCCTGATCCAGTCCGGCGAGGTCCGCCTCCCGCTCTGCGAGATGTCCGACGCCAACCGACTCCTTGTCGAAGCCTGCGCCGACGCCACCCTCGCCAATCTCCGATGAGCCAACCGATCCGCATCCTCCTCAATGGCGCCAAGGGCCGCATGGGCCTCGCCATCGCCAACGTGGCCGTTTCCGAGCAGGCCGTCATCGCCGCGGGCGTCGACCAGGGCGATAACCTCGCCGCGCACATCGGCACCGCCGACGTCGTCATCGATTTCTCCTTCCACTCCGCGACCCTCGCCGTCGCACAGCTCTGCGCCCAGCATAAGAAGCCCCTGGTGATCGGCACCACTGGCCACACCGCGGAAGAGAAGGCCGCCATCACCGCCGCCATCAAAGGCCTCCCCGTCGTGTGGGCCGGCAATTACTCCGTCGGCGTGACGCTCCTAAACGCGCTTGTCCGCCAAGCCGCCCGCTCGCTCGCCGACGCCGGCCGCTGGGACGTCGAAGTGCTCGAGATGCACCACCGCCTCAAGAAGGACGCCCCTTCCGGCACCGCCGAAACGCTGCTCAAGATCCTGCTCGAAGAACGTCAGCTCGCCAAGGAAGCCCTGAAGCATGGCCGCGAAGGCTTGGTCGGCGAACGCCCGCTGAATGAGATCGGCGTGCACGCCATCCGCGGCGGCGACGTCGTCGGTGACCACACCGTGCTTTTCGCCGCGGAAGGCGAACGCCTCGAACTCACGCACAAGGCCTCCAACCGCGAGATCTTCGCGCGTGGCGCCGTCCGCGCCGCCCGCTGGCTCAAGTCCCAGCCCGCCGGCCTGTATGGCATGGAAGACGTGTTGGGATTGAAGTGAGCGAAGCCAGGCAGGGACAGCACGTGGTGCTGTCCCTACCCTTGGCGCCCCTACCTCTTCTACCGCCCGAGCGCGGCGCGGACCAACTGATCGGCGGTGGCGCCGGGACCGAGCTTGGCGATGGCCGTACGCACGCCCTTATCGGCGTCGACGGGCTTGAAGCCCAAGGCGACCAGCGCGGAGACGGCATCGGAGGCCGGGGTCGGTGCGCTCACCGCCGCGGCCACGGCCGCCATCGTCACGGCACCGGGGGCTTCGAGGCCGACCTTATCCTTCAGTTCCATGACGAGACGTTCGGCGGTCTTCTTGCCGATGCCTGGGCACTGCGACAGCAAGGCGACGTCGCCGCGGATGATGGCATCGCGCAGGATCGGCAACGACAGGCGGCTCAAGATGTTCAAGGCCATCTTCGGACCGACGCCCGAGACCTTTTCGACGAGGAGCTTGAAGAATTCGCGTTCCTCGGCGACGGCGAACCCGTAGAGGGCTTGGCCATCTTCGCGGAAGACGTGGTGGATGAGCAGGAAGACCTCGGCGCCCAGTTTCGGCAGGCGCTCGGCGGTCGTGACGGGCACGTTCACTTCATAGCCCACGCCCGCGGACTCGATGACGACGCGCAGGACGCCGGCTTCGATGAGTTTACCGCGGAGGGAGACGATCATGGCGGGAGTGAAGCGGTTCGGAGGCGGGAGTTAAGCCCGAATCTCGATGATGAAGCCCTTGAGGTAGCGGCTCTCCGGGAAGTTCAGCAGCACCGGGTGGTCGGCCGGCTGCGTGGTGCGCTCCAGGACCACGGCCTCGCGGCGGGCGTCGGCGGCCGCAGCCTCGATGAGCTCGAGGTACATCTCTTCCGTCACGCGGTGCGAGCAGGAATAGGTCGCCAAGATGCCACCTGGCGAAAGCAGGCGGAGGGCGCGCAGGTTGAGCTCCTTGTAACCACGTACGGCGCCGGGGACGGAGTCCTTGCTGCGGGCGAACGGCGGCGGGTCGAGGATGATGAGGTCGTAGGTCGCCTCGCGGTGCTCGGTGAACCAGTCGAAGACGTTGGCGACTTCGAACTGGGCGTTGAGCCCATTCCGCTCCGCGGCGGCGCGGGCGGCGACGATGGCATCTTCCGAAGAATCGAGGCCCAGCACCGACGTCGCCCCGGCCTTCGCGCAGGCGAGACCGAAACCACCTTGGTTACAGAAAGCATCCAGGACCCGGCGCCCCTTGGCCAACTGCGCCACGCGGGCGTGTTGGTCGAGCTGGTCGAGGTACATCCCGGTCTTCTGGCCACCCATGAGGTCGACCGAGGCCTGGACGCCACCGACCTCCATCCAGCAAGGCTCCAAGGGCTTCCCCGAAGCCGTGCGGATATGCTGATCGAGACCTTCCAACTTGCGCGTCGCCGCGTCGTTGCGGAGGACGATTTCGCGGGGCTTCAGCAAGCGTTGCAGGATATCGAGGATCTGCGGGAGCCGACGGTCGATGCCGCAGGTGAGGGCCTGGATCGTCAGCAGGTCGTTATAGCGGTCGATGACGAGCCCGGGCAGGCTATCGGCCTCGGACCAGACCAAGCGGCAGACCGGCTTGCCGGCGCGGCGCTGCACGGCGGCCGTCACCAGTTCCTCGAGCAAAGCGCCGTCGAGCGAGATTGGGCGGCGCGAATAACGGCGCCAAGCGATCTGCGATTTGCCGTTCCACAGGCCGGCCCCGAGGCAGCGGCCCTTGGGATCGGTCAGCTCGACGCAATCGCCATCGACGGGGGGCGGACCCGAGACTTCGACCTCCCCGAGGAAGGCCCAAGGGTGACCACGGAGAGAACGGGCCGGAGGACCCGGCCGGATGCGAATAGCGCGAAGCATGTCAGTTGACCGAGCGTAACTTGGGAATCGCCCACGCGGCCGTCAACGCCGTCGGCAGCCACGCGGCCACCACGGGATTCAAGGCGCCGCTGACACCGAAGGCGGAACAAATCGAGCTCAGGAAAAAGAAGGCCAGGAACAGGCCGAAGGTCTTGGCGACGCCGACCATCGGGTTGATGCGACCACCGACCACGGCGAAGGGAATGGCCACGGCGATGACGACGAAACAGATGGCCGGACTGGAAAGGATGGAATGGTAGCGCATCGCATAGGCCGCGCCACGGCCCGAAGTCGCCACCCCGGCTTGATCGACGTAGCGGGTCACCTCGCGCAGGGAAAGGTCTTCCGGATTCCGCCGAGCGAAGAGCATGACCTCCGGATCGTCGTCATAGCCGGCCGGCGTCAACGTCTCGAAATGCGGCTGGGCGAGCATGCCGGCGAGGGGGTCATAACGTTGGTCGCGGCCATCACGGAACGTCCACTTCCAAACGCCGTCGACCTTCTTGAATTCGGCGGTGCGGGCGGCGATGCACCGGAGCAGGCGGTTGCTGGAATCGAAGCTGTAGACGAAAACCTCGTAGGCTTGGCCGGAGTTAAGACCGAGCCGGGAGATCAGCCAGAAACGGCCGGACTTCGGATTCTGGAAGGAGACGAACTCACCTTGACTGATGGGCACCGCGGTATCGCCCTTGGCCCGGATGTAGTTGAAATGCTCGCGCTCCACCAGGTTGCGCTGCGTCTCCAAGGCATCCGGCACCCAGACGGCGTTGAGCAAGGCGGTCACCGCGGCCAAGGCCACCGCCACCCACCACAGCGGGGCCGTCAGACGCCACATGCCGATGCCCGCGGCTCGGGCCGCGGCCAGCTCCTGATTGCGGTTCATCGCGCTCAGCACGAAGACGGTCGAAACCAGCAAGGAGACGGGGATCAGGACCGAAACCTTGGCGACCAAGCCGGAGGCCAGATAAGTGGCGATGGTCCAAGCCGAAGACCCCCAACCGAGGAAGTCCGGAATCCAGTTATAGCCATCGGAAACGAGCAAGAGCCCACAAAAGCTGGCCATGCAAAGGGCGAAGACCTTGGCCCATTCGCGGAGGATGTATCGATCGAGGATGCGCACCTGACCCGATGACAACACGCCCCGCCTCTTCAGCAACCCCAAAGGCGGCCGAAACCAGGCAGAAATCGGAAACATATCCTTGTCATCCATGGTCTAGGAAACTGCATATCCCTACCCCGCCGACACCCCTTCGGTTGCCCCAACCCTGCAGTCATGTTCGTCCGCCCCGCCCCACTTCGCCGCCTCATCCTCTCCTTCGGGATTTCAGGGGCGGTCGCCGTGGCCGCCGCCGAGACCGCCCCCCTCGAGTACAACCGCGACATTCGTCCGATCTTGTCCGAGAACTGCTTCTATTGCCACGGACCCGATGCCAATAAGCGCGAGGCCAAGCTCCGCCTAGACATCCGCGCAGAAGCCCTGAAACAGAAGGCCTTCATCCCCGGGGATGCCGCCGGCAGCGAGTTGATCAAGCGACTCTTCTCCAAGGATGAGGATGAGGTCATGCCGCCGCCCGAGGCGCACCGCACGGTGACGTCCGCCCAAAAGGAAATCCTCAAACGTTGGATCAACGCGGGCGCCCCCTACGAAGAACATTGGGCGTTCGTCGCCCCCCAGCGCTCCGCCCTTCCCGCGGTCAACGAGCCGCACCCCATCGACGCCTTCGTCGCCGAGCGGCTGAAGCCGGCTGGCCTCACGCTCTCGCCCGAAGCCCCGCGCGCGGTCCTGCTCCGCCGCGTGTCCCTTGACTTGACCGGCCTGCCGCCGACGCCGGAGGAAACCGCGGCCTTCGTCGCCGACCGCAGCCCCGATGCCTACGAGAAGCAGGTCGACCGCCTCCTGGCGTCCGTCCACTACGGCGAACGCATGGTGCTCCCTTGGCTCGATGCTTCCCGCTACGCGGACAGCAACGGCTTCCAGCAAGACGGGGACACCTTCCAATGGGTCTGGCGCGATTGGCTGGTGCGCCAACTCAACGCGGACAAGCCCTTCGACCAGCTCAGCACCGAGCTCTTGGCGGGCGACCTCCTGCCCCATGCGACCCTCGAGCAGAAGCTGGCCACCGCCTTCAACCGCAACCACATCCTGAACGGCGAAGGCGGCAACATCGCGGAAGAACAACGCTTCGTCAGCCTCTTCGACCGCGTCGATACCGTCTCGACGACGTGGCTCGGCCTGACCTTGGCCTGCGCGCAGTGCCACGACCACAAGTACGACCCGCTGACGCAAAAAGATTATTACAGCCTGCTCGACGCCTTCAATCACGTCCCCGAACGCGGCGTCCCGGGCGGGGGACCATCACGCTTCCGCCTCGACCAGCCGCTGCTCGAAGTCCCGACGCCGGAACAGGTCGCGCAACTCGCCCAACTCGAGGCCGACTACGAAACCAAGAACAAGGAAAGCGCGGCGCTCCAGGCCAAGGCCTTCGAAGCCTGGCTGGCCTTGCCCTTGGAAAAGAAAGGCATGCTCGATGAGAAGTTGAAGGGCGCGCTCGCGCCGGGGGTCAAGCCCACGGCCGCCCAGCAGAAGGCCCTCCTCGCCCACTACAACAAGAACGTCTTCCCCGAGGACCGGAAGAAGTCCGCGGCCTTCAAGGCCATCGACAACGCGAAGGCGGCCGTCGCCAAATTCAAGTCAGCCGACACCTACGCGCGCGTGATGATCATGAGCGACGCCACGGCGCGCGAGACCAACATCCTCGACCGGGGCGCGTACCTCTCGAAGAAGGAGAAGGTCACGTTCAACACGCCCGCCTTCCTGCCGAAACTGCCACCGAACGCTCCGGCGAATCGGCTGGGACTGGCGCAGTGGCTCTTCACGCCGACGCACCCGCTGACCGCCCGCGTGCAGGTGAACCGCCAGTGGCAGCATTTCTTCGGCCAAGGCCTCGTGCGCACCTCCGAAGACCTCGGCGTGCAAAGCGATACGCCCACCCACCGCGCCCTCCTGGATTGGCTCGCCGTCGAATACCGCGAAAGCGGCTGGAAGACGAAGGCCCTGCAGAAACTCATCGTGACGAGCCGCACCTATCGACAGTCCAGCCACGTCACCCCTGAGCACCTCGCGAAAGACCCCGAGAACAAGCTCCTCGCCCACGCCCCGCGCTTCCGCCTGACCTCCCTGGTCCTGCGGGACGTCGCCCTCGCGAGCAGCGGCCTCCTGAACGCCAAAGTCGGCGGCACGCCCGTCTACCCCTACCTGCCGCCGGCGCCCTGGGAGAGCCTCGCGATCACCAAGGAACGCGACTTCACGTACCCGACCTCCAAGGGCGCGGACCTCTATCGCCGCAGTCTCTATACCTTCTGGCGCCGCACCATCGCCCCGGTGAACATGTTCGACGTCTCCTCGCGCCAGACTTGCCGGGTGCGCACGACGCAGACGACCTCGCCGCTGCATGCGCTCACGATGCTGAACGACCCGACGTGGGTCGAGGCCGCGCGCGTATTGGCCGAACGCGTGAGCAAGGAACAGTCGACCGATGACGCCCGCCTCGCCCGGGCCTACGCGTTGATCCTGAGCCGACCGCCCACCGAGCGCGAACAGGCCCTGCTGCGCAACTTGCTCGCCCGCCAACGCACCGTCTACGCGAACGACGCCAAGTCCGCCGATGCCTTGCTGGCCATCGGCGAAAGCAAGCGCGACGCGACGCTCAAGAACACCGAGCAGGCGGCCTTGACCGCGGCTTGCCTCGCCCTCCTCAACCTCGACGCCGCGCAGACCCGCGAATAAGCCATGGACCAAGCCCACCTCTCCCCCGCCGAATGGCGCACGCGACTCACGCGCCGCAGTTTCCTCAACGCCTCCGTCCAAGGCATTGGCGCCGTCGCCCTCTCCTCGCTGCTCGCCCGCGACCTCCGCGCGGCCTCCAACCCCGCCGCGAAAGGCGGCCTGCCGGCGTTGCCGCACTTCGCCCCCAAGGCCAAGCGCATGATCTGCCTCTGGCAAGGGGGCGGGCCTTCGCACATCGACCTCTTCGACCACAAACCCAAGATGGTCGACTTCGCCGGCCAAGACATCCCGGCGAGCATCCGCGGGGACACCCGCCTCTCCACGATGTCGAGCGGCTACGCCAAGTGGCCGTGCGTGCCGGCGATCAAACCCTTCAAGAAGTACGGCTCCAGCGAGATCGAGATGAGCACGATGTTGCCGCATATCGGCTCCATCGCCGACGAACTCTGCGTCGTCCGCTCGATGAACACCGAGGCCGTCAACCACGCCCCCGGCGTCACCTTCTTCATGACCGGCTCGCAGATCCCGGGCCGCCCCGCGATGGGCGCGTGGCTGGCCTACGGCCTCGGCACGATGAACGAGGACCTCCCGGCCTTCGTCGTGATGACCTCGTCGGACAAGACCAAGACCTGCGGCCAACTCTTCTTCGAGCATTACTGGAGCAACGGCTTCCTCCCGGGCAAGCACCAGGGCGTGCGTTTCCGCGGCACCGGCGACCCCGTGCCCTACGTCGGCAACCCCGCCGGCGTGAGCCGCGACGCGCGCCGCGCGATGCTCGACGACGTCCAAGCCTTCAACCGCGAACACCTCGGCACCGTCGGCGACCCCGAGATCGACACCCGCATCTCGCAATACGAGATGGCGTTCCGCATGCAGGCCTCCGTGCCCGACCTCCTGGACTTCCGCAACGAACCCAAGGCCGTCCTCGAGATGTATGGGCCGGACGTCCTCACGCCGGGTACGTTCGCGAACAACTGCCTCATCGCCCGGCGCCTCGCCGAGCGCGGGGTGCGCTTCACGCAGCTCATGCACGCGGGCTGGGACCAGCACAACAACCTCACCACCGGCCAGCTGGCGGCCCAGTGCCAAGACACCGACCAACCCAGCGCCGCGCTCGTCAAGGACCTCAAACAACGCGGCCTGCTCGAAGACACCCTCGTCGTCTGGGGCGGCGAATTCGGGCGCACCCCGTTCGGCCAGAACCAGCAAGGCCAGGGCTACAAGGGCCGCGACCACTTCGGCAAAGCCTACAGCTGGTGGCTCGCCGGCGGGGGCATCAAGAAAGGCCACGTCTACGGCGAAACCGACGAGTTTGGCTGGAACATCACGAAGGACTCCATGCACGTCCACGATATGCAGGCCACGCTCATGCACCTGTTCGGGATCAACCACGAGGCCCTCACTTACCGCTACCAAGGCCGCCAATTCCGCCTAACGGACGTGCACGGCAAGGTCGCGAAGGGCATCTTGGCCTAAGTCCGGGGCGAAGAAGGCCTAAACCGAGGGGTAAAACCACCTGAACCTCACTTTTCGGCTTTTTCCCCTTGCCCCCCGCCCTCCCTGCCCTTTTCTCCACCTTTCCTCCCCTTCACGGTCATGACCCAGCACAACAGTTTCAAGTCCAGCGCCTCCTCTTCCGGCGCCAAGCGTAACGTCCTCAAGCGCTTC
>CALQIY020000040.1 GCA_943330755.2 Opitutus sp. GAS368
ACGGCCTTCATCATGCTGCACGTCGGCCGTCTCAACCACGCCAAGGGCTGGGCCACCCAGCTCCACCTCGGCGCGGTCCGCGACCCGAACCTCGGCCTGCTCAAGCGCCTTGGTTCCGACGCCGGCTGCGACACCATCGGCGACTTCCGCCAAGGCCCCGGCCTCATCCGCTGGTTCGGCACCCTCTCGGGCGAGAACGCCCTCGGCAAGGTCATCCTCTACAACCTCAACCCCGCCGATACCGCCCTCTTCGCGTGCCTCCCCGGCTCGTTCCAGGACGGCCTCACGCCGGGCAAGATCCAGTACGGCTCGGGCTGGTGGTTCCTCGACCAGGAACGCGGCATGCGCGACCAGATGAACATGCTCTCCGACCTCGGCCTGCTCGGCCGCTTCATCGGCATGATCACCGACTCCCGCTCCTTCCTCTCGTATCCGCGCCACGAATACTTCCGCCGCATCCTGTGCGACCTCGTCGGCCAGGACGTCGAATCCGGACGCATCCCGGACCGCGCGGAGTGGAACGAACGCCTCGTCGCCGACGTCTGCTACCGCAACGCCCGCCAGTACTTCGGCTTCAAGGCCTAAGCGGCTGCAATGTCGCAGGTCCGCCGCCCGTACGTCCCGCCCAGCCTCTGGGCGTTGCCGACCCGCGAGCGTACCGGGATAGAGTCCGTCGTGCTTTGGCTAGCCGTAGGCTTGGCCTTCGCCGCGCTGGGCGAGTGCATCCTCACTCCGGCCATTCGTCACCTGACCGCGAAGGACGGCTGGTGGCTCAACATCCTGCCGGCGGCGTGGTTCCTGCAGACCTGCTTGCGAGCCGCCCGCCAGCTGCCGTTCGACCGGACCTCCGTCACGGTCGGGCTTTTCTGCCTACTGCCCTACGTCTTCTCACGCGCCCGAAATGACCATGGGCTACCCGATTACCTCTGGATCAGCCTCGTCCTGTTCTTCACCGCTTTTGCGCTGGGCATCTGGCTAGAACTTCGACGCGAAAAGACGCAGGCCTAAGCGGCTGAGTATGGCTGGTTTGACTTCGGGGCCCGGCTGCCCAGATTACCCCCACCCCCATGCTTCTCGGCTTCATCCGGTGGTTTTTTCCCTGCCTGCTTTGGTGCGTCGGACTTCAAGGCCCTGCGACCAAAGGCGCCAGCGGCTTCGGTGCAGACGAATTGATCGATAAACGGGAACTGACACCCTTCGAACGCGCGCTCAAGGCAACCTGCACTGGGTTGTTTGTCGTGGCATCTATCTCCAACTTCACTGAGGTGTTCGATTTCCTCTTCGAAACAACCTCGTACTGGTGCGCCCTGCCCTCCGTCGCCTGGATTCTTTTCATGCTTTTCCGGCGCTCCGTACCGATGGACGCAGAGGCCATCGGTACGGGATTATGGACCTTCGCCCCGTTCGTCTCCTTCTTGCTCTGGCTCCTTATCGGATTCATCCGATTCGACCTGATACCCTACGATTGCCTCATCTGGCAAGTCGTCGGCGTTGGTGCGATGATCGCTTACGGAATCTTTCGCGACATCTCAAAGGAGATTAAAGAATCGAATTGATCACGATGCTGCCCCGCATCTTCCAGCGCCCCTTGAAGTTCATTCTTTGGTGCACCGGCGTGGAACTGGTACCGAGCCCCGCAAGCACCACCGGGTTCGACATCGACGACCTCGCGCCGCGGCGGGCTCCGCTCCTCTTTGAACGCTGCCTGAAGGCTTTCTGCTCGTTGCTCTTCCTCGTCACCTCGGTCGTCTACGTGTTCCGCTGGTGGCCCTGGCTCCTCAACGCTGATAGCTATTGGTGCGCCCTGCCCTCCGCCGTCTGGGTCCTGTTCATGCTGCTCAGACATGAGACGCCCATGGACGCCGAAGCCATCGGGGTCGGCCTCTGGACACTTTCACCTTTCATCGCCATCGCCTTCGAAGCCGGTAGTGGGTTCGTCCGCCTGGACTTGATGCCCTGGCAGTCGCTCCTCTGGCAGGCCGGCGCCATCGGCGTGATGATCGCCGGGGGGCTGATCCGTGACCTCGTCCGGGAAATGAATCCCCCCGCTTAAGGGCCCTTTTCTGTCTTAAAGAGGCTTTGGAGAGACCGAGTTGGACTTGCCAACTCCGGGTGCGCGTATCAGATAAAGCCATGCGCCTCCTCACCCTCCTCGCCGCCCTCCTCGTCCTCCCTGCCTTCGCCGCCGACAAGAAGGAGAAGACCTATGACCTCCGCGACTTCGCCTGGGGCAAGGCCATCAGCGGTCCTTCGGTCACCATGGGCAAGCTCGCCGGCAAAGCCGTCGTGCTCGAAGGTTGGGGCGTCCAGTGCCCGCCTTGCATCGCCAGCCTGCCGCACATGCAGGAAATTTCCGAAAAGTACAAGGACACCCTCGTCGTGATCGGTGCCGAGTGCCAAGGCCACACCGCCAAGGAAATCGCCGTCGTCACGAAGAAGGCCGGCGTCCAATACGCCATCGTCTCCGGCATCACCAAGACCCCGATTCAGTTCTCGGGCATCCCCAAGGTCTTCGTCTTCGACAACAAAGGTAAGCTCGTCTTCGACGGTAACCCTGCCGACGCTGGCTTCATGGAAGCCGTCAAGAAGGTCGCCGAGAAGGCCGACGCCAAGGCTGCCCCTGCGACCACCCCGGCCCCTGGCGCCAAGCCAGCGGCCGCCAAGTCGGTCTAAGGACTTAGGTCCGGTCGGTCCGGTAGACGCGCTGGACCCGCTGGGTGAGCGTGCAGAGGGCTTCCCAGGGAATGCAATCCGACCAAGCGCAGAACTCGGCCACGGTGATGCGGTCCGCCCCTTGGGCACCCAGAATCGTCGCAACATCGCCCACGGCTGCCGCAGGGACATCCGTCACGTCGATGACGGTCTGATCCATGGTCACACGGCCGAGGATCGGACAGCGATGTCCACGCACGAGGAAGAAGCCGCGGTTGCTGGCGGCGGTCGGCACGCCATCGCCGTAACCGACGGCGACGACGGCCACCCGGGAATCGCGGCCCAACGTCTTGGTCCGATTGTAACTGACCGCCGTGCCCTTGGGCAGGTCCTTCACCAGCACGACGCGGGCGTGGAAGGACAAGACCGGATCAGGCTTCAGGCTGGCCAGGAACGAACCCGCTGATGGCGGCAGGCCATACTGCATGAGACCGATGCGGACGGCGTTGAACGGCGAAGCCGCGGAGAAGCTCTCCAAGCCGGCGCTGTTGTCCGCATGGATGAGCAGCTTGGCGCGGACGGCGGCGGGAATCGCCTCGAGGAGGTCGAGGAAGATCCGACGCTGCTGCGCGGTGTAGACCGCATCGGCGTCGGCGTCCGAGAAGTGCGTGTAGACACCGCGCCATTCCAAACCCGGACTCGCCAGCACCTCGGCGAAGACCGCATGGGCGCGCTCATGCCAGACGCCGGCCCGGCCCATGCCGGTGTCGACCTTGACGTGCACGCGGACCTTGCGTCCATGCGCCGCGCCCCACGCGGCAAAAGCCTTGGCCTCCTCCAGCGAATTGATGGTCAGGTCGAAACCGTTCTCCGCCGCCCGCGCCACTTCATCGGGCAAGGTTGGGCTGAGCAACAACGTGTCCCCTTCGTGGCCGACTTCGCGGAGCCGGATGGCCTCGGCGACGTTAGCCACCGCGAACGCATCCACGCCCGCTTGCAGCAAACGACGCGCCACCTCGGGCATGCCGTGCCCATAGGCGTCGGCTTTGACGACCGCGACATAGCGCACGTGCCGCGGCAAAGCCTGCTTGATCCGTCCGACGTTGCGGTCGATGGCCGGGAGGTCGATCTCGACCCATGCGCGCGACTGGTTGGAAGGGCTGGTCATGGCGTACCGCGGTGGCGTTCGCCCGACCACGTTGCGAAATCGGCGGCCGCGTTCAAGGCCTCAGGCTTGGGTTCGGGACGCAGCACCCCGGCTTGCGCGAAAACCTTCGGAAGTTCGGCCCAGGCTTCGGGCACGACCACCGCCGCCGGCAAGACCTGCGGGGCCGACGTCACCGTGGTCAGGATGCGCCCGGACAGGGCCGCCACCTGCTCCAACTCACATTCGCGGGCCGGACTGGGCAAACCCGCGGCATCCACGGAGACGACGTGCCAGCGCTTGAGGCGCGATTCGGAGACGACATGGAAAGCACCCGCTTCACCGCGCAGTCGCACGGCGGCGGCGAGCGCCACGAGCGGCTCCCAGACCCAGACCTCGCACGGCTGCAACGCCGCCCAGGTCCGTACGGCCATCGCCGTGACGCGGATGCCGAGCATGGACCCCGGACCGACGCACACGGCAAAGGCGCGGAGGTCAGCGAACTGCAGGCCCGCCTTGGCCAAGGCTTGTTCCGCGCAGGCGAACGTCGCCTCCAAGGCCCCTTCTTCGGAATGCGCTTCCGCCACCCAGCGACCACCCAGCAACACGCCGACGCGCACGCCGTGACGGGCGGAGCCATCGAGCACGAGGCACGGTTCGGCGGGAGCCATCGAGATCAGCCCGGAGGCCAGCTCAGGGCGCGTCCACCGAGGAGGTGCACATGCAGGTGCGGGACGGATTCGCCGCCATCGGGACCGTTGTTGATCACGATGCGAAAACCCTTGGCGAGGTTGAGCTGACGGCTCAGCTCCGCGGCGACGAGCAACAGGTGTCCAAGCGTGGCTTGATCCGCGGCGGTCGCTTCGGCCACGCGAGCGATGGGCTGGCGCGGCACGACGAGGACATGGACCGGCGCCTGCGGCGAGATGTCATGGAACGCCACGCACACGGCGTCCTCGTGGATCAGCTTCGCGGGAATCTCGCGGTCGGCGATCTTCTGGAAAAGCGTCTTCGGGGTGCTCATGGGGAAGATTATAGCACGACGACCGTCAGACGGCCGCGGCCTTGGACATGGGCCGCATAAGCGTTCACGCATTCGACGGCCTCGTCGTAGGCCAGCCGGGCCTTGGGCGAGCGGGCCTTGGGGCCGACCAGATACTGGTCCTGCAGGCCCACCACCCACAGAAGGACGTCCGAGGCGTCGCCGACCTGCCCGAGGGCGGCCTCGATACGTTCCGGAGCCCAAAGCGGCTCAAACGGCTCCGTACGGTGGTCGAGGACGGCAATGGCGGGGAGCACGGCCTCCGGGGCCAGGAGACGCAGCAGGTGGGCGGCCGCGTCGGCCAAGCCCCGGGCGTCGAGGCCTTGGGCCGAAAACTCATCGGATTCAAAGACCCGCACGACGGCATCGACATCCCGCCGCAACGATGCCTCGGTCCCGACCAGGCTGGCCAGCATCGCGTTCAGCGTGCGCAGGCGGGCCGGGCGGGCGGGTGCGGCGGCAGCGGAAGTCACTTGGCTTTGCCTCCCTTGCGGAGCTGATCGATGGCCTTGGCCAATTCGTCGATGTCGCGGAACTCGCGGTAGACGCTGGCGAAGCGGACGTAGGCGATCTGGTCGACGGACTGCAGGTGCGTCATGATCTCCTCGCCGATGGCGCTGGAAGGGACTTCGTCCTCGAACTTGCGCTGCAGGCCTTCGACGATCTCGGAGATGAGCAGGTTGATGCGCTCGACCTCGACGGGACGCTTGTCGGTGGCCTTCCGGATGCCGGAGGCGATCTTGGTGATGTCGAAATCTTCGCGGGCGCCGTTACGTTTCACGACGACGAGGCCTTCGCGGACGATTTCCTCCATCGTGCTGAAGCGATGCGAGCAGGCCAAGCACTCGCGGCGACGGCGGATGGAGTGGTTCCCCTTGCCGAGACGGGTCTCCAGGACCTTCGTGTCTTCGTGGTTGCAGCGCGGACAATACATCGGTCAGAGGCGCAGGAAGTTCGCCAAAAGATCGAGTCCGTTCTGCGTCGCGAAAGATTCGGGATGGAACTGCACGCCCCAGATTGGCAGGTCACGGTGCCGCAGACCCATCACGAGGCCGTCGTCGGTCCACGCGGTGATTTCGAGGCAAGCCGGGAAGGTCTCGCGCTCGACGATGAGCGAGTGGTAGCGGGCCGCGTTGAATGGATTGGGCAGTCCCTGGAAGAGGTCGGTGTTGTTGTGGAAGACCGGCGAGGTCTTGCCATGCATCAAGTTCGGGGCGCGGAGCACGCGGCCGCCGTAGACGTGCCCGATGGCTTGGTGGCCAAGGCAGACGCCGAGCAGCGGCTTCTTGCCGGCGAAGGCGCGGATCATGTCGCACGACACGCCGGCTTCGGCCGGCGAACACGGACCCGGCGAGATCATCACGCGGTCCGGATTCAGCGCGAGCGCTTCCTCGACCGTGATCTGATCGTTGCGGAAGACCTTCTGCTCCACGCCGAGCTGGCCGAAGTATTGCACCAGGTTGTAGGTGAAGGAGTCGTAGTTATCGATGACCAGGAGCACGGGCTGACGATTTGCCTCGCTCGCCAAGGTGTCAAGGAGTCGCCCAAACGTGTGAACAAGTGCGAGGGCTCCGAAGTTGTTCGCAACCCTACTTCACAACGGCCGAAAGACGTTCGGCCTGAGGTGGCCAGCGAGGCGACGCGGCGCTCGACGACACCACCCGCTCCCCGCGTTTTTCGGAGCTTCGAACGGCTCCGATTGGGTGACCGTTTGGGCTGTTTTCATGGGGCAGCAGGTAAGGCCAGCCTCAGCCGACGAGCCCCCTACCGGGCAGGCCCGAAACCATTCACATCCAAGCGGGACACCCCCTCCCTGCGAGTACCTCGAATAGCCGCACAAACCCCTTGAAACTATGACTTTACAGAGCAAGGGGGGTGTGAATAACTATGGGCACGGCATGAAACAGCGCACCCTCGGAAAAGAAGCCTCGGTCAAAGGCAAGGCCCTCCACACCGGCCAGGAGGTCACCTTGACCCTCAAACCGGGTGCCCCGAACACCGGTCTCGTCTTCCGCCGCATCGACCTTTTCGGCAAGCCCGAGGTCCGGCCGGTGTCCGAAATGGTCACCGATTTGGAGCGCAAGACGACCGTCTCCTCCGACGCCGTCAAGCTGCACACGATCGAGCACGTGCTCTCCGCGCTCAGCGGCATGGGCGTCGACAACGCCATCGTCGAACTCGATGCCTCCGAGCCGCCGATCGTCGACGGCTCCGCCCGTCCGTTCACGACGCTCATCCATCAATCGGGCATCGTCGACCAGTCCGACGAACGCGAAGTCTTCACGCTCACGCAGCCCATCACGATCAACGAGGGCAGCCGCTCGATCATCGCCCTGCCCTTCGATGGCCTGCGCATCACGTGCACCTCGGCGGATGACCGCGGCATCCACACGCAGCACCTCACGATCGACATCGATTCCGAGACGTACGAAGCGCAGATCGCCCCGGCCCGCACGTTCACCATCTACGAGGATATCGAAGAGCTCCTCAAGAAGGGCCTCATCCAAGGCGGCTCGCTCGACTCGGCCATCATCCTCAAGGGCGACAAGGTCGTCAGCAAGGAGCCGTTGCGCTTCAAGGACGAGCTCGTCCGCCACAAGATCCTCGATATCGTCGGCGACATCGTCCTCGCCGGCATCCGCCTCAAGGCCCACATCATCGCCGTCCGCCCGGGTCACGCGCTCAACGCCCGCCTCGCCGCCGCCGTGCGCAAGCAGTGGCAGGAGTCCAAGAACCCCAAGGCCAAGGCCGAACCGGCGAAGAAGGTCGATGCCCCGAAGGCTCCCGTCGGCAACGCCCTCGACATCCGCCAAATCCTCAACGCCCTTCCCCACCGCTACCCGTTCGTGATGGTGGACCGCGTGGTCGAGCTGACCGACGACTCCCTCGTGGCGATCAAGAACGTCACGATCAACGAGCCCTACTTCCAAGGCCACTTCCCGGGCCAACCGGTCATGCCCGGCGTGCTGCAGATCGAAGCCATGGCGCAGGCCGCCGGCCTCATCATGCTGCGCCGAGGCGCCGCCGACGAAGCCCCCAAGGTCGTGTTCTTCATGAGCGCCGATAAGGTGAAGTTCCGCAAGGCCGTGACCCCGGGCGACACGCTCGAGATCCGCGCCAAGCTGACGAAGGTCCGTGGCCGCATCGCCGCCGCCGACTGCGAGTGCCTCGTGAACGGCGAGACGGTATCTTCCGCCGAGCTCCTCTTCACCATCGCCGATTCGGTCGCCCAAGGCTGAAGCCCGGATGAGCGCCCTGATCCATCCCACCGCCATCATCGAGACCGGCGCCAAGCTTGGCACCGGCGTGCAGGTCGGTGCGTATGCGTATGTCGGGGCGGACGTCACGTTGGGCGATGGCTGCATCCTGCACCACCACGCTTCGGTCGAAGGCTACACGCAACTCGGGCCGCAGTGCGAGGTCTTCCCGTATGCCGTCATCGGTGGCCGCACGCAGGACCTCAAAGCCCGCCCGGGGAAGCCCGGGCTCAAGGTTGGCGCCCGCAACACCTTCCGCGAATACGTCAGCGTCCACCTCGGCACCCAAGAGGGCGAATGGACCATCCTCGGCGACGACAACACCCTCCTCGCCTATTCGCACATCGCCCATGACTGCGTCATCGGCAACCACCTCGTCATCTCCAGCCACTCCGCCGTCGCCGGGCACGTCCACGTCGGCGACCACGTGAACATCGGCTGGAACGCGGGCATCCACCAGTTCTGCCGCATCGGGGACCACGCGATGGTCGCCGCCTGCTCGAAGTGCGTGCAGGACGTCCCGCCGTTCGTGATCGCGGACGGCAACCCCTGCGAGACCAAGATGATCAACGCCGTCGGCCTCAAGCGTTCGGGCTTCACCGACGAAGAGATCGCCACGGCCAAGGCCCTGCACCGCCTCTTCTACCGCGACGGCCTCAACACCGCCCAAGCCATCGAGAAGGCCCAGGCCCTGCCCGAAGCCTCCTCCCGCATCGTCCGCAACTTCGTGGCCTTCGCCCAAGGCACGAAGCGCGGTTTGGCCTGAGGACCTGCGCTGACCCTTCCAAACAAGAAAGCCGCGGATCACTCCGCGGCTTTCTGTTTCTTTTTCTGGACCTAACTTAGGCCACGCGCTCGACGACGAGCGGCGGGATGTTCGGGCGCTTCGGGGCGAGGCGGTAGGCGTCGCGGAAATACGGCAGCGCGGCGTCGACCTTGGCCTCGTCGTTGTAATGGATCATGATCAGCGGCTCACCCTGCTTGACCTGCGTGCCGACCTTGCGGATCTCGGTGACGCCGACCGACGGGTCGAGCGTGCCGTCCTTGAGCGTGGCCAGGAGGCGCACGCCTTGGGCGATCTTGCCGGCGTCGATGGTGTGGACATAGCCACGCTTCGGGGCCGGGAGCTTGCGGATGAACTTCGCGTGCGGGAACTTGGAGGGATCGTCGATCCAATCGGTCTTGCCGCCTTGGGCGCGGACCATGGCCTTGAACTTCTCGAGGGCGGAACCGTCCTTGAGGTGCTTCTCGACGGTCTGCTTGGCGGAGAGGGTCGAACCCGCGACGCCGGCGAGGCGCACGACTTCCATGCCCAGCTTGAGCACGAGGTCCTGCAGGTCTTCGGGGCCTTCGCCCTTGAGGAGACGGACGGCTTCAAGGACTTCCAAGCCCGTGCCGACGGAGTCGCCGAGGGGCTGGTTGATGTCGGTGACGAGGGCCACGCACTTGCGGTTGAGCGAGCGGGCGACGCGCGTGACGATGCGGGCCAACTGCTTGGCCTGCTCGAGGTCGCGGATGAAGGAACCATTGCCCCACTTCACGTCGATCACCAGGCCTTCGCAGCCTTCCGCGAGCTTCTTGGAGAGGATGCTGCCGGTGATGAGCGGCAACGAAGGGATCGTGCCGGTCTTTTGGCGAAGGGTGTAAAGGAGGTCGTCCGCCGGAGCGATGTCGCTGCACTGCTCGGTGATGGCGCAACCGACGCGCTCGAGCTGCTGGCGGAATTGTTCGAGCGTCGCCTTGCCCTTGAAGCCCGGGATCGAGCTCAACTTCTCGACGGTCGAGATGCAGAATTCCTCATCCTTGCCGTTCATGCCCGGCATGATGACGCCGGCGGCCGCGCCGAGCGGACCGAGCACCATGGAAGTCTTGTCACCCACGCCACCGGTCGAAACCTTGGCGATCTTCGGCTGGGTCAGGCGGTCGAGGTCGATGACTTCGCCGGAGAGACGGAGTTCCTCGGCGAGCAAAGCGGTTTCCTGGGCCGACATCTGCCGGAAGAAAATCGCCATGGCCAAAGCGGCCTGTTGCGCCTCGGGCATCTCGGCGTCCATGACGGAATCGACGATCTGCCGGATCTCGTCGGCGGAGAATTCGCCGCCATCGCGCTTCTTCTCGATGAGAGACGTGAAAGAAGGCTTTTCCTTCCTCCTGATATCCGTGATTTTGTCTGCCATAAGTGGTTCGAGTTAAAGTGGTTAGGAGGACGCCCTTTGGGAAAGGGAGACGGATTCCCTTTAATGAAAGTTTTTATTGAAAAGTCGAGCCAAAAGAGGCAAGCGACCCCCTCGCACCCCCTAAAGGCCCGCAAAAGTATTAAAAACGCCCTACAAAGCCTTGGCGGACCCAAGGCGACCCGAGGGTCGGATTCCCCTCTCGGCTGCCCGCCTTAGGCCAAATAACCGCGGTACAGGGCATCCTGACCGAAGACCTGCACCCGGGGGTCGACCAGCTGCCCCACGGCGCTCGAGGCCCACACCGGCGAATCAGGATTCCCGGTGAACATCGGGGCCACATACGCGAAGAGGTAGTCCACCCGCCCCTCCTCCAACAAACCCGCGGCCAAGCGCGGGCCAGCTTCGACCATGACGCCCGTGACCTGTTCGAGGGCGCAACGGGCGATCCAGTTGGCCAAGAAGTCCTCGGGCCCGCCCGGCAGACACCAGTAGGTCACGCCTTCGGCTTCATACCAACGGAGGTCCGCGGTGCGGACGGCGCTCTGCAGGCCCACGACCACCGTGCGGTCGTTGAAGACATCACGGAAAAGATTCAGGCCGGATTTACCCGCGGAGCGGAAATTGCGGTCCAGCACAAAGCGGATGCCGCAGCGCTCACCTTCCGGCAACCGGGCGGTCAGACGCGGATTATCCTTCAGCAAGGTATCCACGCTCACCGCGATGGCCGGAAACAGCGCCCGCCATGCCTGGACGTTCGCCCGGGCGGCTTCCCCGGTGATCCACGGCGACATGCCCTCCGCCGGAACGAGGCGGCCATCGAGAGACGATGCGACCTTCAAGGCGATGAGCGGACGCTGCGCGACGATCCAGTGATTGAAGATGAGGTTGAGGTCCGTGCAGTCGGCGGCGAGCACGCCCTCCACGACGGCAAGCCCCTTGGAGCGCAGCAAGGCCAAGCCATGGCCCGCATGCGCGGGATTCGGATCCGTCGCACCCACCACGACCGTGCGGATGCCCGCTTCGACAATCGCGTCGACGCACGGAGGCGTGCGGCCATGCGTGCAGCAAGGCTCCAAAGTGACGTGCAGGATGGCGTCCGCTTTCGGGCGGCGACCCAGGTTGCGCAGAGCCATCACCTCCGCGTGGGGCTCCCCGGCCTTCGCATGGAAGCCTTCCGCGACGATCACACCGTCCTCGGTGATGACCGCCCCCACCATCGGGTTAGGATGCGTCCGGCCCCAGGCTTGCCGGGCGAGCTCCAAGGCTCGACGCATCGGGGGCTCGTGCGACATCGCCGGCGGCTTAGCGGTTGCGCTTGCGGGAGACCGCGGCGGCCTTGGGGCCACCTGGGGTCAACTGCGGCTCGGAATAGTAGCGGAAACCTTCGAGCTTACGGCGCTCGATGCCCCGACCCAAGAGGATCTCAATCTGCTGCAGGTGGTGCATCTCGTCCGGCGAATACAGCGTGAACGCTTCGCCTTCGGCGGAAGCACGACCCGTCCGGCCGATGCGGTGCACGTAGTCTTCGGCGTGCTCAGGGACGTTGTAATTGATGACGTGGGTCACGCCGCGGATATCGAGGCCGCGGGAGGCGATGTCCGTCGCCACCATGATGGTGAACTTGCCGGACTTGAAACCCGCGAGGGCGGCGGCGCGTTCCGACTGCGAACGGTCGGCGTGCATCGTGGCGACGGGAGTACCGTGCCCTTCGATCCATTCGGCGATGCGGTCGGCGTCACGCTTGGTCCGGGTGAAGACGATGACCGACTTGTAACCGCTCTTGGTCAGGAGCGCCAAGAGGAGGTCGTACTTCTGGAAGATATCGACCGGGTAGATGGCGTGCTCGACGGTGTCGGCGGCGCCGAGGCCCGTACGGACGTCGACGGTGACGGGGTCGCGCAAGGCCCAGCTGGCGATCTTGCCGACGCGTTCATCGGCCGTGGCCGAGAAGAGCAACGTCTGGCGATCCTTCGGGCAGTAGCGGACAATCCGGGTCACGTCTTCGATGAAGCCCATGTCGAGCATGCGGTCCACTTCGTCGAGGATGAGCACCTGGATGGAGCTCAGGTCCAAGATCTTCTGTTCGTGAAGGTCGAGCAGACGACCCGGCGTGGCGATGACGACATCGACGCCTTGTTCGAGGGCCTTGACCTGGATGCCGTAACCGACGCCGCCGTAGAGGAGCGCGGTCTTGGTGCCGAGGTACTTGCCGTATTTCTGGAAGTTCTCATCGACCTGCACGGCGAGCTCGCGGGTCGGCACGAGGACGAGGCAGCGGGGCTTGCCGGCGGCGGGACCGAGGCGGGCGAGCGTCGGCAAAGCGAAGGCGGCGGTCTTGCCGGTACCCGTTTGGGCGGCGCCGATGAGGTCGCGACCGGAAAGCACCACGGGGATGGCCTGCTCCTGGATGGGCGTGGGGTTCACGTAACCACAATCGGCGAGGGAGCGTAGGACTGGCTCGGGGAGGCCAATTTCAGTAAACGTAGGCATGATGTCAGAACAGAAAGGCGGGCGGGCTGGGAAAGGGGAAGAACAAATGAAGGAATTCTCCCCAGCGGGGCAATATTCGGCCTCCGAGGGCCCTCTTTCCGTCCGAGATTGACAGGCGGGGCGGTTTAACCTGCATTCAACACCCTTCCGCAAGGAAGACTGAACGGTGGTTGTAGCTCAGTTGGTTAGAGCACTGGTTTGTGGTACCAGGGGTCGGGGGTTCAAGTCCCCTCAATCACCCCACTTTCAGCCAAAAGGCCCGGAGCAATCCGGGCCTTTTCCTTGCGTGACATGCCGGACCGGGCCCCTCCCCTTACTGGGCGCCCTTGGATTTGAAATACGTCTCGAGGGCCTTGCGGATCGCGCCTTCGAGTTCGTCGTCCAAGCGCTTCACCTCGGCATCCAGCACGGGGTCGCCGACCTCGGAGCCACGGCGGAAAAGTTTCCCCTTCTCGAAGAGGTTCAGACGCTGGCCGTAGTAGGTGATGTAGCGCACCTTGAACTTATAGCCCGAAGCGTAGTTCTCGAGGCTCACGCTGACCCGCTCGACGGGGTAGTCCGGCTTCACCGCCAGCAGCGCGGCGCGGACATCCTTCTGGGCATCCTTGGATTCGCAGATGATGCGGTTATCCATGAAGCGGGCGTCTTCGAAGCCCGACTCCATGTCGAAGTGGACGCCGGCCTTGAGGCCATGGAACCCCGTGCCCGGGATGCCCGCATACATGATGACCAAGGTGATGAGCGTGACGCCCATCAACGAGAGCAACGTGACGATGGGGTTGGATTCCTTCTGGAGTTTGACGGCAGCCATGGGCGAGGGATAGCCCCCGCCCACGGCTGAATCAATCCAATAGAAACCGGCCGCGGCTTACTTGAGCGTCTGCAGGAAGGCCTTCACATCGGCCAGCTCCTGCGGCTTGAGGATCAGGCCCATGGGGGGCATCGGCGATACGCCCAACTGCTCGTAGCCCTTGGCCAAGACCTTGTTGGGTTCGACGAGCGAGTCATGGATATACGCGGGGGTCGCCCGGGTGGCGATGCCATCCAGGGCGGGCCCGATGGCGCTGCCCTTCCCCTTCACCATGTGGCAGTTCACGCACGCAGCGACGGGGTGCTTCCAGTAGATCTCTTCGCCCCGAGCGGCGACCCCATCGGTCACCGGGGCTTCGCCGGCCACGGTCAGTTCGCAAAGCTTCACGTCGTCGAAGTAGATGTCGCCCTTGCCCACGTGGAGCAGGTTGATCGACGACCGCGTGCGCTTACCGGAATTGAAGACGACCTCGACCTCGACCCAATCGCTGTCGCGGCCGATCGTGCTGGTCTCCGCGCGACCGATGTGGTCGTTGAGGCTGGCCTTGCCGCGGAAACCCTTGGTCTTGATCCAGGCGCTCAGGCGATACTCGGTGTCCGGCTTGATCGCCACGTCGGCGTAGAAACTGGTGTCGCCGTTGTCGCGGGTAACCCCGCGGATGGCGCGTTTGCCCGAGTGCACCATGGCGGGGTCGGTGACGACGTCCCACTTCGCGGCCTTGTTGGCCGGGGAGTTGCCGTAGTCGCGACGCTGCCAGCCGGCCGGCAAGGCGCCCGCGAGTTCCTCGAAGCCGGGATTAGGCAGGAGGTTCGGTCCTTCGACGAAGACCTGCGTCTGATGCTTCTTGGCGAGAACCTTGGCGGCTTCCTTCAACCACTCGTCGGACTGGACGATCGGGTCGGTCGCCAAACCGCGGACGAGCGTCTTGATCTCGGGGGTGGTGGCGAACTCGGCCAACTTGACCATCGCGGCCAGACGGGTCGTCGGGTCCTTGTCGGCGATGACGCCGGTGCCAAAGAACAAGCCTTGGGAAGCGGCCTCGTCACCGAGGGCGCGGATGGCGTTGCGGCGCAAGGCGGCGTCGGCCGAAAGCAAAGCCTTCTTGTGGGTTTCCGCGTCGAGCTTGCCGAGACCGTGGAGGGACCAAAGGGCATGGATGGCGGCGACGTCCGGCTGGGCAGCCGTCACGAGGGCGACGAGGGCGGCGGTGAGCGCGGTCTTCTTCCCTTCCACGATCAGCTGCTGGGCGCGGAGGCGGCCGTACTGCGTCGACCCCTTCAGGCCAGCCAACAAAGCTTCATCGGTGTTCGCTTGGGCGGGGCTGACCGCCGGCGACGTCTTGGAAACGATGCGATAGATGCGACCGCGGGAGTGATCGCGGATCGGGTTTTCGTGGGCACCGCCGACGCCCGTCTTGGCGTCGTAACCACCCCGGGACACGCTCGGAGTCGGGTTGTGCTGGATGATGAAGTTCTGCCAGTCGGCGAACCAGATGGCGCCGTCGGGGCCGACGGAGGCGAAGACCGGCGACATCCATTCGTCGGAAGAGGCGACGATGTTGTAGCCGTCCTTGGCGACGTAACCGGCGCCCTGCGGGACGACGTTCATGAGGTTGATCAGCTTCATGGTCGGCTCGCAGACCATCGCGGCGCCCTGCAGGCGCGCCGGCAACTGGGCCGAGTAGATGAAGTTGGAGCCGGCGGCGGCGGTGTAGCCACCCATGACGTCCACCTGACGGAAGTTCGGGGTGATGGTGTGGGCCTGCTCGACGAGGTTGATCTTCTTGGCCGACATCACGCGCATCCCCTTCGGGGCGACGGTCAGCGGGATGCCACCATAGAAGATCGGGGCGCCGTTGGCGGTACCGCCGAAATCATCGCCCGCGGAGTTGTTGCTCTGCGCCCAGGTGTTGTTGGTGAACTGGTGCTGGAACTCCAGGGCGGAGCCATCCGCCTTGAAGCGGTAGCTGCCTTGCGAGAAGCCCTTGCGCTGGCCACCGACCTCGCCGTTGAAGCCGCTGTAGCCGACCGCGCCCCGCAGCCAATTGTCGTAGCCATAGGACAAGCTGCTGGCCTGGGCGTGGGTGTCGTTGACGCCCCAGCCGGTCATGACCGTCTCGCGGACGTCGGCCTTGTCGTCGCCGTTGGTGTCCTTCAGGAACAGGAACTGCGGCGGCTGCGAGATCACGATGCCGCCGTTGGCGAACGCGAAACTCGTCGGGATGTTGAGGCGGTCGGCGAAGACGGTGAACTTGTCGGCCTTGCCGTCGCCATCGGTGTCTTCGCAGATGACGATCTTATCGTGGCCGGCGCCGTCCTTGGAGACGCCGTGGGGGTAGTCGCTGGTTTGGGCCACCCAGAGGCGACCGCGGTTGTCCCACGCGAACGCGATGGGCTTCATGATGTCGGGCTCGGCGGCGAAGAGCACCAGCTTCATGTCGGCCGGGACTTGCGTGCGCTCCATGCTGCCCTTCACGGAAAACGGCTTCTGGAGCGTCAGGGCCTGCGGACGACGCTCGTAGTTGGCGACGTTCGGATTCTCTTCGCGGACCTCGGGTTCACGCTGGGCCAGGAACTTCTCCCAGGCCGACAAGCGGGCGGGATTGAGCTTGGCCAGGAGATCCTTGCGGAAGCCCTCCGCGTTCACGCCCGCGGACAGGCGCAGCACCACGATCATCTTGCCGTCGGGCAACTTCACCTCGGCGCCAAGACCGGGGACATCGCCCTTGACGAGCAAGGCGTCGTAATAGCCCAGCGTGGCGGCGGAAGGCGTCGGGCCGGAGGCGTAGTCGAACCAGATGGCGTCACGGCCGAGGGCGGCCATGTAGTCATGGAGCGAGCCCTTGGCGCTCTGCTCCGAACCGAGGGCGTCGAAATACAAGACGCGCAAGGCACCCTCGGACGGTTCGGCCGCACGCAGGGGGACCGACCAAGAAGCCAAGAACGTCAACAGAGCTAGGAAGACTCGCATAGGGGTATTCGCCCGAAACAATCCTTTTGGCGGGAGAGAGCAACCCGGAGAATTCGCCCGGCGTGTTTTTGTCGGGCAAACCCCAGCCGTTTGCCGTAATAATACAAAATGGCGCCCTCCCCCGCCGGGAGTAGGCACAAAAAAACGGCGCCCATCGGGCGCCGTTCGAGAAGCGGACTGCAACGACCTCAGTGGTCGTGGTGGTCGCCACCAGCCGCAGGCTTGTTGTCCTCCGGAACGTCCGTGATGAGACATTCGGTCGTGAGGAGCAGGCCGGCGACGGAGGAAGCGTTGATGATCGCGGTGCGCGTGACCTTGGTCGGGTCGACGACGCCGGCGGCGACGAGGTCCTGGTATTCGCCCGTGGCCACGTTGTAGCCGTTCGCGCCCTTATGCTTCAGGAGGACTTCCTGGACGATATGGGAACCTTCGACGCCGGCGTTGGCGCAGAGCGTGCGGAGCGGCTCTTCGATCGCCTTGCGGACGATCTGGGCGCCGATCTTCTCGTCGCCGACGAGGCTGTTGATCACGCCATCGATGGCCTTGACCGTACGGAGGAGGGCGACGCCGCCACCCGGGACGATGCCTTCTTCGACGGCTGCGCGCGTGGCGTGCAGGGCGTCGTCGACGCGGTCCTTCTTCTCCTTGAGTTCGGCTTCGGTCGCGGCACCCACGTGGATGACGGCGACGCCGCCGGCCAGCTTGGCGAGGCGTTCCTGGAGCTTTTCCTTATCGTAGTCGGAGGTGGTCTCGTCGATCTGGCGACGGATCAGCTTCACGCGACCCTGGATGTCGGCGGACTTGCCGGCGCCCTGGATGATCGTGGTGTTTTCCTTGTCGACGACGATGCGCTTGGCGCGGCCGAGGTCAGCGACCTTGACGGACTCGAGCTTGATGCCGAGGTCTTCGGTGATGAAGCGGCCACCGGTGAGGACGGCGATGTCTTCCATCATGGCCTTGCGGCGGTCGCCGAAGCCCGGGGCCTTGACGGCGCAGACGTTGATCGTGCCGCGGAGGCGGTTGACGAC
>CALQIY020000041.1 GCA_943330755.2 Opitutus sp. GAS368
AGGGATGTCCGCGTGGACGCCGTTGAGCCAATGGCCGGAGTTCGCCGGCCTCGGCATCCCCTCGGCGCCGCCGGAGTCCGCGCAAGCCGCGACCGCTCAACCGATGCCCGCTTGGGAGCGTGGTCCATCGTTCGGCAATTACTTCGGTACCATCAGGGACGTAGCCTTAAATCCCGTGCAGACGTTCGATCGGCTCCCCGTCGCCGGAGGTTGGGGCCGTGCTTTGTCCTTCAACTACCTCGCCATCGGTCCGGTCGTCCTGCTCTTCGTCCTCCTCTACGGAGTGCTTCTCGCCGTGGCGGGTGACGAGATTTTGGCGGACGTGCGCTCCGATCCGAACCTCAACGCCTGGACGCGCGACCTATCGACGGGCGCCTATTTCGCTTGGATCGCGTTGCTCAGCGCGGTTTTCGCCCTCTGCGCCCCGCTCCTGGCTTTCGTGGTCAGCGCCGCGACCCATGTGCTCTTGCTTCCGTGGGGGCCGAAGGGCGGTTATGGGGGCTGTTTCCGTGCGAACAGTTACGTCTACGGCGCCTTCTTCTTGGCCAGTTTCATCCCGCTGGTCTCGTGCATCGTGCTGCCTTGGCAGGTGGTCGCCAACGTCATCGCGCTGTCCCGTGTGCACCGGCTGGCCTGGTGGAAGGTGGCAATCTCCGTCGTACTGATTCCCTTCATCGTCTGCTGCGGAGGCCTCTTTGTGCTGCTCTACGACAGCATCCAGCGGGGAGGCGGTCCTTAAGTGAAGATCGGCCTCGTCCGTCGGCCCGCTTTTCCCGGCGAACTCAACCACGAGCTCGTTTGGCCGCTGGCGTTCCTCGGCGGAGCGCTGTTCGCTTGGGGCTGGTTCCAGACCGGCTGGTCGTTACCCCCCTGCATTTTCCACGAGTATACCGGCCTGCCTTGCCTCGGGTGCGGTGGCACGCGTTGCGCCCGTCAGTTGGTGCACCTCAATTTCTTCGAAGCACTCAAGTTCCACCCCGGGTTCTTCCTCGTCGTGCTGAGCGCGATGCTCTGGACGGTCTACGCCGCGGTTTTTTGGCTGCGCCGCGATACGCTGCGCCTCCGGCTTTCGGTCGACGACCGGGGCGCGAAGGTCCTCCGCCGGACTTTCATCGGCGCATTGATCGTCCACTGGGCCTGGCAGTGTCACTACCTGACCCAGTAAGATGCGGCGGCTCCTGAAACTGCTCGGGTGGCTCACGGTCGGCATCTGCGCCTGTCTCGTCGCTTTGCTGATCGTCTACGGCCTGTCGGACCGACCCGGCAAGATCGCCATCGAACAGCACGTCCTGAACGTCGTCGACGGCGTCCGCGAAGATGGGATGACGCCGGACAAGGTCGTGGGGACGCTCGATCAGTTCGCCGATCGCACCGAGGCCGTGAAGGGCGAGGTGGTGCCGGCGCCGGCCCCGGACCAAGGCGCCACCGCTCCGTACGGCGAGCCGAGCGACCAGCGCGGCCTCAAGCGCCTCGTGAACAAGGGCTACAGCGTCGGCTACGATGAAAGCCTCCCGTCCCCGCGCTGGTCTTCCTACCGCGTCTTTCCCTATCAGGATGTCCGCTTGGAGCGACCGAGCACGTTCAAGACGGATACCCGCACCTCCGCGCGCGTGACGACCACCGAGTTCGTCCGTTCAGGCTATGACCGTGGCCACTTGGCTCCGAACTACGCGATCTCGGTCTGCTACGGCGAGGAAGCCCAGAAGGAGACGTTCCTGCTGACGAACATCGTCCCGCAGCTCCATGCCCTCAACGCCGGGCTCTGGAAGGACCTCGAACAGCGCATCGTTCGCCGCTACGTCGAGCGCTACGGCACCGTCTGGGTGCAGGTCGGCCCCGTCTTCACGAAGCCGCCGACGAAGCAGGTCGGCCGACTGCCCGTCCCCGAAGCCTTTTGGATGGTGATCTCGGAGTACGCGGAGGACCAGCGCGGCGTGCGCGCCATCGCGTATCTCGTGCCGCATGAGGAGAACTGGCGTGACCACGAACTCACGCGCTATGTCGTGAGCATCCGCCAGGTCGAGACGCTGACCGGCCTCGATTTCTTCCCGAAACTACCGAAGGCGACGCAGGATCGACTGGAATCAACGCCTGCGCCCCGCGCGTGGTGACTTCACCAAGGCCGCGCGGAGGTCGGCGGCTTGGATCAGCACCACGCAGTCGAGCCCGTCCGCCGTCGGCAGCCAGAGCATCGGGAGCTTCGGCCAAGCCTGGTGCATCGCGTCGCGGAGGCCGCCGACCTCGATGACCAGCACGCCGTGCGGTTGCAGGAGTTCGGTGGCTTGGGCGAGGAGCTTGCGGATCACATCGAGCCCGTCCTTGCCGGAGACCAGGGAGTTCTTGGGCTCCTTCTTGAATTCCGCGGGCAGCCGCCGGTAGATGCCTTCCGGTTCATAGGGCGGATTGCTGAGGATCAGGTCGAACTTCGGGCCGCCGAGCAGCGCGGTCATCGTGTCCGTCTCGTGGAGCTCGATGCGCTTCGTTTCGCCGTGGTCGGCGACGTTCAGCTTCGCCACCGCGAGGGCGGGCGCGGACAGGTCGGTCGCCGCTACCTTGGCCTGCGGGAAACGTTTCGCGAGGAGGATGGCCAGGCAGCCCGAGCCCGTGCAGACGTCGGCCACCCGTTTCACCTGCTCGATCGGCGGCAGCCAGCGGGGGATGGCTTCGGGGATCAGTTCCACGAAGTAGGAGCGCGGCACGATGACGCGTTCATCGACGCGGAAGCGGAGGCCGCCGAGCCAAGCCTCGCCGACGAGGTAGGCCGTGGGGATGCGTTCGAAGACGCGGCGCTCGAGCAGGGCGAGGAACTTCGCCTTCTCGGCGGGCTTGAGGGCGCGCTCAAAGCATTGCGGCAGCTTTTCCCACGCCAGCCCCGTGGCGGCGCCCATCAGGGTCAGCGATTCCTCCTGCTCGTCGAGGAAGCCTTGGCCGTAGGCCACGTCGGACGCCTGCAGGAGCTTGTTGGCGAAGCGCAAGTGGTCACCCCCCGTGCGCAGACGCGCGGTCTGGGCCGGAGTAGGGCGCGAAGGAGCGCTCATCGAAGGTGGGCCGTCCTCAGGTGAGGGGGGCCGCCGACCAGAGTTCCTTCGGGGTGCGTTCGAAGAAGTCCTCGAGGTACTTCGTCGTGGCGCCGCCTTGGCGGAAGACCGGGTCCTTCATGATCGCGCGGCACACCGGGATGGTGGTGTGGATGCCGCGGATGATGTACTCGCTGAGCGCGCGGTGCATGCGGTCGAGCGCCTTCTGGCGGTTCGCGCCGACCGAGATCAGCTTGGCCACCATGGAATCGTAGTTCGGCGGGATGGTGTAGCCCGAGTAGCAATGGGAGTCGACGCGGACACCGTGGCCACCCGGCGTGTAGTACAGGCCGATGGTGCCGGGGCTCGGCGTGAAGTTGCGGGCCGGGTCTTCGGCGTTGATGCGGCACTCGATGGCGTGGCCGGTGATCTTGATGTCCTTCTGGTTGAGCTCCAGCTTCTCGCCGCAGGCGATGAGGATCTGGCGACGCACCAAGTCGATGTCGGTGACCTCTTCGGTCACGCCGTGTTCCACCTGGATGCGGGTGTTCATCTCCATGAAGTAGAACTTCCCGTGGCGATCCACGAGGAACTCGATGGTGCCGGCGTTGTGGTAACCGATGGATTCCGTCAGGCGGACGGCGACCTTGCCCATCTCCTCGCGGAGCTTCGGGGTGAGGAAGGGAGAAGGGGATTCTTCGATCAGCTTCTGGTGGCGACGCTGCACGGAGCAATCGCGCTCACCGAGGTGGAGCACCTTGCCATGCTCGTCGGCCAGCATCTGGAACTCGATGTGGCGAGGCTGTTCGATGTACTTTTCGATGTAGACGGAGCCGTTGCCGAAGGCCTTCTCGGCTTCGCTGCGGGCGCTGTCGAACTCCTTGGAGAAAGCGGCGGCATTGTGCACGATGCGCATGCCCTTGCCGCCGCCACCGGCGACGGCCTTGATGATGACGGGGAAGCCGATGCGCTGCGCTTCCTTGATGGCTTCGCGCTGGTTATCGACGGGGCCATCGGAGCCGGGGACCGTGGGGACCTTGGCCTTCGCGGCGGTCTGACGGGCCACGGCCTTGTCGCCCATGAGGCGGATGGCTTCGGGGCGCGGACCGATGAACTTGATGTTGGCCGTGGCGCACTTCTCGGCGAAGCCGGCGCGCTCGGAAAGGAAGCCGTAGCCCGGGTGGATGGCGTCGACGTTGGTGATCTCGGCGGCCGAGATGATGCGGTCCTCGCGAAGGTACGAGTCCTTGCTGGGGCCGGGCCCGATGCAGACGGCCTCATCGGCCAGCTGGACGTGCAGGGACTGTTCGTCGGCCTGGGAGTAGACCGCGACGGTCTTGATGCCCAGCTCGCGACAAGCGCGGATGACGCGCAGGGCGATTTCGCCGCGATTGGCGATGAGGATTTTGTTCATGCTCGGGAATCGGTGATCAGCCAACCTTCACGCGGAAGAGGGGCTGGCCGAATTCGACCGAGGTACCGCTCGCCACGAGGCATTCGACAATCGTGCCGGAGAGTTCGGACTGGATTTCGTTCATCACCTTCATGGCCTCGATGATGCAGACCACGGTGTCGGCCTTCACGGGCGAACCGACGGCGACGAAATTAGGGGAGTCCGGGGAGGGGGTGGCGTAGAAGGTGCCGACCATCGGGGAGGTGATGACCTTCACGTTGGGGTCAGCGGCCGGGGCGGCGGCCACGGGAGCCGGGGCGGCGGCCACGGGGGCAGCCGGGGCGGCGGCTACTGGAGCCGGGGCAGGGGCGGCTGGGGCTGGGGCAACGACGCGACCGGGGAGGTCGCGCTTGATGCGCAGCTTGAATTCTTGGTCCTGGATTTCGAATTCGGAAAGGTCCGACTTCTTCATTAAATCCACGACTTGTTTGATCTTATTAAGGTCCAAGGTAATGTCCTCCGTGAGGGGGTGGACCAGACAGATACAGCGGGACAGGGGGGCAAATCAACCCTCATTCCAGCAAAGAGGGGGGTATTTTACCTAAGTTGCTTTCCTTGTTAGGGTTAAGTATGTCAGAAAGCTTCGCTAAAGCACTGATTTCCGGGTTGGTCAGGGGGCCTTTAATGCGCACACGGCTGAGGCTGAGGAAGGCGCGGTTGATATTCAGGATTTCTAGGGGGTTGAACCCGCCCTTCTTGGGTAGAGAGAAGTCCCCTTCGAACTCGAGGGTGGAGGCCTGAAGGTCAATTTCCCCGGCGAGGGTCAAACGGGCATCGGGTCCTTTAATGACGAGGTCAGGGAAGTAGGCCCGCCCCCCCAAGCAGCCGAATTGCCCCGAGGCTTGGGTCAGGTCGTAGGAGGTCGCCTTGATGCCGATGGCCTCCAGGAAGTTCGAGACCCCGCCCAAGAGCCGGACACGCTTAAGGTCCGGGTCCAGGAGTTCGAAGTCACCCCGGCCTTTGAGCAGGCGGGGCGTTTGGAGGTTGATGCTGCCGGTGAATTTGAGGTCGAGCTTCCCGGGGCCGCTGGGTGGCGTCGGTGCGGGGGCGGCTGGGGGCGGCGTGGCGCCGGCGGTCGGCTTGGGCGGGTCGAATTGCTCCACGATCTTGGCGACCTTCTTGGGGTCACACCCTTTGAGGACGAGGGAGACCTGTGAATCCTTCAAGGGGTCGCCGCGGATGCCCAGCGTGGCTTGGCCGTTCGCCAGCGCGAGCACGGCTGAAATCTGCAGGTCCTGCGTCTGGCTGGACACGTCGAGGGTGAGCCCGCGGCTTTCAATGCCCCAGGCCGTGAACGCGCCTTCGCAAATCACGCGCGCCTTCACGTCCAATTCCAGGCCTTTGGGTTGGATGTCGAGGCGGAGCTCGTGGTCCGCGGGTAAGCGCAGGCCGCGCATGGCTTCGCCGAGGTCGGCGCTCACGCAGCGCGCCGCGACCCAAGGTTGCAGGTTGCCGCGCAACTGGATGAAGGGGCCGGCCACCGAATCTTTCTTCGACCAATCCCACACGACGCTCCCATCGAGGGAGCCGTCATCCTTCCCCGCGCCCCGGAGGCGGTGCAGGCCGATCTTCGTGCCCTTGGCATCGGCATCCACCAGGATTTCGACGGAGCTGAACGGCGCCTGCATGAAGGTGAAGTCCTGCAGCAAGACCCGGCCGCGCACCTCGCTCTGATGGTCGCCCCAATGGCTGTTCACGTCGATGGTCGCGTAGGGATGTTGGTTCGCCGCGAAGAGTTTCCAGAGGCCGATCCACCAATCGCCGAGGAGGTGATCCAGCGCGGAGGGCTGGAGCTCGCCGCGCAGGCGCAAGGCGAAGGGCCCGCCCGGGTCGAGGGAGCAGTCGGCTTCGCCGACGACGCTCGCGAGCCGCGTATCACGCAGGAGCAACGCGTAGGGCGTCCGTTCCGGGGCGAACGAGAACTTGGTGCTGAAGGGCAGGTTGCGGGTCGGGGCCACCGCCCGCGGGGAGAGACCGAGCACATCCAACCCGCTGAAGCTGACCTCGCCGTCGACTTGCCAGCCTGCGGGGGTGCGCTGCGCATGGATGTCGCTCAGGTTGAGCACACCCGTGAGGTCACCCGCCAAGGGGGCTAAGGCCGTAGCAATCGCGGGCACCGCCCGGTGCAGGTCGACCGCCGCGACCTGTCCCTCGGGGATCCGGAGCGAGAAACCGTCCAGCTCGGTGGCCGTCGCCGCCGGCGTCCAGATGGCCAAGCCGTGGACGCTGCTCGTCATGGTGGCCGCGTCGAAGCGGGCGCGCAGGCTGGCTTGGCCAGTGGGCGAGAGGGTTCGGGAGAGTTTGGACCGGAGGTTTAAGCCTGAGAATGGACCCACGGAGACCGCGTCCAAGGAAAGATGGCCCTGTGTTTCCACGAGGTTGCCGGAGCCATCCAGCTGCAGCGTGAGTTGCCCGGCTTGAATGTCGCGGAAAGAAAGCTGCTTCCCCGTGATCCGCGCCCGCCATTGGAGGAGCGACCCGCGCGCATTGATTTTCAATTCGCCCAGGGCCAACAGCTCGCGCGCCTGGATCAGGCCTAGCCCCTCTTGCGACCAGTCGTTCCCCAGCACGGCATGCCCGCTCAGGCGGGCCCCGCCTTCGGCGTCACCGCGCGCATCGAGGTTGAGCGAAGCGCCCCCGGAGCGTTCCGCAACGAGGAGCGTTTCTTCAATCTGGCGGAGGAGTTGGGCGGTGCGCTCAGGCAGGCTCGCGCTGGCGGACGATTCACCGCCCGCGGTGTCCCGCTGGAGGACGGCGGACGGGAGTTCGCCATGGAAGGCGGCGACAAATTTACCGGAGCGGGCAAGCAGGGAAGGCACCATCAACCAGCGGCCTTCGCGGCGCGCTTCCAGGCGGATGTCCTCGATGAGCAGTCGGCTTTGCCCGAGGCGGGAGACCGAAGCTGGACACCACAGTTTACCGCCGCGGAGGCGGATGCGCGTGGGGCTCACGCGGCCGGCGAGCAGTTCAGGCAGGCTGACGCCGACTTCCACCCGGGCGGCGGTGAGGACTTCGCCCGTGAGGCCGACGATTTCCAGCGAGACATCGTCCGCCGCCAATGATTGGTCCGGTAGAATCCAGAAATGCCTCGCCTGCAAGCGGAGCCCCTGCTGGGCCAAGCGATCGGTCAATGTCGCCGTCAGGCTGGACGGCAGTTGGACGGGGGCGTCGAGCGACGCGAGCCAGAGCAGGGCCAGTTGGACCGGTAAGAGGAGCCCGAGGCCAGTGAAGACCAACCCGCGGAGGAATGTGCGGAAGGCCGAGACTGCCGGCGCCGTGTTCATCGCCCATCCGTCCCGAGCAGCGGGATGAGGATTTCGGCCAGCGAGGCTTCCAACAAGAAGTCGTCGCCATCGCCTTCATCGCGGACGAGGACGGCGGTGCGGTTGAGCGGTGCCGTGCAGAGGTAGGTGCGGAAGGATTCGCTCGCCCCCGTGGCGCCCGCCGCGACTTGGTCGGTGATGCGGAGTTCGTAGCGGAAATCGCCGGCGCCGATATCGCGCGTCGGGAATTCCGTGGCGCGGACCTGCATGAGGGCCGTGGCGAGCCGGCGGCTGTTGGCCGGGTCGAGGCGTCCGGTGCCCGCCCAATTGCCGTCGGGCCCCAGGCGGGCTTCACCGATGACCTTGCCGTCGGCTTTTTCCGTGAGTCGCAGGCCGGTCACCTTGGCGCCGGCGGCCAGTTCCGCGAGTTCGCGGTTGCGCCAGGCCTTCGGGTCGACGGCGGCCTGGGCGTTGCGCAGGAGAGAGATGTCGCAGACGGCGGCGAGCGGGGCGCCTTTTTGGTGGACGAGCAAAGAGCCCGGCGCGGCGGGGGCGGGGGCGGCGTAGAACGAGAGGGCGAGACGGTCGCCGCCGAATTCGACTTCGACCTTATGCAGCGGTTCGGCGGGAAGTTGGCCCGCGGGGACGAGCGCCGGGGTGGCGGTCGGGCCCGTGAGCGTGGCGCGCAGGCGCGTGAGCGCGGTCAGGAATTCGCGGATCAGTTTACCGTCGGCCTCGCGACGCTTGGTCGCCGTGGAGCCGGGGGCGACGGGGATTTCCCAGCGCGGTTCAGCGCCCGAGGCGTCGAGGCGATGCAAGGTGATGAAGCGGCCCGCCGAAGTGATCGTCAGCCCGCTGGCGAGTTCGGGGTCGAAGTCGGCCGGGCGAGCCGAAGCCAGGGTGGCCTTGGGGTTTTCCCATTCCGCGAGCGCCTTGGCTTCGACGAGGAACAGGGAGGCGTTGTCCTCCAGCTTGGCCCACCGTTGGGCGGGTGCACCGACCTTCGGCTTGCCGATGAGCAGAACCTGGCGACGCGAGTTTCCTTCGAGCCCGACCCGGAGTTCCGGCGTGGCCAAGCCCGTTTCGCCTTCGTCGGCTTCGGCGAATTTCACGGCCCGGAGGTTGGAAAGGTCGGCGATGGCTTTCGTGGCGCGGTCCGGGTCGGCCAAGGCATCGAACGGGGCTTCAAAGCGCCACTCCGGACCTTGATTCTTGCGCCCCGGGCGGGTGCGTTCCTCGTAGGAGAGGGAAGTGACGCTATCGCCATCCTTCTGGCGGAGACGGGCGGAAACGGTGCGCACCTCGAAGTCGGCGATTTCGAAGATTTTATCGACGCGGTAGCTCTCGGGCTTGGCTTCCAGCGCGGCCGCCATGGCATCGCCCAAGGGAATGATCCGGCTGCCGTCCGCCGTCAGCAGGAAGAGCCGGCGGGTGTCCTTGTTTTCGCCGATCTTCACTTCGAGCGTCGCACCCGCATCGGACGTCGTGCGCAGCGTCCACCGCGGCGTGGCGAGCCCGTAGGTGGCGAGGCTGCCGCCGGCGGCCTTCGTTTCGGCGGTCGCAAACCCCTTGTCCCCATCGATGAAGCGGATCTCATCGAGCAGGCGTTGCACGGCCCAGAGGTTGGCCGACCATTCGATGGGGGCGGTGATGCGCCACGACCCCGGGCGCTTCTCGAGGACGAGTTTCTGGCCGGACTCGGTCAGCTCGATCTTCGCAAGGGCCGCCGGAAAGAGCAGGTCTTGGCTGGCCACCGTTTGCCGATGGGCGGAGGTCGCCCGCCACACCAGGCCGAATGCGACGAGGTTGGCTAAAAGGAGGACAAGGGTGGTGCGGGCGATCCGCATGGGACCCTTAACTTCTGCGGCGCCAGACGGAAACCGCAAGCCCGACTAACAAGACCGCCAAGGGAATCCCCCCGAAGCGGAGCGCCAAGGCCCAAAAGTCCGCGGCGGTCGCGTTGACTTGATAGACGCCGGCGGCGCGGGTCGGAAGGGAGATGGCCCGGTCGCGGTCCGACAGCCATGCGGCGCATTGGGTCACGAAGGCTTGGTTCCCTCCGCGGTTGAGGCGGGCGTTGGAGATGAGGTCGGTGCTGCCGACGACGATGAGCCGTCCACCGATGCTCCCCGAGCCCTTGCGGATGCCCGCGGCCCGTTCGGCGGCGGCGGCGATGCAGACGGGGCCGGGGTGATCGCGGTCGGGGTCGAAACTGATCGGGCGCCGCAAGGGGTCGGCTTCACCCCAGGAGAGCATGGCGCCGTTGCGGACATTGGAAGAGAAGACCAGCGGCGTCACGGAAAGCGTGCTGTCCGGGGTGCTGCCTTCATCGAAGCGCGCGGGGCGGGCGCGCGTGACCACGAGGGGGAGGTCTTGCTCGCGCAGCACGCGGGTCAGCGGGTGGACCTTCTCGGGGAGCAGCCGGACGGCGATGTCGCCATCCGCGGTGCGGCAGGCGGGATCGTTTTCCTGCAGGAGGGCGTCCGGCGAGAAGATCGCCCATTCGGATAAGACCGCGTCGAGGCCATGCTCGCGGCCAGGCTCGAGGAAGGCCAACACGCGGCCGTTGCGGTCGTAGAGGTAACTGCGGAGCCGTTCGGCTTCGGCGGCCGAGAACGCCGCTTGCGGGCCGGCGATGAGGACCATCGATGCGTCGCGGGGGATTTCCGACGCCGTCGGCAGGTCGAGCTCGCGGAGGATGAAGTTGCGGTTGCGCAGCTGGCGCGAGAGTTGCGAAAGGCCGCGTAAAGGCGACGTGTCGCTGAGGCCGAGTTCCCCGTGGCCGCGCGTGACGTAGCAGATGGCGGGCCGGTCTTCGGTGACCTCGAGCAAGGCCGCGGTCACCGCTTCTTCGCCCCGGAAGGTCACGACCTTGGCCGCGTTGAGCTCGACGAGCTCGGCCAGGGTGACGAACTTGGCGCGCGTGCCGCAGGTGAGGATCAGGCCGATGTTGCGTCCCGGCGGGCCATGGCGGGCGGCGACTTCCGAGAGGGCCTCCTGGTTGAGGCCGTTGCTGACCTGCAGGATGTTGAACCATTCGCCCCCGGCGCGCGAGGCTTCCAGCTTGTAGGCTTCGAGCAGCTTGACGAGTTGGCTCCGGAGGCCGGTGTCGCCTTCGCTGAAGTTGTCCGACAGCACCATGGCGCGGACCCAATTCCGATTCTGCTTATCGCCGACGGGACTCTTCCGGCCGGCCACGCGGACCGTTTCGGCGGACTCCGCCGCCAAGGAATGCCGGTGGTCCCACGTGAGGTCCTGGCGGAAGCGGAACTCGGTTTGCGAGGCGAGATAGTTCACCGTCACGGCCAAGCCGATGGCGAGCAAGGCTTGGGTCAACCGGTTGAAGCGGCGGATCGGGCGGACGGCGCCGAAGTCATCGCGGGGCGGGGCCATCTTATTCTTGGCCCTCCACGGCCAGCACGGCCAACCCGAGCGAGAGCATCATGCCGGTGACGTAGAGCACGAGCGGCCGGGAATCGAGGATGCCGCCGGCGAAATCCTGGAGGTGCCCGAACGTGCGCAGGTGCGCGGCGGGTTCGCGCAGCCAACCCAGCCACGTCCAGCTTTCGATCGGCAACGATTCCATCGCGCCGCCGATGGCGGTGAGGCCGAGGAGGCAGATGAAGGTCAGTAACGCGGCGAGGGCGGCGCTGCGGGTGAGGCAGCTGCAGAGGATGCCCAGCGCGACATGCAGCAGGCCGCTGACCAGCACGAAGCAGAGCCCCCCGAACAGCGTCGCGGGGTCGCTGAGGCGTTGGTCGCCGACGGTCCCGAGGCGGGCGTCGACGAGCCAAGGGAAGAGCAGGAAGGCGCACCAGAACGCGGCCCACGTGAGCCAAGCGGAGAGGAATTTCGCCCACACGATGGCCGCGGTGCTGGCGGGCGTGGTGAGGAGCGCGGACAACGTCCCGCTCCGCCGTTCTTCGGCGAAGCTGCGCATGGTGAGCAGCGGCAGCACGCAGAGCAACGGCAGCCAGAACAGGCGGAAGGTGGCTTCGACCGGCGTCCAAGGTTGCGGCGCGCGGCTGCATTCCAACAACGCGAAGAAGTGGATGCCGCCCATGAGCGCGAGGAACAGCGCGGCCGAAGCCCAGGTGTTGCCCGAGAGCAGGGCGGTCCGGAGTTCGTGCGCCAAGAGCGTGCGGAAGTGTCGCATGGTCAGGAGCGGCGGCCCTCCGCGGGGGTGCGGCGCGTGGCCGCGAGGAAGATGTCTTCGAGGCCGTAGCGCTCTTCGGCGATTTCGCGGAGCGGCAGGCCGGCGCCGAGCAACGTGGTGGCGAGGGTCTCGCGCGCCGGCGATTGCGCCGGGAGGATCACGCGGTAACGGCTCCAGCCGAGGTCGGTCGCGACCCCCGCTTCGACCGTGGCGGCGGGTTCGGCGGCGGTGCAGAGGGCGGTGAGTTCCGCCTGGCTGGCTTTGGTCACGATGGTGAAGCCGGCGTGCGGGAGGAGCTCGCGACGCAGGTCGTCGGTGCGGCCTTGGGCGACGAGGCGGCCGCGGTTGATGATGACGACCTTGTCGCAGACTTGTTCGACTTCGTGCAGGATGTGGCTCGAGATGAGCACCGCCATCTGGCCGCGGAGCGAGCGGATGAGGTCGCGGATCCCGAGGATCTGGTGCGGGTCGAGTCCGATGGTGGGTTCATCGAGGATGACGACCTTGGGTTGGGCCAAGAGCGCGTCCGCGATGCCCACCCGTTGGCGGAAGCCCTTGGAGAGTTGGCCGATGAGGCGCCCCGAAGCGCGGCGTACCAGATCGCAGTCTTCCATCACTTGGTTGACGCGCGCGTCCACCTGGCCGGCTTCGACATCCTTGAGCCGGGCCCGCAGGCGCAAGTATTCCTCGACGCGCAGGTCTTCGGGGAGCGGGTTGTTCTCCGGCATGTACGCCATGTGGCGTTTCGCTTCCGCCGGGTTGAGCGCGACGGAGACGCCCCAGATGGAGGCCCGCCCCGAAGTCCCCGCCATCGTCCCCGAGAGGATGCGCATGGTGGTCGACTTGCCGGCGCCATTCGGCCCTAGGAAGCCGACGACTTCACCCGGCGCGACGGAGAAACTGAGGTCTTCGATCGCCGTCAGCGAACCGTAGCGCTTGGTCAGGCGTTCAGCCGCCACGGCGGCCTCCGGCTGCGGCGCGACGTCGCTCATCGAGGCTTACTTACCCGCGGGGAGCGCGGGGGGTGCGCTCACCGGGGTGAGCAGCGAAGGTTCAGAACGGACGAGCCAAGCCTTATCGGAGGCCCACACATGGTTGGGCTTCAGGCGCTTGTCCATGAGGTTGACCCATTTGGCGGCTTCCGCGCTGTCGCCCTTGGTGAGGGCCAGGTTGGCCAGGACGTACATGGCGTAGCCCCGGAGGGTGTCCGGCGCCGTGTTGTCTTCGGCGACGGCGACGATGCCGGCGATGGCTTCGGCTTGGCCAAGTTCATGGCGGGTGAGCGCGGCGTAGAGGCGGGCGCGGGTGGCGATGGCCTTGACGGCTTTCGCGTCGCCGACGACGGACTTGCCGGCGGCATCGTAGGTCTTGGCGGCATCTTCGAGCTTATTGGCCCGGCGGAGGTCGTCGGCCACTTCGAGGAGGGCGACGGCGGCGAGGGGTTCACCCGGGTGGGCGGCGGCGAAGGCCCGACGAGCGGCTTCATCTTGGCAAGCCACATAGGCTAGGCCGAGTTCTTCCCGCTTGGATTCTTGCCAGAAATGGAAGCCAATGGCCCCGATGATGGCCAACACGACCACGGTCGTGCCGCGGACGATCAGGTTCTTGTTCCGTTCCCAGAACAGCCACAGGCGGTCTTCCGCGTCGGCGTTCGCAAAGTCTTCGTCTACGACCACGAGATTACGGTCATCGTCGCTGGGGGGACGCTTTTTGGAGCTGTCTTCGGCCATGGGGGTTCAACCCTTGCCAATGCCTGCCCAGTGTCAACCCCCGCCTCCCCCATTGCTCCGGGCTTGTGCCAGCCCGCCAGACGCTAACACTGGGGGTTCATGAGCGCTTCCGCCTCCGTCCTTTCTGCCTTTAAGACGGCCAAATCCAAGGGCCAGCTTTCCGCGGCCTCCCTGACGAATGCCACGGCTTGGCTCGAATCCGGCTCCCTCCCCCCGGCCGCGGTCGAGGCCCTGGCCGATCTGGTCACCCAAGGGGCTTGGGCGGAACTCGAAGACCGGTTCTATAAAGGCATCGCCTTTGGCACCGGGGGCATGCGCGGCCGCACGGTCGGCCGAGTCAGTGCCGCCAACGAACTCGCCGCCGCGGGTTTGCCCATCCGGGCCGCCGTCGGCTCGGCTTGCCTGAATGACTTCAACGTCCTCCGCGCCGGGCTCGGCCTCTGGCGCCAGGTCTCCGCCAAGCATCCGACCCCCCGGCTCGTGGTCGCCCATGATGTCCGGCATTTCTCCCGCCACTTTGCGGAACTCCTCGCCTCGGCTTGGACCCAGCTGGGAGGTGAGGCGTACCTCTTCGCCGATGCCCGCTCCACGCCGCAATTGAGCTTCACGGTCCGTCACCTCGGCGCCCACGCGGGCGTGGTCATCACGGCCAGCCACAACCCTTCGCACGATAACGGCTTCAAGTGCTGCCTCGCGGATGGCGGGCAAGTCACGCCCCCCGACGACGTTGCGATCGTTGAGCATGTCGGGCGGATCGGCTTGGCCGACGTTGAGCCTTACCTCGAGAAAAACCTCGCGGGTGTCTTGACCGTCCCCGCGGCGGCGGAAGACGCGTACCTCGCGCGCCTCGCCGCCTTGGTCGTCGACCAGGAAGTGCTCTCCCGTCATGCGCCCAAGGTCGTTTACACCAACCTGCATGGCACCGGCGACGTCATGGTCGTCCCCGCCCTTCGGCGCGTCGGCCTCGACCCGTTCGTCGTGGATGAGCAACTCGAACACGACGGCCGCTTCCCGACGGTGCCTTCGCCCAATCCCGAAAGCCCGGCGGCGTTCGTCCTCGCCCTCAAACACGCTGAAGCAATCGGCGCCGACCTCGTGTTGGCGACCGATCCGGATTCCGACCGCGTCGGGGCCGCTTGCCCGCTGCCGAAAGGCGGCTATCGCCTGCTGACCGGCAATGAGGTGGCGGCCCTCTTGACGGAGTTCCGGATCTCTTCCCTGAAGGACGCCGGCATCTTGCCCGCGGCGGGAACGGACGCCGCCGTCGTGGTCAAGTCGCTGGTCACGACCCCGCTCGTCCAGGCCATCTGCGCCCGCCACGGCATTCGCTGCGTCGAGACGTTGGTCGGGTTTAAGTGGATCGCCCGCAAGCTCGAACGTTGGGCGAGCAAACTCGCCGCTGGTGCGGGCGCCGACGCGCCGGCCCTGCCGCTCCATCGCCGCGCGCCGCTGGCGTTGCGCCACTCCGCGCTTTTCCTCTTGGGCGCCGAAGAGAGCTACGGTTACCTCGCCGATGATGCGGTCCGCGATAAGGACGCCAATGCGACCGTCGTGATGCTCTGCGAGTTCGCCGCCGTCCTGCGCGCCCGCGGTCGGACGCTGTTGGACGCCCTCGACGCCCTGCACCTCGTGCATGGGGCCCACCACGAGGACCTCCTCAACCTTTCCTTCGAAGGCGCGGAAGGCGCCGCCGCCATCCGCCGGATCGTCTCCACGTGGCGCGCGCACCCGCCCAAGGAAATCGATGGCGTCAAGGTCGTCCGCGTGACCGACTACGAGCGCGACGAAATCCTCGATGCCGAAGGCGAGCGCGTCCCGAAGGAGGAATTCATCATGGCCGAGCTGGCCGATGGTCGCCGCCTCGCGGTCCGTGCGTCGGGTACCGAGCCCAAGGTGAAGTTCTACTCATTTGCGGCCGCCAAAGCCGAAGACGCCGACGACCTCGGCGCCGCCCGTGAGCGGGCGAAGCGCTCGGCCCTCGCCTTGCGCGGCTGGCTGGAAACCGATGCGCGCAAGCGCGCCCAAGCTTGATGAAGCCCTTCCTGACCTGTCTCGCGTTGGCCCTCGTCGGTTGCGCCATCCCGAAGGACGACCCGTCGTTCGTGGCGGAGAAGAGCCCCGTCGCCGCCGCCTTGGCCGGCGAAGCGCCCAAGGAAGGTAAGCTCGAAGACCGCCTCAAGGCGGCCAACGAGAAGAACGACCAACGCCTCCGCGACGGCGATTGGCGCGCGGTGCAGCCCGTGGTCGGCCCGAAGCCTTAAGCGACGGCGCCGCCGGCGAGCACCGCGCGGATGGCGGCCGCCTCGGGGACGTCGTCGGAAGTGCTGGCGGCGCCGATGCCTTCCTGCAGGACGAAGCGCAGCTTGCCGCCGCGGACCTTCTTGTCGCGACGCATCGCATCGAGCATGCGGTCCAGCGGCAGGCCCGTGTGCAGGCGGGTCGGCAACTGGTGCGCGGCGAGCGTACGCGCGACGGCGTCGGCTTCGGCCGCGGTGCACCGTCCGAGCTCCGCCGAGAGGCGCGCGGCCATGACGAGACCGATGGCGACGGCTTCACCGTGGAGGTAGGTGCCGTACCCGGCGATGGCTTCCACGGCGTGGCCGAAAGTGTGGCCAAGGTTGAGCAAGGCGCGCCCGCCTTGGGCGCTCGTTTCGCGTTCATCGCCGGCCACGACGGCCGCTTTGATCTCGACGCAGCGGCGAATCACGCGTGCGAGCAGCGGGTGGTCCCACGCGAGCGGTGCGGTGGTTTGGAGGTCGGCGAAGAGCGCGCGGTCGGCGATGAGCCCGTGCTTGATGACTTCCGCCATGCCGGCGGCGAATTCGCGGGCGGGCAGGGTGGAGAGCAACGCCGTATCGGCGAAGACCGCGGTAGGTTGATGGAAGTTGCCGACGAGGTTCTTGCCGGCGGCGAGGTTGATGCCCGTCTTCCCGCCGACGGAGCTGTCGACCATCGCCAGCAGCGTCGTGGGGACCTGGTAGAAATCGATGCCGCGCTGGTAGGACGCGGCGGCAAAGCCGGCGAGGTCCCCCACCACGCCGCCGCCGACCGCGAAGAGCGCGCCATCGCGGGCCACGCGGTGCTCCGCGAGGAAGTCCCAGACGCGCGCGAGTTCATCGGCGGACTTGGCTTTTTCGCCATCGGTGGACGTGACGTAGACCGGCAGGCGTTGCCGCAGGGCTTGCGCGAGCTCCGGCCGCGCCGCGGCGATGGCGGGCGAGGTCACCGCCACGCAGCGCGCGCCGCGGGCGAGGCGTTGCTCCGCGGCGGCGAGGGCTTCGGCGAAGACGCCGGCCCCGATCCGCACCGGATAGGCGCGCGAGCCGAGTTCCACCGTGACGCTTTCAGCCGACATGAGCCCACCGTGATGGCTTCACCTCCCGGAGGCAAGCCAACCTCACTCGCCGAGGCCGACCACCGAGCGGGCATAGGCCCGTTTATCGAAGGCCTGCAGGTCTTCGGGCTTTTCGCCGACGCCGATGAAGCGGACCGGCACGCCGAGTTCCCGGACGATCGCGACCAGGGCGCCGCCGCGCGCGGAGCCATCCAGCTTCGTGACCACCAAGCCCGTGAGGCCGACGGCTTCGTGGAAGACTTTGGCTTGTTCGAGCGAGTTGGCCCCGAGCGATCCATCGATCACCAGCCACTTCTCGTGCGGCGCGTCGGGTAAAGCCTTATGGACCACCCGCACCACCTTGCGGAGTTCTTCGAGGAGGTGGGCCTTCGTGTGGAGCCGTCCGGCGGTATCGAGGATCGCGAAGTCCACGCCGCGCGCGGTGGCCGCTTTGACGGTGTCGAACGCCACGGCGGCGGGATCCGCACCGGCGGCGCCACCGACGACTTCCGTGTCGAGGCGTGCCGCCCAGGTCGCCAGCTGTTCGCCGGCGGCGGCGCGGAAGGTATCGCAGGCCCCCAGCAATCCCCGTTGGCCTTGTTGCTTCC